>JAWXCJ010000189.1:0-3157 GCA_034408875.1 Actinomycetota bacterium
GCCATGGCGTCGTCGACGATGGGCCCGAACACCTTGCGGTTGTACGTGCCGAGCGACCGGAGCAACGGCGCAAGCTCGGCGTGACGGCGAGCCTCGGTACCCACCGTGACGAGGAACCGAGCGAGCGAAGGATCCTCGACGTTGAGGGCGGAGGTGTCTTCGAGCACGGCTCGCATCCGCGCTCCGAATCCTTCGGGCGCGGCCTCGCGCACCGCGACGAGCCGCGCGCTCACCATCTCCTCGACCTCGGTGAACACCGCCTCGTACAGCTGCTGCTTTGACGCGAAGTAGTGATAGATCGCGCCGGTCGTAATGCCCGCGTCGCCGGCAATGGTGCGGTTGGTGGTCGCGGCGTACCCGTGCTCGGCGAAGCAGCGGCGCGCGGCTTCGAGGATCCGAGCCTGCGTGTCGGCGCCACTCGAGGCGGGAGGGCGGCCCAGCCGGCTCACGACTTCGTCTGCTTCGGTTTCGGTTTCGGCTGCATGGCGGGCGGCAATCCTGCGGGATCGATCGGGATGCCGTGCACCTGTTGGTTGTTGGCGTGACCGAGTTGCTGGAGCGACATGGCCGCCTGCAACGCGGTCCAGAACCCTTGCGCGTCGACCGCCTGGTTCACAGATTGCTTCGCCAACTTGAGGCCCATCGGCGCCTTCGCCGCGACCTTCTCGGCGAGTGCCAGCGTGAACGATTCGAGGTCGTCGCGGGCGACGACGTGATTGACCATCCCGAGTTGGCGGCATTCCTCCGCGGTGAGCGCATCGCCGGTGAACAGCAGCTCCTTGGCCTTGCGCGGCCCCAACTCCCAGGGGTGGGCGAAGTACTCGACGCCGTTGACCCCGAACGCCACGGTCGGATCCGAGAACAGCGCGTCGTCGGACGCGACGATCAGGTCGCACACCCACGCCAGCATGAGCGCACCCGCGATCACCTTGCCCTGCACCTGCGCGATCGTCGGCTTGGGGAGGTTGCGCCACCGCCAGCACATGCCGAGGTAGATCTCCTCCTCAACGGCCATGTAGCCCTCGGCTCCGGGGCGGGCGTATCCACCCCAGTTCGAAACGGGCGTGAAGTCGGACATACGTGTGCGGTCGCGCAGGTCGTGGCCCGACGAGAAATGCGGCCCGGTTGCGCCGAGGATCGCGCACACGACCTCGTCGTCGAACGCGACGCGGTCGAACGCTGCGTTGAGCTCGTACGTCATTCGCTTGTCCTGCGCGTTGCGCGTTTCGGGTCGGTCCAACAGGATCCGCGCCACGCCCGGCGCGGGTCGTTCGTAGCGGATCGTCTCGAACTCCCGCGGTTCCTCGGTCACCGGGTCATGTTCGCGCGCATCCTCACGGGCGGGCGAGGTAGGCGTCGAGCGTCTCGTGGAACTGGCGATGGCGGCTTTCCTGGTACACGCCGAACGTGACCGCCGAGGCCCCCGACGACTTCAGCCCGCGCTGCACCCTCGGGACGTTCGAGGTGTCCTGGAGAAAGATCGGGATGAGGCCCCCCAACTCGGGTGCGTCCTCCCACGACTCGTCGAGACCCAGGCTGTGGACCGGCCCCGGCGCCGGCCGGGGCACGTCCGGTGCGCACGGACGCAGCATCATCACGTCCATCAGGCACGAATCCGGGTCGTCGCCGTTCGGCCGGAACCGGTAGACGATGCCCTGGAGGATGCCTGCCCACGGGGCCAAGTTGGGGAAGAGGTAGTACTCGATCGAGTCGAGCATCTCGCAGTCGGTGCGTTCCGACATGTCGATACCGGTCATGGCGCCGAAGAGGCCGCGCATGTTCTCGGCCATGAACTCCCGAGCGGTGCGATCCTCCGGCACGCGGACATCGCCGCCGCCGCCGCCGCCGAGGCTGTTCATTGCGTCGACAATGTCCTGTTCGGCGGTCGTATCTGCGACATACGGGCTCGGCGTGGCGAACGGCGTGATCATGCGGTTGACGTGGCGGTTACCCGGCCAGGTGTCGTACTGGGTGTTGGCATCGCCCGTGTAGGGCAGGATCTGCGGGTGCGTCGCGATCGAGTGATACGCCTCGATGAACGCCTCCAACGCGACCTTCCAGTTGCACGCGAGCGTCTTGCACACGTGCACGGCCTTGGTGCGGTTCTCCAGCGGCCACGTCGCGAACTGTTCGGGGAGGTTCTCGATGTACGTCTCGAACGACTCGCAGTCGGCGTCCATGTTCACGAACACGAACCCGCCCCAGGTCGCAACCTGCGCCTCGGGCAGGCAGAACTCGGTGGGCTCCACGTGGGGGAAGTCCCAGCCGCCGGGGACGTGAATCAGCTTCCCGTCGAGGTCCCACGTCCAGCCGTGGAACGGACAGCGAAAGCCGCCCACCTTTCCGTCCTCGATCCGCAACCGCGTACCTCGATGCAGACATGAGTTGTGGTACGCGCGGATCGCGCCGTCGGGCGCGCGCACGACGATGAGCGAGTCGTCGACGATGTCGTAGACGACATGATCGCCGGCCTCGGGGATCTCCTCCTCCCGGCACGCCATCTGCCAGACGCGGCGCCACAGCCGCTCGACTTCGAGCCGGTGCCATTCGTAGGAGTAGTAGCGGGCTCGGTCCACGGTGGCGACGCCGGGAGCAGCGAACGCCTGGTCGCGCAGCGCGGGAGGAATCGGCCGCCGTTCGCGGTCGAGGAGCTCCTGCACCGATGGACCGGGCGGCGAAACGGAGGGCGGCGGCCCCTTGGTCTGTGACATGGCGCGAACCTCACGAGCACTCGGAGCCGAGGGCCGAGGAGGAGGCGCCGCGGCCGACTACCGCAAAACTAATCAGCCGGTTAGTTTTTTGCCAGCTCGCATCCGGACTCCACAGGGGGAACACAGTGCGTCATCACACCCACCGCATCGGCACAGTGGCACTGCTCACGGTACTGGCGCTGCTCGCAGCGTCGTGCGGCGGCGAGGACGACGATGACGACACATCGAGTCCGACATCGGACAGCTCGCCAACCGAGACCGACGCGCCCGGCGTCGCGGCGACAGGTGAGCCGTTCACGATCGGCGTCATCAACATCGAGGGCGCGCCCGCGTTCGACTTCCCCGAGTTCACCGACGGCTTCGACGCCGCGACGCAGTATGTCAACGACGAGTTGGGTGGCGCAGGTGGGCGGCCCATCATCATCGAGGAGTGCATCGCGCAGGGC
>JAWXCJ010000190.1:0-3246 GCA_034408875.1 Actinomycetota bacterium
CTCGTCGTCGAGGCGGGCGGCGAGGTCGGTGAGTTGCGTCTCGAGGAACACGAGGCACAGCGCGTCTTCGAGCGCTTGCACTTCGGGATCGGTACCGAGGCCTTCCTTGCGCACGATGACCTGGGCCCGTTCGATCGTCGCGTCGTCGTAGCCCGCGTCGCGCAGGATCGCGCCGAGCTCTGTGGCGTGCTGCGTGTGGAGCAGCCGGCGCCAGCGCAGGTATCCGACGCGGCCGGGCGGGTGCGACGAGCGGGGCACGGTCCAGCGGCGGAGATGGTGGGCGCGTGCCGCCAGGAGCAATGGTTCCGAAGCGTCGGGCTTGAGCCTCGTCACCCACTCGGTGACCAGTTCGGCGTGCAGCAGCTCCTTGGGGCCGCTGCGCCCGCGTACCGTCACCTCGTTGGTGTCCTCGGCATTCGCCGCGTCTACGGCCGCGAGGGCTGCGGCCAGCCGATCCATCAGCGCTCGGCCATCAGCGGAGATGCGCCGCGAACCAGTCGAGCGTGCGCGCCCACGCGTCGGCGGCCGCGTCGGGGTTGTAGTCGTCGCGCGCGTCGCAGTGGAAGCCGTGTTTGGCGTCGGCGTAGCGGACGATCTCGGTTGCAACCGGTGCGGCGACGAGCGCGGTGCGGAGCGTTTCGACATCTTCGACGGGGATCGACCCGTCGAGGTCGCCGAAGAGCCCGAGCCACGGCGTGCGCAGCGTGGCGGCTTCGTCGATGAGGGTCGGGAACTGCGGGAACCGGCCGGTGACGATGCCGCCGCCGTAGAAGCCGACCGCGGCGCCGATCGTGCTCCGCAACGCGGTCAGGAAGGAGGCGCGTCCGCCGAAACAGAAGCCGACGATGCCGATGCTCGTGTCGGCGAACCCCGCCCGGCGCAGGTAGTCGAGCGCGGCGTTGACGTCGACGACGATCGCGTCGTCGCCCGCGACCGTACCGAACAGTTTGATGACCGTCTCGAAGTCGCCGTAGTCGGCGACGCCGCCGGGACCGCCCCGGTGGAACAGGTCGGGCGCGACGGCGTGGTACCCGGCCGCGGCGAGGCGGCGGGTGACGTCCTCGATGTGCGGGTTCACACCGAATGCTTCCTGGATCGCCACGACACCGCCCCGCGCCGCGCCCGCGGGCGTGGCTTCGTAGAGGCGCATCGGGCCGTCTGCGGTCTCGATCGTCTGGTCGCCGGTCACGAGTGAGGACACTAATGGTGACCGGGCGAGAGGTCCGACGGCCCGGTCCGTGGATGGCGGGTCAGTTGAGGTCGAGGGCCGCACGCCGGAGCCGCAGAGTGAAAGTATCGGGGGTGTGCTCTTCCGTCGCCGACTCGACGTCCGTAGTCAGTGCTCGGCCGTGGGTCACGAGGTGTCGGCGGGGCACGTCGTGCTGCGCACGGCGACGATGGCCGACGTTCCGGCGTTGCGCGCCGTGGTCAATGCCGAGGTCGTCGAGGCGAACGGGTGGCCCGACGACGAGGACTGGATCGTCGCGCACCTCGGTGCGCTGACGGGCCGCTCGCTCAACGGCGACGACTTCATCGAGCACCTGATTGTCGAGGTCCGCGGCAAGGCGGCGGGCGTGCGTTCGTTGTACAAGCGCGGCGACCGCCTGGTGACGCACGGGTGGATGCGGGCCACCGGGTGGCGGGAGCATGACACCGAGCTCGACATCGTCACGCGCTTTGCCCACTTCCATCTGGGGTTCCCACTGATCTTCTCGGTGGCGTCGCGCGCCGATCGCGACGACCGGTCGCTGCTCGAGGAACACGGCTACACGGGGCCGCACCGGGCCGAGCGTTCCGTGCAGCTGGCCGACGGCACCGAGGCCGCGCTCGACGTGTACATGCACCGCGAACGGGGCGCGCGGCATACGTGCAGCACTCTGGCCGGGCCCGGCGCGATTCTGGGCGAACCCGCTACGGTGCGCCCAGCAACGGGTAGGCAGAGTGCAGGGGAGGCCGGCATGGGGTTCCGGGTTGTCGTCGACTTCGACCGGTGCGAAAGCAACGCATTGTGTATGGGCGTCGCGCCCGAGGTGTTCGAGGTGCGCGACGACGACTTCCTCTATGTGCT
Source organism: Actinomycetota bacterium (assembly GCA_034408875.1). Taxonomy (GTDB): domain Bacteria; phylum Actinomycetota; class Acidimicrobiia; order IMCC26256; family PALSA-610; genus JANNHK01. The sequence continues at coordinate 2,069 of JAWXCJ010000190.1, forward strand.
CCAGGAAGAGCCGCCCGAGGAGTTGCGGGAGCGCTGCCAAGAGGCCGCGCGGCTGTGTCCCAAGCAGGCGATCGCGATCGTCGACACCTGATGCCGGTCCTCGAAGGCAAGGCCGCGCTCGTCACCGGGGGCGGCAGCGGGATCGGGCTCGGCACCGCCAAGGTGCTGGCGGCCGACGGCTGCGACGTCACGATCGCGGCCCGCACCGAGGAGCGCTTGAAAGCCGCGGTCGACGAGATCCGTGCGGCCGCCGCACACCCCGACGTGCGCGTGCAGTACGCGGTGTGCGACGTCACCGTCGAGGACGACGTGCGCGCTGCCGTCGCCCTGGCTGCGGAGCCGAACGACGCACTCGACATCTTGTTCGCCTGTGCCGGTGGCGCATTGCATCTCGGTCCGATCGTCGGTGCCGATGTCGCCGCGTGGCGGGCCACGATCGATCTCAACATCGTCGGCACGATGCTCTGCATCAAGCACGCCGCTGCGGTCATGGCGGCCGGTGGTGGCGGTGCGATCGTCGCGATGTCATCGATCGCCGGGCACAGCACCCACCGGCTCATGAGCGCGTATTGCACGGGCAAGGCCGGTATCGAGATGCTGGTCAAGGTCGCGGCCGACGAGCTCGGCGGGCAGGGAATCAGGGTCAACGCGGTGCAGCCGGGGTTGGTCGCCACCGACTTGGTCGCGGCTATCACCGTCGGCGGCACGCTGCTCGACGACTACCTGGAGCAGATGCCCGTGGCGCGTGTCGGTCAGGTCGACGACATTGCGGCCGCGGTGCGGTTCCTCGTGGGCCCGGAGTCGTCGTGGATCACGGGCGAGATGCTCGCGGTCGACGGCGGCCATCACATTCGCCGCGGCCCCAACTACAACCTGCTCTTCGAGCCCTAAATGCTGCACCAGAACGCCGCACGGCGCGGTGAGCGAAGCGAACTCGCCGGAGTCCCGACCGTAGAGCGAGGCGTGCCGTCGACCGCAGGAACCGGACGCTCCCCGCGCGGCGTGCGCATGACCGCCGAGTAGGGAGGGCGACAAAGAGATATGGACTTCGAGGAGAACCCCGAGGAAATAGCGTTTCGCGCCGAGGTCACCGGCTGGTTCGACGCGCACGCCAAGCTGCGCGTGGAGGGCAAGGACCCGGAGCACTTCATGTTCTCGGGCGACTCCTCGGCCGAAGC
>JAWXCJ010000191.1:0-4414 GCA_034408875.1 Actinomycetota bacterium
CCTTCGAGGCGGAATCCGACCTTCCAGTCGTCGCCTTGCAGTTCGAGCGCGGATTCCCCCGGCGCGTGAGCCTCGGCGCGCATTGTGACGGCTGCGGACGCGGTCTCGTACCCGCCGTCGACCTTTTTGAAGTCGGTGTCGATCTCGTTCCAGTCGCCATCCTCGTCCTGCCAGTTGACGGGCTCCTTGTACACGTCCGTGGACAGGAAGCCGTCTACGACTGCGCATCGGTTTCTCCCCGCCTGTTGTTTCCCTGTCGTTAGATCAAACCTGATTCGCAGTTCGATTCCTATTGGTCAACTGACCGATATTGGCGACGATCGTGCTCATTGGCCGGAGCCCGCCGCCCGCCGGGTAGGGTCACCGGCCATGGAAGTACGGATCGGGGTCGTGTACACCGCTCGGGAACTCGTCGTCGACACCGAAGACTCGGCCGACGCCGTGGCGAAGGCGGTCGACGCCGCGCTCGGCGGCAAGCCCATGCTGTGGCTGACCGACGCGAAGGGCCGCCGGGTCGGCGTTCCGAGCGACAAGATCGCGTTCGTCGAGTTCTCCTCGGAAGCGGCGGACCGCCAGGTCGGCTTCGGTAAGCGCTAATTCTGTGATCGGGCCGGCGCCCGCCCTGCTCGATCGCCGCCTGCTGTTTTTCACCGGCAAGGGCGGCGTCGGCAAGAGCACGGTCGCCGCCGCTACCGCGCTGCTCGCCGCGAACTCCGGCAAGCGGGTCCTGCTCGTCGAGACCGACGCCAAGGGCGACGTGCCCGCGCAGTTCGAGCACAAGCCGGTCGGGTTCAAGCCGCGCGAGATCTACCCCGGTGTGCTCGCGATGGCGATGGACACCGAGGCATCGCTCCAGGAGTACCTCCGCCTGAACCTGCGCGTGCCCGTGATCGGGCGCGTCGGTCCGATCGCCCGTGCGTTCGAGTTCGTCGCGAACGCGGCGCCCGGCGTGAAGGAGATCCTCACTGTCGGCAAGATCGCGTGGGAAGTGCGCGAGGCGATCGAGGGCCGGGCCGATCACGACATGGTGATCGTCGACGCCGCGTCGTCCGGCCACATCGTGGCGCAGCTCGGCGCCGCCGACTCCATTCGCGAACTCGTCGATGTCGGACCCGTGCGTACCCAGACGCTATGGGTCGCCGACCTGCTCGCCGACCCCGACATCACCGCGGTGAACATCGTGACGACACCCGAGGAGATGCCGGTCGCGGAAACGATCGAACTCGTCGCGCGCTTGCGCGCCGAATCGCGCGCACCACTCGGATCGGTGATCGTGAACCGGGTCCTCCCCGAGCTATTCACGCGCGCCGACGAAGAAACGTTCGAGGCGCTGCGCGAACCCGACGCCAACGCCGCGCTCGGCGGGCAGGTCGGCCGAGGTGCAACGGCCGTGCTCGACGGCGCCCGCCTCGCGGTTTCGCTGCGGCGGACCCGCGCCGAGCACCTGGCTGAACTGCTCACCGCCGTCGACCTCCCCTTGCTCTACGTGCCGTACCTGTTCGTGCGCACCCACGGTCTCCGCGTCACCAAGATGGTCACCGAAGCACTCGGCGACGAGCTGGGCCTGTGACGACGCCCGCGTGGAACGGCCGCGAACGCCGGGCGTCGGCCCGTCCCGAAGCAACGCCGTCCGGATTCGAGTCGCTGCTCGCGACGAAGGAGATCGTCGTGTGTTGCGGCTCGGGCGGCGTCGGCAAGACGTCGGTGTCGGCCGCGGCGGCGTTGGGTGCCGCGTGCCGGTTGGGCGGCAAGGTGCTGGTCCTCACCATCGACCCCGCGAAACGGCTCGCGACCGCGCTCGGCATGGAGGCGCTCGGAAACCAGGCGAACCTCGTGCCGCCCGAACTCCTGAAGGCGGCCGGCATCGAACCGCGCGGCGAGCTGTGGGCGGCGATGCTCGACACGAAGCAGTCGTGGGACGACCTCGTCCTGCGCCATGCGAAGGACGAAGAGACCGCGTACCGCATCCTCGACAACCGGCTGTACCACAACCTCACGAGCCGCTTCGTGCAGAGCCACGACTACATCGCGATGGAGCGGCTCTACGAGATCCACTCGACCGGTGACTACGACCTCATCGTGATCGACACACCGCCGACGCGCAACGCCCTCGACTTTCTCGACGCGCCGGCGCGCATGGCCGACTTCTTCGGCGGTCGACTCCTGCGGTGGCTGACGCTGCCGTACCGCGTCGGCGGCAAGCGCGGGAACCGCGTGTTGAGCGTTGCGAGCCGGCCGTTCTACCAAGTCGCGGATCGCATCCTGGGCAGCAAGTTCCTCGAAGACATCGCCGAGTTCTTCCTCAACTTCCAGGGTATGTACGACGGTTTCGTGACCCGGGCCAACGCCGTCGAACAACTGCTGCACGACCGGCGCACGACGTTCGCGGTCGTCACCACATTGGAAGCGGCGCCGTTGCACGAGGCCGAGCAGTTCTGCGACATCCTCACCACCCGCGGGTTCCACCTGGGTGCCCTCGTGCTCAACAAGACGCTTCCCGACTACCTGCTCGACCCCGACGGGGCGACCGCAGCCACCGCACTCGTCGAGGACGCGGCCCGCATCGCGGAGGCACTCGACGGGCCCGCGCTCGACGACACGGCGCGCACGGCGCGGGTACTGCGCACGATCGGCGACTCGTACCGCAACTTCTCGGTTGTCGCGCTCCGCGAGGCCGAACTCCGATCGGAGTTGGCTCGCGTCCCCGACGTCGTCGCGCGCATCCCGACCTTCGAAGCCGACATCGGCGACCTCGGCGGCCTTCAGGCCATCGGCAACTACCTGTTCGAGTAGGACGGGCCGGGGTTCTCGGTCCCGTACGATCAGCCCGGTGACAACGGTGATCGAGGTGGCGCGAGCCAAGACGGCACTTCGCGGGCGCGACCTGGCCCACGTCGAGCGCCTCGTCGCCGACTGGCGGCCAATGGCCGACCTCTCGTTCTCCGACCTCTGCCTCCTTGCTCCGATTACGGGCGAGGAAGGCCACCGGTTCGTCGTGCTCGCCCAGGTCCGGCCCGTTACGGGCCAGACCAGCTATCCGCAGGACCTCGTCGGCACCGTCGTCGACGAAGTCGAACGGCCCCTGCTGACGCGCTGTTTCCGCACGGGCGAGATCGTCGAGGGCGACCTTCCGGCGTTCGGGTCGAAGGAGCGGGTCCGGGTGAAGTGCATTCCGATCCGGTGCCGGGGCCGCGTCATCTCCGTACTCACCCGGGAAGCGCCGCTTTCGTTCGGCCGTCGTCCCGGCGAGTTGGAACGCGCGTACGTCGAGGCGTTCGAACGGTTCGCGACGATGGTGTCGGAGGGATCGTTCCCGTTCGAGATCGACGAGATCGAGATCGAGAGTTCCCCGCGTGTCGGCGACGGCGTGATCCTCATCGACGGTGACACGCGTATCCGGTTCGCAAGTCCGAACGCGGTCAGTTCGCTGCACCGCATGGGCATCCACGCGTACGCGCAAGGGCAGTTGCTGTCCGACGTCGGTATCGAAGACGCGGCCGCACGCGCCGCGCTGGAAACCCGGCTCCCCGTGGCCGAGGAGGTCGAGCGGGGCGAGGTGTCGGTCCTCGCCCGGGTCCTGCCGCAGATCGAGGGCGACGCCGTCGTCGGCGCCATGATCCTCATGCGCGACGTCAGCGACCTCCGCCGGCGCGACCGCATGCTCCTGTCGAAGGACGCGACGATTCGCGAGATCCACCATCGGGTGAAGAACAACCTCCAGACGATCGCGTCGCTCCTGCGCCTCCAGATGCGACGACTCAAGACCCCCGAGGCGCGCGCCGCCCTCGCCGAGTCAGAACGACGGATCCGGTCGATCGCGATCGTGCACGAGACACTGTCGCGGGAGCCCGGCGACGTCGTCATGTTCAGCGAGATCGTGCGGCCCCTGGCCCGTCTCGTCGAGGACACCTCGTCGTCACCCGACCATCGCATTCGGTTCACCGTCGAGGGTGACGCGGGCGAACTGCCCGGCGACGTCGCGACCCCGCTCGCGGTGGTGCTCAACGAACTGATGCAAAACGCCGTCGACCACGGGTTTCCCGAGGGCCGGACCGAAGCCGCGGTTCAGGTTCGGCTCCAGCGCGAGACCGCACACGTGGTCGTCGAAGTCGTCGACAACGGCGTGGGGCTCCCCGACGACTTCTCGATCGAAGAATCGCGCGGGCTCGGGCTGTCGATCGTTCACGCGCTCGTCACCGGCGAACTCGAAGGCTCGATCGAGATGCGCAGCGACCAGGGCACCAGCGTGGTCGTGCGGGTACCCGTGGCGATGCCGCGGGTCGAACTCTGAACTCTGGTTTCGGGCCGGCTCAGCCGGCGCCGGCGCCGACCTCGACGGGTACGCCCTTGCGGAGGCGGCGTCGCTCGTCCTCGGTGAGGCCGCCCCACACCCCGGCCTCCTGGTTGGTGGCCA
>JAWXCJ010000192.1:0-7981 GCA_034408875.1 Actinomycetota bacterium
CCCCGTCGACGCTCCGTTCCGCTTTGCGTACGGGCCGCAGTCGTTCCGCCGCCACATCGGCGAGGCGACGCGCATCGGGCTGACCGTCCGCGTCGTGCGCGACGCCGCACTGGGGTTCGACGTCGACCTGCCCGAGGATCTCGCCCGGCTCGAACTGCCGACCCGATGATCCCAAACCGATGATCCCAAACCGATGATCCCAAACCGATGATCCCAAACCGATGACAACCGTCGACCTGCTCACGCCGACACGGGTGCTGGCCGTCGGTGCGCATCCCGACGACATCGAGTTCGGGAGCGGCGCCACGCTCGCCAAGTGGGCCGCCGCCGGCGCCCATGTGGCGCTGTGCGTCTGTACCGACGGCTCGAAGGGCACCTGGGACCCCACCGCCGACCCGGCTGCGCTCGTTACTACCCGCCAGGCCGAGCAGTACGACGCAGCCGCCGCGCTCGGAGCCAAGGACGTGCGTTTCCTCGGCTACGTCGACGGCGAGCTCCACAACGATCTCGATGCCCGGGCCGCGTTGTGCGCGGTGATCCGCGACGTTGCGCCCGACGTCGTGCTCACGCACGACCCGTGGCAGCAGTACCGGCTCCATCCCGACCATCACCAGGCCGGAATGCTGACGATCGACGCGATCGTCGCCGCGCGCGATCCCCACTTCTTCGCCGAGCAGGGTCTCGCACCGCACCGGCCGTCGACGTTGCTGCTGTTCGAAGCCCACGAACCCAACCACGTTGAGCGCGTCCACGACTACGTCACGCGCAAGATCGAGTCGCTGTTATGCCACCACAGCCAGTGGCAGTCGACGATGGGCATCCACGACCGGCCCGACGAACAACGACGCGCGTTCGAACGGGTGACAGCCGACGAGGCGCAGGCCGAAGGGCTACGCGCCGGCGTGCGCGCGGGCGAAGCGTTCCGCCGCATCGACGCCCTCTAGAAATTCAAGAAGGGCCCGGGTGACCGGGCCCTTCGAGAAACTTCGCAGAAGAGCGGGTTAGCGCTTCTTCGCGGTGCGCTTGCGCGCGGTGCGCTTGGTTGCACGCTTCGCCGGCGCCTTCTTGGCCGCCTTGCGCTTCGTGGCCTTGCGCTTCTTGGCCGGAGCCTTCTTCTTCGCAGCCTTCCGCTTCGCGGGGGCCTTCTTCTTCGCTGCCTTGCGCTTCGCGGGAGCCTTCTTGGCTGCCTTGCGCTTGGCCGGAGCCTTCTTCTTCGCAGCCTTCCGCTTCGCGGGAGCCTTCTTCTTCGCTGCCTTGCGCTTCGCGGGAGCCTTCTTGGCTGCCTTGCGCTTGGCCGGGGCCTTCTTCTTGGCTGCCTTGCGTTTCGTCGCCTTCTTAGCCGGAGGCACGGGCACCACCTTTCTCAGAGAGCTCTCATCACTCAAAGGGGAAGTTCGAACTTCACACTTGGTTCACTCGGTCCGCGAAGGAGTGCAGCCCCGCGTCCTACTCGACTACGAGCTTTGCACCTGGGCTTTGAATTTCGAGCCCACGCTGAACTTGGCGCTCTTGCGCTCGGGGATCTGTACGGGGTTGCGCGTGCGGGGGTCGATACCCGTGCGTGCCTTCCGCGTTGTCGGTGAGTACGTTCCGAAACCAGGGAGCGTGACCTTCTCGCCGGACGAGATCGTGTTTTGCACGGTCGCGATGAACGCATTGAGCGCGCTCTCGGCATCGGTCTTGCTCAGGTTTGCGGCGCTCGCGATTGCTTCGACGAGTTCCCCTTTGTTCACGGATTCAACCTCCGCGCTGTGGCGTGCATCCGTGCAATGAGAACGTATTCCAGTGTGTAGGTCAAGCATTTCCGCACACCGCGTTGGATATCCACCACTACGCGCGCGCAATGCGCGATGCTTGAGTGTGGCGCGCGCGACTAACTCACGGTTGCGATTTGCACACCTCATCGGCGCATGACGCAACAACTTGAGTCCGGGCGTTACGACGCGTTCATCGTGTGGTCGGAGCCGCGCGACACCGGTCTCGCGCTCGACTGCACCATCACGACCGGCGCGCATCGCGGCGATGTCGTGAGCATCGTGTCGACGACACTTCCGAGCGCCGACGCGCTCGCACTCGTCGGACTGCCGTGCACACTCGTCGTCGACAACGACACGATTCGCGTCGAGCTCGACACGGAGTGAACACGCGCAAAGGCCCAGGTCAGAGGACCTGGGCCGGCGCATTCGACGTAACGCACCCCGTACGGGATTCGAACCCGTGTTTCCACCTTGAGAGGGTGATGTCCTAGGCCACTAGACGAACGGGGCGTGCAATCAGCAGCGAGTGATCGTAACAAACACGGCGCACCGAAATCGGTGCGCCGTGTGCGCTCGGGAGGGAGGACTCGAACCCCCAATAACAGGGCCAGAACCTGTCGTGTTGCCGATTACACCACTCCCGAATACGTGGCGTCAGAGCATAGCGAGTCCCGGAACGAGGTCTCCGACGTCCTCGGTTTGGTCCAATCTGCGGAATCCAAATATTTTTCCGGCCGCCACGCGCAGTGTTTCTGTTCCGAAGCGTTTCCACTCGTCTGCACCCGTGATCGGGCTCGTTTCGGTGGGTGATGTGACCGCGTCGAGACCTACTTCACCCGCGATCGCGTCGATGCGCGCCGCGTGATACGGGTCGGAGACGAGCACGACCTTGGTCATGCCGCGGTCTTTCAGGAACCGCGCCGACGCGGCGAGCGACTCCCACGACGAACGGCCCGTCGTCTCCCGCAGGATCGCGTCGTCGGGCACGCCGCGGTCGTGCAGGTACTGCGCGGCCGCGGTCGCTTCGGTGAAGCGGTCCCCTTCTTGGCGTCCGCCGGTCACGACGATCGTCGGCGCGATGTCCATTTCGTACAACTCGAGTGCGTGGTCGAGACGGGCCGCGAGTACCGGCGACGGCACGCCGTCGTACTGCGCGGCACCGAGCACGACGATTGCGTCAGAAGGCCGGGCGCCGTCGTTGCGGGCGGCGCGCCACACCTGGACGAACGTCACCGACAAGAACGCGAAGACGAGTGCGAAGCACCCGAGGCCGATGCGGAACGCGATGCGAATCAGGCGTCTCACGGTGCCGCGAGCTTGGCGCGTGCGGCCCCCAACCGGCGCAGCGCGACCTCTCGCCCGAGCAATTCGATCGACGGGAACAGCGGCAGCCCGGCGTGGCGGCCTTCGACGGCGGCGTACAACGCGGGCATCGCCTTGCGGGGTTTGCACCCGAGCGCATCGAGCGCGGGGCGCAGGTCGATGGCATCGGCGTTCCATCCGCAGGTTTCGAGATGGGCGATCGCAGCGTCGAGGATCTCGCCGACCCGTTCGGTCGCCTGGACTTTCTCCCACGACTCGGGTGCGATCTCGAACTCGGCGTCGGTCGCGAACAGGAATGCGGCCTGGTCGGCGATCTGCACGAGCGTCGTCGCCCGCTCCTGCGCGAGTGCGACGGCGGCCTCGAATGTGCGGATGTCGAGGCGCGGGCCGTACCGTGCCGTTGCGAAGGGCAACACCGCGGCGGTCAGGTCCGCCACGGCCATGAGGCGGATGTGCTCGCCGTTCATCCACTCGAGTTTCCGCGCGTCGAACATCGCCGCCGACGAGTTGACCCGCGCCAGGTCGAACTCGGCGACGAGTTCGGCGATCGAAAGGACCTCGCGTCCGTCTTCGGGTGCCCAGCCGAGCAACGCGAGATAGTTGACGAGCGCGTGCGGCAGGTAGCCGGCGTCGCGGTATTCCTCGACACTCACCGCTCCGTGCCGCTTCGACAGCTTGCCGCCGCCCGGGCCCATGATCAGCGGGAGGTGTGCGTAGACGGGCGAGTCGTCGGCACCGAGGGCGCGCCGCAGCGCCAGCACCCGGTGGGTCGAGTCGATGAGGTCCTCGCCCCGCAACACGTGGGTGATCGCCATCTCCATGTCGTCGACGGCGTTGGCGAGGAAGAACACCGGCGTGCCGTTCGAGCGCACGATCACGAAGTCGGGGATCGTCGACCAGTCGACCGACACCTCACCGCGGATGAGATCGGAGAACGTGCTCACGCCGGCGGCGGGTGTACGGAACCGGATCGAGCGGGGCCGGCCTTCGGCCACCTTGGCTTCACGTTCGGCGGGCGTGAGGTCGCGGCAGCGCCCGTCGTACCCCGGCGTGCGGCCCGCCTTCAGGGCGTCGTCGTTGCGCTGCTTCACCTCTTCTTCGGTGCAGAAACACTCGTACGCGTTCCCCGACGCGAGGAGCCGGTCGGCCGCGGCGAGGTAGTCGTCGAACCGGTAGCTCTGGAGAATCGGGCCTTCGTCGTACTCGAGGCCGAGCCACTGGAGCACCTGCCGGATCTGCTCGACCGCTTCGGTCGTGGAGCGGGTGACGTCGGTGTCCTCGATACGGAGGATGAACGTCGCACCCGTGTGACGCGCGTAGAGTCAGTTGAACAGCGCCGTGCGCGCGTTCCCGATGTGCATGAACCCGGTCGGAGCCGGAGAAAAGCGAACCCGAATGTCACCCATGCTTATGCGGCTCCACCCTCCGGAGCTCCATCTCGCGTGAAGATGTTCATGACACTCCGCTCCTCCGGCTTGCGCCTGGACGCCGAGCCCGATGGTACGGGCTAGACGACGGAGAACAGCTGCCAGGCGTCGGGGACGCCTTTCAGCTCGTGCTCGCCCTGCGACTCGAAGCGCAGGTCGGAGCCTCCGGCCAGGTCGCGCACCGTGCGGGTGACGAGGAGTCCGTCGGTCGGGGCCGCGGCCGCCACCCGGGCCGCGATGTGCACGGCCGGCCCCGCCAGGTCGTTGCCGCGCTGCTCGCACTCGCCGGTATGCAGCCCCGCGCGCACGTGCACTCCGGTCCGTTCGGAGGAGTCCACGATGGTCTGCGCGCACCGCACGGCCTGCGACGGGCTGTCGAACGATGCGAGGAATCCGTCGCCCGTGGTGGTGACCTCGTGCCCGCCGAAGCGCGCAAGCCGGCCGCGCACCAGCGTGTCGTGCGCGTCGAGCCGTTCTCGCCGGCGCTGGTCACCGAGTTCCGCGGCCAGACGGGTGGAGTCGACGATGTCGGTGAACAGCACGGTCGTGAGCGTTCGCCACCGGCGCTGCCGATCGCGCCCGCAACGAACAGTTCGACTTCGTCGAGGATTTCGTCCATGTCGCCGCCGATCTCGATGTGGTCGTCGCCGGGCAGGTCGACGAAGCGCGCACCGGGGATGTTGTCGGCGAGGTAGCGGCCGAGGCGGGCAGGCACGAACCGGTCGTCGCGGCGGTGCATGACCAGTGCCGGAACCGTCAGCTCGGGGAGCACGGCACGCACGTCGACGCTGATGTTGCACTCGAGCAGCGTCTGCGCGGCGCGGGGGCTCGCGCCACGCTTCGACGCCCGGCTCCAGTAGTCGCGGAACTGCAGGTCGTTGTTCAAGCTGGGTGCGAGCACGAGACGTCGTCGCCGCCGAACGGGTCCGACAGGCCGGTCCCCCGCCGGTCGTAACGGATCACCCGGGCGAACGACATCATGCGCCGGTAGAAGCGGGCGGAGTGCGGCTCGTCGTCGAGCGAGTCGATCGAGATCGTGAACGGAGCGACGTGCAGCATGAACGGGCCGCGCTCGCCGTCGACCGCATAGGCCAGGTGCGCGTCGCCGCTCTTCGCGTATCGAACGTCGGTCATGCTCAGCGCTCCAGCAGTCGCTTGGCGATCACCACTCGTTGGATCTGGTTCGTGCCCTCGTAGATCTGCGTCACCTTGGCGTCGCGCATCATGCGCTCAGCCGGCGACTCCCGCGTGTAGCCGATGCCGCCGAGGAGTTGCACGCAGTCGGTCGTGACCCGCATGGCCGTGTCGGAGGCGAACAGCTTCGCCATCGACGACGACGCGGAGGTGTCGGTGCGGCCCGCGTCGAGCCGGGCGCAGGCGCGGTAGACGAGCAGACGGGCGGCGTCGACCTGGGTGGCGAGGTCGGCGAGCATGAACTGGATGCCCTGGAAGTCGCCGATGCGCCGGTCGAACTGGCGGCGTTCCATCACGTACCGGCTCGCGAGGTCGAGTGCGCCTTGCGCGATACCGAGTGCCTGCGCACCGACGAGCGGGCGCGACCGGTCGAGCGCCCCCATCGCGTAGTGGAAACCGCGGCCTTCTTCGCCGATGAGGTTCGCGGCGGGCACGACGCATTCGTCGAGCACGACTTCACCTGTCGGCGACCCGCGCACACCCATCTTGTGTTCGAGCTTGCCGATCGAGAATCCGGGAAACGTTTTCTCGACGACGAACGCGCTGATGCCACGGTGGCCGGCGCTCGGGTCGGTCTTGCAGAACACCGCGTAGAAATCGGAGACGCCCGCGTTGGTGATCCAGAGTTTGCGGCCGGTGATGACGTAGTTGTCGCCGTCCCGCACAGCCCGGGTCGACATGCCGGCGACGTCGCTGCCCGCGTCGGCTTCGGACAAACAGTATGAAGCCTGGCACTCGCCCGACGCGACGCGCGGCACATAGGCCTGCTTCAGCGCGTCACTGCCGTGGTCGAGGAGCGCGGTCATACCGAGTTTCGAGATGAACGTGAACAGCGACGCCGACGCGCACACACGCGCCACTTCCTCGACCGCGATCGCATGCGCAAGGATGCCGCCACCCTGGCCGCCGTACTCCTCGGGGAACGCGAGGCCCGCGAACCCGGCCGCGCGCCACGCTTCCCAGCTCGCCCAGGGGTATTCCTCGCGCTCGTCGGCCGCGGCCGCGTTCGGCGCGATCTGCTCCTCGGCGAGCCGCCGCAGCGACTGGCGCAGCTCCTCGTATTCGTCGGTGAGATCGAAGCTCACAGTGCCCTCTCAAGCCCTTCTGGACGCGCGTATATGTTGCTGGCAACAGATACGCGCGTCCAGAAGGAGGGGTTGGCGGGCTACATCGTCGGCGTGCGGCCGAGCTCCGGGAACAACCGGGTGCGGGTCAGGTGCCGCCACTCGTTGATGCTCGCGTTGAACTCCTCGGCCGTCATGCGCAGCAACTGCTCGGGCACCGTGTCAACGATGGCCCGCCGCCGCGTGTAGTCGTGACCGGCGTCGTGCACGATGAGGCGCCGCACCTGCGCGAAGTCCGGTTCGGCCGTGCCGTCGTAGCCGAGGAGCCCGGCTGCGATGCTGACGTCGGGCATCACCGGCGCCCGCCCGAACAGCGCGGCCCGCTTCCCGGCGATCTCGGCGATGACCGGGATGACGTCGTGCCTCTCTTCGTGCGTCGCCAGCGCCCACTCGCCGGCCGCCCGCTCCGCGAGTGTGTACGCGTACCCGACGTTCGGCCCCGGCGACCCGTACAACTGTCCCCGCGGCTGGCGCGGCCCGAGGTCGCCCGGCCGGTCCGCCACCCAGTGCTTCGCCGGCGGCAACGCAATCCCCGGCGGCAAGTTCTGCTGCTGGCGCGGACGAGCAGAAGGATCGGCGGGAACGTAGGGATCGGTAGGCACGGTTGGCAGCCTAAGGCACGCGATCGAGCCCCGGACCACGGCGAAATCGCGACACTGGCTTCGGCGCCTCTCAGTTGGCCGGCCTTCGGCTGTGCAGTGCGTTCACCGTCGCATGGCTCGAGTTCAACCACTCGAACTCGGTTGCTCCGGCGTGGCGAACGATCTACTCAACCGAGCACTCGCCTACGTCGATCAGGTAACGCGGCCGCTGCCGACGGCCGCGAGGTTTTGGTGGCGGCACCGACTGGACGCGACATTCTCGTCATCGCGCAACCCGGCGGCGTCGTCGCTGAGCGGCCCAAGCGACGCTGGTCGACAGCAGTCCGAGTAGAAACTGAGGTTCCCCCCGTTGACCGGTCACGTTGGTTACGCGGCCTGGTCGGCCTGGTGTTGACGGTATAGCTGTTCCCACTCGACGGGTGGCACGTAGCGGAGGCTGGAGTGCAGCCGCTTCTCCGGTGGTGGTTGTAACGGTTGACCCAGGCGAAGATCGCCCGGCGGGCGGTGGCCCGGTCGGGGAAGCGGTAGCGGTGTACGACTTCGCGTCTGAGTGA
>JAWXCJ010000193.1:0-3235 GCA_034408875.1 Actinomycetota bacterium
GGTGCCGATGACCGCGGGCCAGCGCATCATGTTCGACTACGGGGGCGGCGGCGGCTGGGGCAACCCCCTCGACCGCGACCCGCAAGCGGTGCTCGACGACGTCCTCGACGAATACGTGTCCGTCGTCGGCGCCGCGCGCGACTACGGCGTCGTGCTCACCGGCAGTCTCTCCGACCTCACCCTCGAAGTCGACGAGCCCGCCACGACCCAAACCAGGAGCATGCGTCGATAGACCACCTCACAGGTGGGCTATCGACGCATCGTTGGTTATGGGGTTTCGGGTGGGGGTGGATGTCGGGGGGACGTTCACTGACCTTGTGTGCGTGACGCCCGACGGCACGGTCGTGCTCGACAAGACGCCGACGACCCCCGACGACCAGTCGCACGGGGTGATGAACGGATTGGCCGAGCTCGCCGACCGGTTCGGCCTGACGTTGCCCAAGTTCTGCGCGCAGCTCGAGATCCTCGTGCACGGCACGACGACCGCCGACAACACGATGATCGAGATGAACGGCGCCCCGACCGGGCTGCTCGTCACCGAGGGGCACCGCGACGAGATCGAGTTGCGCCGCTGTCACAAGGAAGAGATCTGGGACCCGAACTATCCGGGCCCGACCCCGATTGCGCGACGCCGGGCGCGTATCGCCATCCCCGAACGCATGAGCTTCGAGGGCGACGTCCTCCTCCCGCTCGACGAGGACGCGGTACGGCGCGGCGTGCAGCGACTCCAGAAGCTCGGGGTGCGATCGATCGCGGTCATGTACCTGTTCTCGTTCGTGAACCCCGCGCACGAGCGCCGGACACGCGAGATCATCCTCGAAGAGTTCCCCGACGTCGAGCACATCTCGCTGTCGCACGAGGTCATGCCGCGCGGTCCGGAGTTCGAACGGGTCTCGACCACCCTCGTGAACGCGTACGTCGCGCCGAAGATCGCGCACTACACCGGTCACCTCCAAGACGAGCTGCGCCACGCCGGGTATTCCGGGCCGCTGCTCATCATGCAGTCGACCGGCGGGGTCATGCCGCCCGACTACGTCGCCCGGCGCGCGGTCACGCTCCTCGCGTCCGGTCCCACCGGCGGTGTCATGGGTGCGACCCTCGCCGCCAACGCGGCCGGTGTCGGCGATTTCGTGGCCGTCGACATGGGCGGCACCAGCTTCGACATCTGCCTCGTGCGTGACGGGCAGGCGCAGATCAAGACCGACTGGAACTGGCGGTACCGCTACTACATCGGGCTCCCGATGGTCGACGTGCAGAGCGTCGGCGCCGGCGGCGGTTCCATTGCACGCGTCCGCCAGGGCGCGCTGCTCGTCGGGCCCGAGTCGGCCGGGTCGTCACCCGGCCCGACGTGTTACGGGCGGGGCGGCACCCACGCCACAGTCACCGACGCCGACGCGGTACTCGGATACCTCCCGGTCGACGGATTCGCGGGTGGGCGGATGCAGCTCGATGTCGCGGCCGCGGCCGACGCGATCCGCGAACACGTTGCCGGTCCGTTGGGCATCGACCTCACCGAAGCGGCCTGGGGCATCCAACGCATCGTGAACGCGAACATGGCCAACGCGACGCGCAAGGTGCTCGCCGGCCACGGTGCCGACCCGCGGCGCCTCGCACTCATCGCCTACGGCGGCAACGGCGCGGTGCACGCGTCGGCGATCGCGCGCGAGCTCGGTATCGACCGCATCATCGTGCCGAAGGCCGCGCCCGCGTTCTCCGCGCTCGGGGTACTCGTCGCCGACTACGTCGTCGATCTCGTCCGTTCGTACGTGACGCCGCTCTCGCAAGTCGATCTCGTGCGGGTCCGGACCCTGATGTCGGAGCTCTCCGACGAAGTGGCGAAAGAACTGCAACCCGCCGGTCTCGACGCGACATCGACCCGGACGCAGGTGTTCACCCAGATGTGTTACCCGGGGCAGAACTTCGACATGAGCGTGCCCGTGCCCGAAGGCACCGCCCTCGACGAACCGGGACTGCTCGACCTCGCCGAACGGTTCCACGACCGGCACCAGACCGAGCGCGGATTCTCGTTCCGCACCCAGCAGCCGCTGCTACGCGGCGTCCGCGTCATCGCCCGCGGCAACACCCCGAAGCCCGACCACTTCGCCGAGGTCGGCACCGTCGCCGACGCGGCTGCCGCGCGCACGGGCACCCGATCGGCGTACTGGGGTACCGACTGGGTCGACACCCCGGTGTTCGACGGCAGCGCGCTCGGACCGGGCGCCGCCGTCGATGGACCCGCGCTCATCGAAGAGCCGTTCACGGTCGTGGTCGTCGAACCGGGCGCGGTCGCCCGCCTCGACGCGTTGGGCAACTACACCATCACTCCGGCGTAGCTGCATGGCGACCAAGGCCGTACTTCTCGACTTCTACGGCACGCTCGCGGAGATGGTGTACGTCGACGGTTCGTGGGACGTCGTCGTCGCGGCGGCCGGCTACACCCTCGACCGCCAGGCCCGGGCGACGTTCTGGGACGGCGGGATCGACGGCACCGAGCACGACTCGTTCTCGCAGTCGCGCGACCACTACGTCGCCTGGCAGCGGTCGCGCACCCGGGCGATGCTCGCCGGTTCCGGGGTACCCGACGCGGAGCAGGACGCGCTCGTCGACGAACTCCACACCTTCCTCGATACGCGTGACGTCGTCACGTACGACGATGTCATTCCGGTGTTACGCGAACTGCGCGACCGGGGCGTGGTGCTGGCCATCTGCTCGAACTGGGACTGGGACCTGCGCGAGGCGATCGACGCGGCGGGACTGACCGGCCTCGTCGACGTGGTCGTGTCGTCGGCGTGGATCGGGGCCCGCAAACCCCACCCGCGCATCTTCTCGCACACGCTCGGAGCGGTCGGCGTCGACCCGGCCGACGCACTGTTCGTCGGCGACACGTGGCGGTGCGATGTCGAGGGCCCGCGCGCGTTCGGTATGCCCGCCGTCTATGTGCGCCGCGACCACTTCGGGGTCGACCACAGCGCGCCCGACGACGCCGCGACCCACGCCGACGTCGTGCACACCGCCGACCTCACGGTGTTGTTGGACCTGGTCGCGCGTACCACGTAGCCGCCTGGCGGGTGCGCGGCGGCCACGACAGCACGTCGGTGCTGTCGACCCACTGGTCCACGGCCCCGATGTTGCGTGGGAGCGCGGACACCTCGGGATCGGTCGAGCGTTCGGTGTCGTAGCCGAGGACTTCGGAACCGCTCCCGAACAACGCGGCCGAGTGCACGAGACCGGGGAA
>JAWXCJ010000194.1:0-10009 GCA_034408875.1 Actinomycetota bacterium
CAATCGACGCCCAGCCGCGGGTGAAGTCGCGGGCGACCGCGGTGGCATCCCGCTCCGGGGGGGCCCGGGTCCCCACCTCGATTCTCGATCTCGCCGAAACGGTCAGCGAAGAAGAACGCGACGGCGAGAGCCACGATGCGCGCCGGAGCAGCGCCTCGTTCAACCGGCTCGATTCCGACCCGATGATCGACCTGAGCGCCGACAACGACGTACGGGGCAACGGGAACGGCAACGGTGGTGGCGGTGGCGGTGGCCGCGGCCGCGGCCCGACGGTTTCGACCGAAGCACCCGCGTTCGCCGCGTTGCTCGAACGGATCACGGAAACCGTGGAACCGGCCCGCCCGCCGGCACTGGCCACGGCGGTACGCGAACAGCTCGACCTCTCGACCGGGGCCGCCCGTCGAAGCGCGACCGCGGCGCGGATCTCCGACGACATGCCCGTCCCCGACCTCACCGCGGACGACGTCGCGGTGCTCACCGAGACCGTGACGCCGGTGGTGTTCCGGCGCGTGGCGCGCAGCGACCAAGTGCTCGAGCGGCCCGAGAACGTGCTCGCGCGCCTCGGTTTGCCGGCCCGGCTCGTCCCCCGCGGCGTCGAGCTGCGAGAGATGCGCGGCGCGCTCCTCGAATCACTCGCGCGGTTGCCAACGCCGTCGCTCCTGCCCGACGCGCCGGGTGTCGTCGTCGCCGTCGTGGGCGAGGGCGCACAACCGGTGCGACTCGCACGCGACCTCGCCGAAGAACTCGGGCTCGACCCCGACCGCGTCGTGCTCGCGACGCACGAACCGCTCGGTGAGGGCATCCCCGCGTGGCTCCAGGTGTGCGACCCGCAGACCGCGGAGGAACGCCGGCGTTCGTGGCGCCGCCGCCCCTACCCGACGCTCGTCGCGTGCGCGCTGCCGGCGGGACGCGGGCAGCTCGAATGGGCACGCGCCATGCTCGACCAATTCGAACCGACGAGCACGTGGGCCATCATCGAAGCCGGTTGGAAGTGCGAAGACGTCGAATACCTGGCCGACGCGCTGGGTGGTCTCGACGTGCTCGCGCTCACCAACCTCGACGAGACTGTGAGCCCGGCCGCAGTCCTCGACCTCGGCATCGCGATCGGCCGCATCGAAGGCCGGCCGGCGACGCCGCTGACGTGGGCCGAGGTGTTGATGCAGCGGATCGTGGAGTGACGCCATGCGGCGCATGACCGTCGACCCCTCGTTCACGTTTGGCATCGCGCTGCTGTTGTCGCTCGTGCTCTGGTGGAACACGCTCCAGGGACTGCTGCGCGGCAACGTCGACATCATGGACGCGGGCCTCCGCTATCTCATGTGCCTCGGTTTCGCGTGGCTCGGCGTGTATCTCATCTCGACGCTCGTCGCGGGCTACGGCCGCGAGCAACGTCCCCCGCCGCCGCCCGCGGCGCGCCCAGGCCCGCAACGGCGCGCGGAGGACCAGCCGCAAACCGCCGGGACGGTCGAAGACCCCGCCGCCTAATTCGTTCGGGTTTAGCGGACGGCGAGGCTGAGCGTGCCGGTGCCGTAGTCGGCGACGGTCACGTCGAAGGAACGCAGCGCACCGGGCTGCGCGAGCAGCGCCGAGGTCTCGTCGGACAGTTCCCCGGGTGTGCGGTGCACGCCACGCACGCGCAAGGCGGGCGTGTCGGGGCTGTTGAGCAACCGGGCCAGCTGGGTGACGATCTCGTTCCAGCTCTCGACGGTCTTGTCGTCGATGCGGCCTTCGGCGCTTGCGGCCTCGACCGACTCGGCCGGTTCCTCCGACAACACGCCGCCGAGCGCGTTGGTCAGGCGGACGTCGGCGTAGCAGCACACCGCGACCGGTCCGTCGTCCACGCCGTAGTCGGCGACCACTCCGGGCGAGGCGGCATCGGGATTGCCCGCGGCGGAAGCGGCAACGGTGACCGCCCGCCCCATGATCGTCGAGAGGACCTCTCGCACGGCGGCGTCGGTCGGCATCGGATACTGCGTGGGCACGAATCCTTCGTCGGACCCACCCGTACCGCCCTTGAGGCCGGAATTACGCCGCTTTTGTTTTTCGGGCCGCTTTTTGGCGCCGCCGGACCAGCCGATGGCGTTCCATGGCGGTCAATCCGCCCCAGATCCCGTCGGGCTGGCGGGTCCCGATAGCCCATTCGAGACAGTCCGGGGCGACCGGGCAGGTGTCGCAAATGGCCCTGGCGGCGTCCGCGTCCTTGTCGGAAACGGGGAAGAAAACAGACGTGTCGGAGTCGCGACAGGCGGCTTCGGCCTGCCAGTCGGTTGAAGTTTCGGGAATTGCACGGGCCATAGGAAGAGTTACAACGCAACCGGCTACCCGCCCATTCCCGAGGTGGTGGGGCCCGCACGCCGATCCGGTTGTGGGTCGCCAGGGACTCGAACCCTGAACCTGCGGGTTAAAAGCCCGATGCTCTGCCAGTTGAGCTAGCGACCCCGAGGGGGTCCACAGCGTAGGCGGAACCCCTCGCCGGCCTCGGGCGATACGAGACCTGCTCTTCCTCCCGGCACCTTGTGCTGTGAAACTGGGAGCGTGTTCGACGTCAAAGAGTTCGTCAGCGCCTGCGTGCACGCGAACGCGGAGACCGAGCCCCGCCGGGCCGTCCGTGAACTTCTCGACCGCGCACTCGCCACGCCCGGCGGCGTTGCCGACACGATGGCGCCGACCGAGGCCGGGTTCACCCTGTTGCACCACACCCCCGAGTTGACCGTGCTGCACATCGTGTGGGCGCCGGGCATGGTGCTCTACCCACACGACCACCGCATGTGGGCCGTGATCGGCATCTACGCCGGGCGCGAAGACAACGCGTTCTTCCGGCGCAACGGCACCGCCCTCACCGAGTCGGGCGGCAAGGAGTTGCAGACCGGCGACTCGGTGATCCTCGGCGACAACACGATCCACAGCGTGGCCAACCCGACCGACCGCCTCACCGGCGCGCTCCATGTGTACGGCGGCGACTTCGTCAACCAGCCGCGCAGCCAGTGGGGCCCGGGCCCGGTCGAGGAACGGCCCTACGACTTCGACGGCGCGCGTCAACACTTCGCCGACGCGAACGCCGCGTGGCGGAGTTAGTTCGGACGCGCGTCTACGTCAGCGCCGGCGTTGCCAACACTGCGCGCGACCCGGCGCCTTCACCTGCATGCGGATACCGCTCGGCGTCTCCAGGTCGTACGACTTTTCGCGGTTCGGCGCGAGTACGCCACCGAACGCTCTCGTTGCCGAGCCACTCCGCGTATTGACCAGACGGCGCGTCGTTCGTGCGTACGACACCTCGCGCGCGCAGTTCAGAAAGCATCACTCATTTGAGTGTGTAGTTGTCGAGGTTGCTCATGCCGCCGTCGGCCCAGTGCTTGAGGTGATGGGCTTCGCACCAGCCGGGCGGGGCACTGCAGCCGGGTTCGGTGCAGTGTCGGTCGCGCGCGACGAGCGCCCGCCATTGGGCGTCGGTCACGGTGCGGGTGGAACGTCCGAGGTCGAGGATCTGCGACTTCCCCGACGTGATGATGCGGTGGATGTTGCAGTCGCACGTCATGCGCGCCAACGTGACCGCGGAGACGGCGCCGACGTGTTCGAGATCGGCCCGCACGTCGGTGACGACGTCGACATGCCCGCGCGATGCGAGGACATCGAGGTCGACGCTAATCCCGGCGTTGGGCCGGCCGCGCCGGCGACCGGAGGGTTCGGAGCAAGACGTCGACGGGCGGCATCCCGTGAACCTCGGTCGCCTCGTCATGGGTGTCGCCGGCCCGCGCCCGTGCACACCGTCGCCGCCGCGGAACGCGCCTGAGCCGAAATTGCGCCACACGGCGACCGTTTCGGTCGCCACACGGCGCAATTTCGGGATTGTGCTACTCGAAGAGGTCGTCGAGGCGGGGGGAGTGCACGAGTTCGTCGAGCCAGCGCGACAGTTCGCGCAGGTCTTCCGCGTTGAGGTCGAAGGGTTCCAGCGCGACGACCGGGTCGTCCCGGACGGCCCGGGCGAACTCGGGGTCGCTCCGCACCCGTTCGACGACCTCCGGTAGCCCAGCCATGGCGGCAGTCTGCGCCGAGACGCCCGTTCTCGTCCTGAGTACCGACTACTCAGCCCTCGTCGGCCAGCGCCTTGGTCAGCTCGGCCCGGTTGGTGACGCCGAGTTTCTCGTACGCCCGCTGGAGATGGTTCTCGACGGTCCGGACCGAGAGTTCCAACCCGTCGGCGATCTCGCGGTTGGTCGCACCGGCGGCGGCCAGCCCGGCGATGTCGCGCTCGCGGGGCGTGAGCGGGGCCGCGGCGCCGCCCGCCGCGAGGGCCGGAGTCGCCGCGCCTTCGCAGCGAGCCCGCAACGCATAGCTGCGCCGCGCACTCGCACGAGCTAGGCGCGCCTCCCCGCTACGCCAATGGGCGGCGGCCGCCGTTGCCGCCGACTCACCGGCGAACAACCACGCTTCCATCGCTTCGAACCGACTCGCCACCGCGTCGAGCGCGGCGCCGTCGTTTGCGGCCGCCGCGCGCGTGTACGCGACGCGCGTCGCGACGAGATCGCCCTGGCAGCCTTCCGCGACGCGCTCGAGCCGGTCGAGGACACCACGGGCGCTTCCGAGTCGTGCCGCGTCGTGCAACGCGCCGGCGGCCAGCGCGCGCGAGCCCGATGCTTCGGCGCGGTCGGCCGCAATCAACAACAACTCCACCGCGCGCGCTCGGTCGTGTTCGATCACGTGGCGCCAGGCCTGGGCGCGGTCGACCTCCGACTCCATGAACAACATCGTGTCGGCGGCGACCGCATCGAGCGCGTGCGCAGCGCTCACGGTTGCCGCGCTGTCAGCTGCCATCGCGGCCGCGATCACGCGTCCGGCAAGCGCCCACCGGCGCGGGCCGGGAAGGTGCAACTCCGAGAACAACGCTTCCGACTGGTCGAACCACTTCCCCGCCGCCGCGATCCGCCCCTGGATCAACAAGATGCGACCGGCGACGAGCGCGGCCCATGCTTGGCGGGGCGAGTCGGCGTGCACGATCGCGTCGTGATGGGTGGCGACGACGATTGCCTCGGCGGCCGCGAACTGTCCGGCTTCACCGAGTCCGAGCCCGCGCACGACGTCGGGGAGACCCGGGTCGGCGAGCGCGTCCTGCGGTCCGAGGGCGATGCGCGCCGCCAATGCGCGAACACCCAGCGCGTCGGCATCGAGGCCGCGGCCGACGACCGCGAGCGCCGGTCCGGCGGCGCCGGCGGCGACGACGAACGCGCGGCCGGCGTCGAGCCCGAGGATGGGCTCGCATCGATCGATCGCTTCCAACGGCCGCCCGGCCAGCATGTCGAATTCGGCGCGCTGGGCGATCATCTCGTCCCGCCATTCGGGCACGTCGCACTCGGCGAGCGCGTCGTCGAGCACCTGGTTCGCTTCGTCGCCCCGGCCGAGCACGAAGAACAACGCCGCGGCGCGTTCGATCGCGACCAGTGCTCGGTGGTCGGGCGTCGTCGCGCGGTTCGCGTCGGCGATCAGCAACGCCTCGGCTTCCCCCGCCCGCCCCGTCGACTTGAGTGCGCGCGCTTCGACGAGTGTCGCCTCGATGCCGGCGCCGGCTGCACGCGCCGCCGCCGCCAGCCGCAAGGCCAGCGCTTCGTCGTGCGCGATGTACGCCGTGCGCGCGGCTTCGGCCATCAGTTCCGGGTGGACGGCGCCACCGCCGTCGAGTCGCCAGACCGCGGCGCGCAGCACGTCGGGCATCGGCGGTTCGGTCATGCCGTCGACCGTGTCCGCGAGCGCGCGATTGACGGCCATCGTGCGAATCTCGCCGATCGTGTCGCGCAACACTTCGCCGTAAACGGGGTGCGCGAGACGCACGACAGTGTCCGCGTCGCGTCGTTCGACGACGATCAGGCGCTTCGATTCGAGCGTGGCCAACACATCCGATGTCGCCAGCTGCGTGACCAGGTCGAGCGCGAGTTCGCCGGCGACGCTCAACAACTCCAGCGTCTCGCGCTCTTCCGGGCGGGTCTGCGCGAGCCGGGCGCCGATGAGTTCGACGAGGCGCGACGAGCTGCGCAACCGCGACGTGAACCGCCAGTTTCCCGCTTGCTCGTGCAAGTACCCGGCTTCGAGCGCGCCCAGGACGAGTTCACGCACGAACAGCGGGTTGCCGAGGCTGGCGCGCCACAGCTCGCCCGACGCGGCCGCGGTCAGCGGGCCACCGACGACCTCAGCCGCGAGTTGGTCGACATCGACCGGGGTGAGCGGACCGATCTCGAGCCGTTCGGCGAGGTCGTCCTTCCACAACGCCCGGATCGCGTCGGGCACGTCCTCGTCGTCGCGCACGGTCGCGATGACCGCCGCGGCCCCGGTCAACGCAAGTTGATGGACCACCGTGGCGGTCGCGTCGTCGACCAGGTGGGCGTCGTCGACGAGCAGAGCGACGCCGTTCGGGCCCGCCTGCGCGGCGATCGCCGACTCCGCCCGCGCCACGAGGTCGGCGAGGCGATCGGGCCGGCGGTCGGGCGGCGGGAGAAAATGGGCGAGGGCACCGAGCGAGATCGACGACGCGGCCCGGGTCGCGACCGCCACCAACGGGCGCATGCCGGCGGCCGACGCCAAACGCAACGCCTCGTGTCCGAGCCGGGTCTTTCCTTGACCAGCCGGGCCCGTGAGAACGGTGCCGCGGTGCGGTTGCGCTTCGAGCGCCGCCCTGATCGCACCGATCTCGGCCGACCGTCCCACCAGGGGCCATTCCACGCGCATACCCCTCACGCGCATAGCTCCAGAGAGTAGACCCTCGCGCAAGAAGCGGGCGAGCGAACACCCTCAGTGGATGACGACGGGGGTGCCGAGGGGCACGGTGTTGGCGAGCGCGGTCACGATGTCGTTCGAGACGCGCACGCAGCCGTGGCTCACGGCCCGGCCGATGCTCGACGGCTGGTTGGTGCCGTGGATGCCGATCTGCCCGTCGCCGCCGCCGAACTCCGACAGCGTCTCCGAGTGCGCGGACAGGCCGAGCGCGTACGGTCCGTAGGCCGAGTCCTCGTCGCCGGTGATGAGGATGTCCGTGAGGTAGAAGTCGCCGGTCGGTGTCGGGTTCTCGGCCGAACCGATCGCAATCGGGGTCTCGACGAGGACGCCGTTGTCCCCGTCGCTCACCCGAAGGACCTTCGTCGCGAGGTCGATGTCGACGGTGAGGTTCGTCGACTCGAGGGTGACGTCGGCCGCGCGCACGAAGCCACGTGACCCGTTCGGGCGCACCGGCAACAGCACCTCGAGCCACCCGTCGTCGGTGCCGTAGCGGCCTACGACCCGTAGGACTCGTCGCGAGCCGAACTCGGTCCGGGCCGGGAGCATCTGCGCGGGTGTCGTGTCGCCGATCGCGCCGTACACGGCGAGGTCCGTGTCGGTTCCGGCGACGATGCCGTCGACCGGTTCGACGACCGCCGGCTCGAGTTGATCGGCCGTCGTCGTGGTCAACGGTTCGGGTGCGGGTGTCTCGGATGCGTCGGAACTGCCGCCGCACGCGCCGAGGGCAAGCGTCGGGGCGAGCAGGAGGGCAATGGTGAAGGTGCGGTGGGTGCGCATGACGAAGTGCTCGCTTTCGGTGCAAGGGGTGGTCCGGCCCGCACGGCTCGGGCGGCAGCGTGTGGGCCGGACTCGGGGGACGAGGGGCCGTCAGCCGGTGAAGTTCGGCGACGCCTGCACCGCGTCCTCGGGTTCGGCGGCGGGAACGTCGTCGTCGCCCGCCGGCTCGTCCGGGTCTTCGGTCGGGTCGTCGGTCGGGCCGTCGGTGGGGACGGTCGTGGTGGTCGTCTCCGGCGCGTAGTCGTCGGCGCCGCCGGCGGGGCCAACGCCGGGCTCTTCCGGGTCTTCGGGGTCTTCGGGGTCGACGGGGAAGTCCCAGTCGCAGATCTCCGGTTGGAGGTCGCACGGGTCGATTCCGATCTCGACGTCGAGATCGGCGGCGGGCGTGGTGAAGGCGTAGGCGGTGCTGGCGTAGGAAACGCCGAACGCACCGAGGCCGAACACGGCGCCGACGATCAGGGCGAGAATGCGGGTGGTGCCGGTCATGTGGGGTCCTCCTCAGCGGGTGGCCCGGGGATTCCGGGTCGGTTCGAGGGGCCTGACCCGCCACCGGGGGCCGCGCTTACGCGGATCCGCGAAAAACTTTCCGGTCGTGGGCCGTAAGCGGCGAGAGACCTCCGTGGTCAGGACTTCGGGATGACAGAAGACCGCAAGATCCCCGAGGCCTCCGATGGACCCGACACTCCCCTCGTCGAGCGCGTGCGCGCCGGCGACTCCGACGCATTCGGCCGGCTCTACGACCGCTGGTTCGACCGCGTCCACGATCTCGCGTACCGCGTGCTGTGGGACACCGAAGCGGCGGCCGACGTCGCCCAGGACGCCTTCCTCTCCGCGTACCGCAACATCCACTCACTCGAAGACCCGCGCGCGTTCGGCGGCTGGCTGCTGCGCATCGCCCGCAACGGGGCGCTCAACCGCAAACGCAAGGACGAACGGGTCCGGCCGGCCGACGAAGCACGGCTGGCGATGATCGAACAAGCCCAGACCCGACCCGAGGACCGCATCGGTGCACTCGACGACCCGCAACAGGTCGCCGAGGATGGCGAGCTCGCCGCGCTGCTGTGGTCGGCCGCCGACGCGCTCGGCGAACGCGACCGCGAAGTGCTCGACCTGCACCTCCGCCACGGGCTCGCACCCAACGAGATCGCCGACGTCGTCGGCCTCAACCGCAACGCCGCGAACCAACTCGTACACCGCGTCCGTCAACGCCTCGCGACGGCGGTCGGGGCCCGCGTGCTGTGGCGGGGTGGAGTACCGGCCTGCGCCGCGTTGCGCGTCGCGCTCGAAGCCGCCGACGTCGACGAGTTCGACGCCGAGGCCGTGCGCGTCGCCGAGAAGCACGCGGGCGGTTGCACCGAGTGCGACGCCCGGCGGAGCACACACCTCTCGCCCGCGCAGATGTTCTCGGCCGTGCCGTTCCTCAGCGTCCCGATGTTCAAGGCCAAGGTCGCGCACGCGCTCTCGGCCGAAGGCGTACCGATGCAGGGTTCATCGGCGCTGGGCGGCACGCGCCCGCCGCGGCGCGGGCGCCTGCGCGTACGGCGGTCGATCCTCGTGGGCGGCGCGGGCGCGATCGTCGTCACCGCGGTGCTCGCGTTCAGCGCGTCGCGCGTCGGCGACGGCCAACTCGTCGAGCTGGTCTCCAACTCGACAACGACCACGAGCCCGACAACGTCGACCTCGTCGACGACGTCGACGTCGACGACCACCACGACCGTGGCCTCGACCACGACCACGACCACGCGCCCCACGGTGATCGTTCCGCCCGTCACCACGCCGACGGTGCTGCCGACGGCGTCGACGACCACGACGACCACGACGACAGCACCCGCGCCGACCACGACGACCGTGCCGGCGCCGCCGACGTTGACGCTCTCGATGTCACCGGCAACCGCCCCGCCGAGTTACGTCCTCATCAGCCCCGCCGCACCCCGCCTGACCTGGTCGGTCCAAGGCGCATCGGCGGCGAAGCTCACCGGCCCGAACGTGAACCGGACCGACCTCGCCAACACGGTTGTCGTGTGCCCCGTTCCCGCGGCCGGGCCGACCGTATGCAGCGCGCCGCGCGGCACCTATACGTACATGCTCGAAGCGCTCGACGCGGGCGGCAAGCCGCTTGGGCCGCCGAAGACGGTCACTCTGACGATTCAGTAGCGGGAACCGTCGGTTCGACGCAGTTCGCCTGCGCGTACTCGTCGAGCGCGACGCGGGCGGTGAGTGCATCTTCGAACCGGTACTGGGTCGCGGCGGCCTCCAACCGGTCGAGGTCTTCGTCGAAATCCGACGGCAGCACTTCGCGCAGGTCGTCGATAGTCGTGGCGTAGTTCGTGACCGAGAGTTCGAGTGCTTCCCCGAAGCGCGCCGGGTCGCCGACGTCGACTTCCTCGACCGGCTGGGCCGAGTCGGCCAGGCGGTCGAGCAACCCGCACGCGGCTTCGGCCCGGAACGAGTTCGGGCCCCCGCCGCCCCC
>JAWXCJ010000195.1:0-15708 GCA_034408875.1 Actinomycetota bacterium
GTACGGGTTCATGCCGTTCCCCCCAACTTCGCAACCAGTTCCGGCACCTGACCGATGTGTTCCAGTTCCCAGTAGCCGTCGTGCTCGTGCGGCGCATCGGCCTGCTCCAACTCCCACGTGAGGTGATACGGCACGTGCGCGGCCTGGGCGCCGATCTCGAGCACCGGCAGCACGTCGGATCGTACGGAGTTTCCGACCATGAGGAACGCGGCCGGGTCGACGTCGTGCCGGGCGAGGATGCGGGCGTACACCGGCGGGTCCTTCTCGGCCACGACCTCGATCGCGTCGAACCGCTCCGCCAGGCCCGACCGCGCGATCTTGCTCTCCTGGTCGAACAGGTCGCCCTTGGTGATCAACAGCAGCTGGTAACGCCCGCCGAGCGCGGTTAGGACGTCGCCGACGCCCGGGAGCAGCTCGACCGGGTGGCGAAGCTGGTCCTTGGCGAACGACAGGATCCGGTAGATCGTCGCCGCGTCGACGCGCCCGTTGGTGACCTCGATCGCAGTCTCGATCATGGACAGCGCGAACCCCTTCACGCCGTACCCGTACACGGCGACGTTCTCGCGCTCGGTGTCGAGCATGCGCGCGTGCAATACGTCGGCACTCACGTGGTCGGCGAGCAGCGCCTCGAAGCGCTCCTGCGTCATCGTGAAGAGCCCCTCGTTGTGCCACAGGGTGTCGTCCCCGTCGAACGCAACCGTCGTGATGCTCACGTGCCGTTGCTCACGTGCCCTTGGGATGCCAGACGGTCTTGAGTTCCATCGACGCGGTGACGGCCCACGGACTCTCGCCGTGGTCGCCGCGCCAGCGCGGGTTCACACCGAGCGGGCGAATCACGCGCTTCACGTCGTCGGCCGCGAGCTGCTCCATCTCCACCGCGAGATCATGGGGGGCGCCGGTGACGTCGATGGTGTCGACGTCACCGTGGCTCGCGAGGTGCGGCCCGAGCTCGGTCCTCGAGCCCGACAGGATGTTGACGACACCGCCGGGCAGGTCGGAGGTCGCGATGATCTCGCCCAACGTGATCGCCACGAGCGGGTTCGGTTCCGACGCGATCGCGATCACGGCGTTGCCCGCGCACACCGGGGGCATCACGAGCGAGATCAACCCGAGCAGCGCAGGCTCGTCGGGAGCGACGACGCCGACGACACCGACCGGCTCGGGAATGGTGAAGTCGAAGTACGGGCCGGCCACCGGGTTCGCGGTGCCGACGACCTGCGCGATCTTGTCGGCCCAGCCCGCGTACCAGACGACACGATCGACCGCGGCCGCGACTTCGGCCTTCGCCGCCTTCGCCGAGAGCCCGACGTTCTCGAGTTCGTCGCACAGTTGCGCGGCGCGCCCTTCCATCATCTCGGCGACGCGGTACAGCACCTGGCCCCGCAGGTACGCAGTCGAACCGGCCCACTTCGGTTGGATCGACCGGGCCGCGCGCACCGCATCACGCAAGTCTTTGCGCGAGCCGAGCGGCGCCTGCGCGACGACCGAACCGTCCTTCGCCAGTACGGGATACGTGCGGCCCGACTCGGACCGCGGGAACGCGCCACCGACGAACAGCTTGTAGGTCTTCTTGACCGGCAGTCGCTGCGCGCCACTCATGCGGCTACGCCCTGCGGCGCTCCACCCCAACAAGTCACGTCAACGCCTCCGCCTCTGGTCTGCGCCTGTCATGCTCAGACCCGTTCCAGGTGCACGTAGGGGAGCAGGCCCGCGAGCCCGCCCTCACGGCCGAACCCGCTCTCCTGGAACCCGCCGAACGGGCTGGTCGGGTCGAAGCGGTTGAACGTGTTGGCCCACACGACACCGGCGCGCAGCCGGTCGGCCATCCAGAGGATCTTGGAACCCTTCTCGGTCCACACCCCGGCCGACAATCCGTAGGGCGTGTTGTTCGCCTTGGTCACCGCTTCTTCGGGCGTGCGGAACGTGAGCACCGACAGCACCGGGCCGAAGATCTCCTCGCGCGCGATGCGGTGCGACTGCGACACGTTGGTGAACACCGTCGGGCGGAACCAGTAGCCCTTGTCGGGGAGCACGCACTCGGGTTGGAACGGCTCCGCGCCTTCGCCGACCCCCGCTTCGTACAGCGCCGTGATGCGTTGCAGTTGCTCGGCGCTGTTGATGGCACCAAGGTCGGTGTTCTTGTCGAGCGGGTCGCCGACGCGCAGCGTCGCGAGACGCGTCTTCAGCTTCTCCATCACGACGTCGAACACGGGTTCCTGCACGAGCAGGCGGGACCCGGCGCAGCACACGTGGCCCTGGTTGAAGAAGATGCCGTTCACGACACCTTCGACCGCCTGGTCGAGCGCGGCGTCTTCGAAGATGACGTTGGCGGCCTTGCCACCGAGTTCGAGCGTCGCCTTTTTGCCGGTGCCGGCTATCGCCTTCTGTATGGCCTTGCCGACCGCGGTCGAACCGGTGAACGCAATCTTGTCGATGTCGGGATGCGCGACCACGGCCGCACCCGTCTCGCGCCCGCCGGTGACGATGTTGACGACGCCGGGCGGCAAGCCCGCTTCGTCGATCACCTGGGCGAGCAGCAACGCTGTGAGCGGCGTCGTCTCTGCGGGTTTGAGCACGCAGACATTGCCGGTCGCGAGCGCGGGTGCCAACTTCCACGCGGCCATCAGCAGCGGGAAGTTCCACGGGATGATCTGGCCCGCGACGCCGAGCGGCACCGGCTTCGCGCCCGGCACTGCATAGGCGAGTTTGTCGGCCCAGCCCGCGTAGTAGAAGAAGTGCGCGGCCGCGAGCGGTACGTCGACGTCGCGCGACTCTTTGATGGGCTTGCCGCCGTCGAGGGTTTCGAGCACCGCGAACTCGCGCGCCCGCTCCAGCAGGAGGCGGGCGATGCGGTAGATGTACTTGGCTCGTTCCTTGCCCGCCAGGCCCGCCCACTTCGGCCATGCCTCGCGAGCGGCGCGCACAGCGGCGTCGACGTCGTCGGGACCGCCGTTCGCGACTTCGGTCAGGACCGCCTCGGTGGCCGGGTTGATCGACGGCATGTACTGGCCGCTGCGGGGTTCGACCCACTCGCCGCCGATGAACAGGCCATACCGGTCGGCGAGGGCGACAATTGCGGTCGACTCGGGCGCGTCCGCGTACTCGGACGTGAAGGCGGCCCGCTTTTCGATGTCCTTCGACTCAGTCAAGCGTCAACCTCGACGGCTTCTCGTAGCGGCCGGTCCGGAACTTGGCGCGCTGCAACAGCAGGTCGTTGAGCAACGTCGAGGCGCCGATGCGGAACATGTTCGGGTCGAGCCACTCGGAGCCGAGCGTTTCGAGCACCATGACGAGGTACTGCCACGCTTCCTTTGCAGTGCGGATCCCGCCCGCGACCTTGAGTCCGACGACGACGCCGGTGTCGCGCCGGAAGTCGCGGATGGCCTCGGCCATGCACAACGCAGTGGGCAGGGTCGACGCGGGCGTGATCTTGCCTGTCGACGTCTTGATCGTGTCGCTCCCCGCGGCCATTGCCAGCACCGCCGCGCGGCGGATCTGGTCGTACGAACCGAGCTCGCCGGTTTCGAGGATGGTCTTGAGCTTCGCCTTCCCGCACGCCTGCTTCGACGCGACGACATCGTCGAAGCACTCCTGGTAGTTGCCCGACAGGAATGCGCCTCGGTTGAGCACGATGTCGATTTCGTCAGCACCGTGCGCGACGGCCCATTCGATCTCGCGCAGCCGCAGGTCGAGCGGCGACTGCCCCGATGGGAACGCGCCCGCGACACTTGCCACCTTCACGCCCGTGCCCGCGACGGCCTCGGCTGCATAGGGCACCATCAGCGGATACACGCACACCGCGGCGACCGATGGTGTGGTCGGGTCGAGCGGGTCGGGGCGGACCGCCTTCGCGCTCAGGGCCCGTACCTTGCCCGGCGTGTCGGCACCCTCGAGCGTCGTGAGGTCGACACAGCGGATCGCGAGGTCGAGCGCCGCCACCTTCGACGCGTTCTTGATCGACCGTGACGCAAACGACGCGGCGCGCGCTTCGAGCATCACCGCGTCGACCGGGGCAACCGTGATGCCCTTGGCCGCGAACGCGGGCCAGGCGCGGGCAGTCGATACGACTTCGCCCGCAGCCGGTGTGATCGTCACGGCGTGATGCTACCGACGTACTCCCGGAATGCGGTCCTGAGCGCGGCGACCTGCACCCGCGCGTCCTCGACCGTCGTCGCAATCGCCTCGAAGTACACCTTCACCTTCGGTTCGGTGCCACTCGGGCGGACGAGCACGCGACCCGGTTCGAACAGGAACTCGATCAGGTCGACGGCCGGGGCGTGGTCGTGGACGCGCGCAAGCTGCATCCCGGACAGCTCGGTCGGTGGGTGGGCCCGGATGCGGGCGGTGAACGCGGCGGCGTCGGCAACCCGTTCCGACCACTGCGCGGTCGCGTGCGCACCGAACCGGGCCGCGAGCCGGGACAACACGTCGGCAATCGACTCGCGGGCCGCCAAATCGGCGAACACGAGCGCAGCGGTGAGTCCGTCCTTGTCGCGCACGACGGGGGAGACCGCGTAGCCGAGGGCTTCCTCGTAGCCGAAGACGAGACGTCGGCCGTCTTCGTCGCCGACCCGCGAGATCCACTTGAACCCGGTTGGCGTGACCCGACACGGCACGCCGGCCGCGGCGGCCATGTCGTCGAGCAGTGTCGAGGACACGATCGAACGCGCGACGACCCGGTCGTCGCCGTCGGTCACCGCCAGTTGGTGCGCGCCGAGCACCCAGCCGAGTTCGTCGCCCGAGAGCACCCGCAGCGCACCGCCGTCGCGCACGGCAACCGCGAGGCGGTCGGCGTCGGGGTCGTTGGCGATCACGACGTCGGCGCCTTCTCGCTCCGCGAGCGCGAGGGCGAGGTCGAGGACATGAGGCTCTTCGGGGTTGGGGAACGGCGCGGTGGGGAAGTCGGGGTCGGGCTGCGCCTGCTCGGGCACGACGATGGGGTCGGGGAAGCCGGCGCGCTTCCACAGCGCGACGAACACATCGAGCCCGACGCCGTGCACCGGCGTGTACACGACCCGCAAGTCGCGCGGTCCCGGGCCGATGACTCCGTCGACGTCGTCGAGGTAGGCGCGGATCGCGTCGGTGCCAATCGAGGTAATCAGCGGGCTGTCCGCGTCGTATGGAATCTCGTTGGCGGGCCCCGCGGCCGCGATCGCAGCGGCGATCTCCGCGTCCGAAGGAGGCACGATCTGCGATCCGGTGTGGTCGTACACCTTGTAGCCGTTGTCGGGCGCAGGATTGTGGCTCGCGGTGACCATCACGCCCGCGTCGGCGCCGTAGGAGCGAACCGAGTGCGCGGTCACGGGCGTGGGCCAGGGGCGCGAGGCGAGCCGCACCGGAATGCCTGCCGCTGCGAGCACCGCGGCCGTGTCGCGTGCGAAGTCGGCCGACCGGTGCCGGTGGTCGTAACCGACGACGACCCCGTTCGACCCCCGACCGTGCCGGGTAAGCCACGCCGCAACCCCGGCCGACGCGCGCCGCACCACCGCCACGTTCATGCGGTTCGGTCCGCCGCCCAGCGCCCCCCGAAGCCCGGCCGTACCGAACTGGAGCGTCTCGTCGAACCGCGCGGACAGATCCTCCTCGGCGTCCGTGTCGAGCAAAGCCTGCAACTCCGCGCGCGTCACCGGATCAGGGTCCGCCGCGATCCACCCTTGGACGCGGTGGGAGAGTGTCACTCCGAGAGGTGGGCCGGCGCCAGATCTGCAAGAAGGCATTCGGGGCGCGCGCCCAGGTGCGAGATGATCTCCGACGCGGCAGCCGAACCGAGCTGCGCACACGTCGCGAGGTCGGCGTTGCGCGTGTACGCGTAGAGGAAACCGGACGCGTACAGGTCGCCCGCACCCGTCGTATCGATCAAGTGGTCGACCGCGTGGGCCGGAACCGTTTGCACGTCATCGCGCGACACGACTACTGAACCCTGGGCCGACCGGGTGATCGCGGCGACCTTGCAGTGCCCCTGCACGTGCTTCACGGCCTCCTCGAAGTCGCATTCATACAGCGAGCAGATCTCGGCCTCGTTGGCGAACAGCACGTCGACCTGATCTTCGACCAGCGCGAGCCACTCGGGCCGGTGCCGGTCGACGCAGAACGAGTCGGAGAGCGTGAGCGACACCTCGTTGCCGGCCTCGTGCGCGATCTGCGCAGCCTTGCGGTACGCGTCCTTCGCCTCCGGCAAGTCCCAGAGGTAGCCCTCGAGGTAGACGATGCGCGCCGAGGCGACGAATTCGGCGTCGACGTCGTCGGGACCGAGGAACGCCGACGCACCGAGGTAGGTGTTCATCGTGCGCTGCGCGTCGGGTGTGACCACGATGAGGCAGCGCCCGGTGCTCGGGCCGTCGTCGGCCTGCGCGCACTGGAAGGTGACGCCGGTCGAACGGATGTCGTGCGCGAACACTTCGCCGAGCTGGTCGTCGCGCACCTTGCCGAGGTACGCGGCCCGCGCGCCGAACGACGCGAGCCCGACGATGGTGTTGGCTGCGGAACCGCCCGAGATCTCGACCCCAGGGCCCATCGCCGCGTACAACTCGTGGGCGCGGTCCTCGTCGATGAGCGTCATCGCGCCCCGGTTGAGCCCCATGTTCTCGACGAACACCTCGGTCTCGTGACTCAACACGTCGACCAACGCGTTGCCAATACCGAGAACGTCGAACGTGGGCTTCATGCGCGGTCCTGTTCCCTCGGGCACTCCGCCGGTACCGCGTCGAGGCCTGCGCCAATACCCAGCACATCGAACTGCGTCACTGCTTGGCTCCAACGGGCTTGCGGCCCAACTCGATCACGCTGCGCCGGTGTTCCACGGGCGGCCGGAGCCGCTTGCCGACCGTCTGGGTGCGGCCGTACAGGGTGGTCCGCTGCACGAGCGGGCGGCCAATCGGAGCGCAGATCGACCGGAATTCGGCCTCGTCGAGTTCCTGGCCGTGACTGGCGCCCGCGGCCCGGGAGATGTTCTCGTCCATCAGCGTGCCGCCGAGGTCGTTGGCCCCGGCCCGGAGGATCTGGCGGGCACCCTCGACGCCGCACTTCACCCACGAGGCCTGGATGTTGTCGACGTACCCGTGGTACGCGATGCGGCCGACCGCGTGCATGAGGAGCACCTCGCGGAAGGTCGGACCCATGCGGGCCTTGCCCTGGATGAAGATCGGCGTGGCCATATGCACGAACGGCAGCGGCACGAACTCGGTGAACCCGCCCGTCTCCTTCTGGAGGTCGCGGGTGCGCACGATGTGGCGGGCCACGTGCACTGGTCGTTCGACGGTGCCGAACATGATCGTGATGTTCGACCGCAACCCGACCGAGTGCGCGGTGCGGTGTGCTTCGAGCCACTCCTCGGTGTTGACCTTGTCGGAGCAGATGACGGCCCGCACCTCGTCGTCGAGGATCTCGGCCGCGGTGCCGGGAAGTGTCGCAAGGCCGGCGTCCTTCAACTTGACGAGGTACTCGGCCAGCGGCATGTCGAGCCGCCGCGCGCCTTCGGTGACTTCGAGGGCGGTGAACCCGTGGACGTGGATGCCGGGTGCGACGGCTTTGACCGCGCGCGTGACGCCGACGTAGTAGTCGCCGTCGAAGTCGGGGTGGATACCACCCTGCAGGCACACCTCGGTAGCGCCGCACTCGACGGCTTCGACGACGCGCTGCTGCAGTTCTTCGAGTTCGAGCAAGTACGGCGCGCCCCGCAGGTTGAGCGAGAGCGGCCCCTTGGAGAACGCGCAGAACCGGCACTTGAAGGTGCACACGTTCGTGTAGTTGATGTTGCGGTTCCGGACGAACGTGACCTCGTCGCCCGCGATCTCGCGGCGCAACTCGTCGGCCAAGTCGGTGACCGCGGCGACTTCTGAGCCGCGCGCCGACAGGAGCGTGATGATCTCGTCTACGCCGACTTCTTCGCCGGCGCGCACACCGGCGAGCACTTCGCCGACCGCGCCGGCCGCTCGGGCCGGAATCCGTGGCGGCAACAACACCGGCGGGGTTTCGTCGCTGCCCGACGTCCACCGGCAGTCGCGCGCGAGGCCCTCGCTGTCGGAACGCACGAGCACCGCGGTACGGATGTCGGCGTGGATCCACTCGTCGGGACGCGTCACATACTCGGGATAGATCGTGAGGCGCGGCGCGAGCACCTTGCCCGCAGCTTCGGTCGCGTCGCGCAGCCGTTCGAGGCTCGGCCACGGCCGTTCGGGGTTGACGTGGTCGATCGTGACGGGCGAAACGCCACCCCAGTCGTCGATGCCCGCGGCAATGAGCGGCGCGAGGTCGTCGCTGAGGTTCGGCGGCGCCTGGAGGTGGATCTCGGGCGGGGGGATGAGCCGCGCCGCGGCGATCGACCACAGGAACTCGTCGGTGTCGCAGGGCTCGGCCTTGTGCATCGCGGTGCCGGGCTTCGGCAGGAAGTTCTGCACGATCACTTCCTGCACGTGCCCGTAGCGACGGTGCGCCACCGCAATCGCTTCGAGTGCTTCGACGCGCTCGGCGCGCGTCTCACCGATGCCGACGAGGATGCCGGTCGTGAACGGGACCCGCGCCCGGCCCGCGGCGTCGAGCGTGGCGAGGCGGCGCTGCGGTGTCTTGTCCGGTGCCCCGTAGTGCGGGCCGCCCGCTTCGCCGAGGCGGGCCGCGAGCGTCTCGATCATCATTCCCTGCGACGGGCTGACGGCGCGCAGCACGGTGAGCTCTGCTTCGGTGAGCGCGCCGGCGTTGGCGTGGGGGAGCAACCCGGTCTCGTCGACGACAAGTTTCGCCATCGCGACGAGATACTCGACCGTGGTCGCGTGGCCGTTGGCCGCGAGCCACGCCGCCGCCTGCGGGTACCGCTCCTCGGGTGCTTCGCCCAGCGTGAACAGTGCCTCGTGACAGCCGAGTTCGGCGCCCCGGCGGGCAATGCCGAGCACTTCGTCGGCGGTCAGGTACGGCGCATCGAGGCGGGCGGGCGGCTTGGCGAAGGTGCAGTAGCCGCAGCGGTCGCGGCACAGCATCGTCAGCGGGATGAACACCTTGGGCGAGTACGTGACACGAGTCCCGAAGCGGGCGTCACGGACTCGCGCCGCCTCGGCCATCAGGTCGCCCAGCGGCGTCTCGATCACGCCCAGACACTACCTGTCCGCTCGTGGCGCCTCCGCTTCGGGTCAGGTGTCGGTCCGCGGCGCGTCGGGCGCGGCGGCCTCGTCGACGAGCCAGATCACCCGTTGGGCGCGGATCCGGGTGGCCGGCACGTCCTCGCCGCGCTGGACCCGGTCGAGAGCCTCGCGTTTGTCGGCACCCGCCACGGTCACGACCACGAGCACGCCTCGTTCGATGGCCGGGACGGTGAACGTCAGGCGCCGATGCGGGTGGAGGTCGTCGCCGGTCTCGACGACGAAGCGCTCCCGTTCGGCGAGGGCGGGGCTGCCGGGGAACAGCGACGCGGTGTGCGCGTCGGGGCCGAGACCGAGATGGATGAAATCAATCGGCGGCGATTCCCGCACCAGGCGGTCGTAGCCGTCGGAGCCCGCGGCCACCATCGAGTGGACCGCCGCCGGATGAACATGGTCGAGCAACACCCGACGCGCCATGCCTTCGTTCGAATCCGGGTCGTCGACGGAGACTATGCGCTCGTCGCCGAAGAACACCGAGATCGCGCTCCAGTCGCGGGCGCGCACGGCGAGTTCCTCGTAACAAGCGCGAGCGGTTCCGCCGCCCGAAAGCGCGACCGACCGGGGCCCGGCACTTCGGAACAGATCGCAGAATGCCTGGACCACGTCGTCGACCACGCGCAGCTCGCCGAGGAAGGTCACTTGGGACATCATTCACCAATGGACCGCACAACGGTGGATGTGTACGAACGGCGGGCCGCCGACTGGATCGCCAAGCGCAACCGGCCCGCGCCACCGTCACTCGACCGGCTCGCGCAACGGGCCACTGGCGTCGTGGCCGATGTCGGCTCGGGCCCCGGGTGGCACAGCGCGGCGCTCGGTTCAGAAGTTGTCGCGTTCGATGCCGCGTGGGCCATGGCCGAGCGGATCCGTGAGTTCGCGCCCGACGCGTGGCCGGTGCAGGCCGACGTCGAGTGGCTTCCGTTCCGGCGGAGCACATTCGGCGGAGCTTGGGCGCACAAGTGCTACCAGCACCTGCCCGCGGAGCACTTGCCGATCGCGCTCGCCGAATTGCACCGCGCCATGAGCGTCGGCGCGCCGCTCGACCTGCGCGTGACGTCGGAGCACCACGTGCCCGACGCCGACGATCCGTTCGAGGGCCGGTACTTCGCGGGGTGGACCGACGCCCGACTGCGCGACGTGGCCGAAGGAGCCGGGTTCGACATCGAATCGGTCGTCGACGACGGAGACGAGTGGGTCGACCTTGTCGCGACCCGCGCCCGCACACTGCCCGACACCGTCGGACCCGGAATGCGTCTGTTGCTCGTCGGCCTGAATCCGAGTCTCGTCGCCGCCGACGCGGGCTACGGGTTCGCGAGCCCGAGCAACCGCTTCTGGCCTGCCGCACTTGGCTCGGGCGTGCTGACGAAAGCGCACGACTCATTCCAAGCGCTGCGCGTCGACGGCATCGGCATGACCGACGTCGTGAAACGCGCCACACCGCGCGCGGATGCGGTCACGACCGCCGAGTACCGCGCCGGCGCCGATCGGGTCGAACGCCTCGTCGTGTGGCTGCAACCCGCGGCCGTGTGTTTCGTCGGCCTCGACGGCTACCGCAAGGCCCGCAACCGCAAGGCGACAACGGGCTGGCAGGACGAGCCGTTCGGCACGACGCCCGCGTACGTCATGCCCAATCCGAGCGGCCTCAACGCACACACCAAACCCGCGGGCTTCGAAGCTCACCTCCGCGCCGCGCTCGAGGGCCCCAACACCTGAAATTGCGTCACTCGGCGACCGTTTCGGTCGTCCTGTGGCGCAATTTCAGAAGGCCGCGGCTACTTGAGCTCGCGGGCCTTTTTCGCCAACGTGTCCAGGGCGTCGTGGTATGACGCGGAGAACGACGCGACGCCTTCGCGTTCGAGGGTCGCGGTCACGTCGTCGATGTCGACCCCGGCGGCCAGTAGGTCTTCCATGACGGCACGGGCGTCGTCGACGTCTTCCGTCACCGAATCGGCACGCAGGTTGCCCTGCCCCGTCGCGAGCGCGTCGACCGATGCCTGCGCCAGCGTGTTGACCGTGTCGCGGCCGATCAGCTCGTCGACGTACACCGTGGGCGAGTACGCCGGGTTCTTCGTCGACGTCGACGCCCACAGCGGACGCTGGCGCCGCGCGCCCTTCGCCGCGAGCGTCTCCCAGCGGGGACCCGCGAACTCCCGGAGGAACAACTGGTACGCGAGCTTGGCGTTCGCGACGGCTGCCTTCCCGCGCCGCGCATTGCCGTCGGGGAGGCGGCGGTCGGTTTCGGTGTCGACCCGACTGACGAAGAACGACGCGACCGAGTGGATCTGCGCGATGTCTTCGCCGTTCGCGACGCGGCGTTCGAGACCGGTGAGGTACGCGTCGATCACTTCGCGGTGCCGAGACAGGGCGAAGATCAGCGTGATGTTCACGTTGATACCGGCCGCGATCGCTTCGGTGATCGCCGGAAGCCCTTCGGCCGTCGCCGGGATCTTGATCATCACGTTGGGCCGGCCGAGCTTGGCGAAGAGCTCGCGCGCCTGGGCGATCGTGCTCGCCGTGTCGTGGGCGAGGTCGGGGTTCACCTCGATGGACACGACACCGTCGCCGTCGGTCGAGGTGTCGTACACCGGTCGCAACAGGTCGGCCGCGTCGGCGATGTCGCGCTCGACCATCGTCCAGTAGATCTGGTCGACTGGCATGCCACCGGCCGCGAGCTCGCGCAGCTCGCCGTCGTAGTCGTGGCCCGCGCCCATCGCCTTCTCGAAGATGGTCGGGTTCGACGTGACGCCGCGGATCCCGTGTTCGTCGACGAGACCTTGGAGTCCACCGCGCGCCAGCGCGCGAGTCAGATTGTCGTACCAGGGGCTCTGCCCGAACTCGAGGAGCCGAGCGACGCCGCTGGTCACGGCGCCACCTGACCGAGCAGTGCGAGCGAACGAGACATCACGTTCTCGGGGGTGTACCCGAAGTTGGCGAGGGCAACCTTGCCCGGCGCCGACTCCCCGAACCGGTCGATGGCGACGACATCGTCGGCGAAGCGGGACCAGCCGAAGCTCGTCGCGGCTTCGACCGCGAGGGTCGGGACCTCGGGCGGCAGCACCGAGATCTGGTAGTCGACGCCCGCGGCTTCGAACAGATCCCACGACGGCATCGACACGACCCGCGCCCTCACTCCGTGGTCGGCGAGCAACGCGCGTGCGCCGACACACACCGATACCTCGGACCCGGTGCCGATGAGCACGACGTCGGGGTCGTCGTCGCCCTCGAGGACGTACGCGCCCCTCGCGACACCGTCGGCCGCCCGTTCCCGCGAGTTCGCGAGCACCGGGACATTCTGGCGGCTCAAGACGATGCCCGTAGGGCCTTCGCCGTCGATGTGCACGCGCCACGCGGCCGCGACCTCGTTGGGGTCGGCGGGCCGGATGAGCCGCAGCCCCGGCATGGCGCGCAACGACGCGAGGTGCTCGATCGGTTGGTGCGTCGGACCGTCTTCGCCGAGCCCGACCGAGTCGTGCGTCCACACGAACGCGACCTTCGTCTTCGTCATCGCCGCGAGCCGGACCGCCGGGCGCATGTAGTCGCTGAACACGAAGAACGTGCCGACGAACGGGAGCGTCGACGACACGGCCATGCCGTTGGCCGCGGCGGCCATGCCGTGCTCGCGAATGCCGAACGGGACAAGTCGGTTGCTCGCCCCGGCGGGCGTCATGTTCGCGGAACCCTTCACCTTGGTTCCGGTGTTGCCCATGAGATCGGCGGCACCGCCGACCAACCCGGGCACGACGTCGAAGATCGCGCCGAGCACCTCGCCCGACGCGACGCGCGTCGCCATTTCCTTGCTGCCCGCTTCCCACTGCGGGAGCTTCTGCTCCCAACCCGGGAGCCCGCGCTGCGCGAGACACGCGTCGTACTCCTCGGCCCGTTCGGGCTGTGCGGCGGACCAGGTGCGACGCCGTTCCTCCCACGGGTTGCGCTCGACGGCACCGCGCGTGCCGGCCGCGCGGTAGAACGCGAGCACGTCGTCGGGAACCCAGAAGTCCTCGGCGGGCATGCCGAGGATCTCCTTCACGACCGCGATCTCGTCGGCGCCCATCGGGTTGCCGTGCGCTTCGGGTGTGTCTTGGAACTTCGGAGACGGATAGCCGATGTGCGAGCGCAGCACGATGAGCGTCGGGCGTGACTCCTCGGCCATGCCCTCGCGCAGCGCGCCTTCGAGTGCGTCGAGGTCTTCGGCCGCCTCGCCGATCTCGAGGACGTGCCAGCCGTACGCGCGAAAGCGCGCCGGTGTGTCATCGGTAAAGGTGAGCTCGGTCGGGCCGTCGATCGAGATGTGGTTGTCGTCGTAGACGTACACGAGGTGCCCGAGCTTGAAGTGACCGGCGAACGATGCGGCTTCGTGGCTGATGCCCTCTTCGAGGTCGCCGTCGCTGCAGATGCCGAATACGTGGTGGTTGCAGACCTCGGAACCGAACCGCTCGCGCAGGTGGCGTTCCGCGAGCGCGATGCCGACGGAACTCCCGAAGCCCTGACCGAGCGGGCCGGTCGTCACCTCGATGCTCTTGGTGTGCCCCTTCTCCGGGTGCCCGGGTGTCTTCGACCCCCACTGGCGGAAGTCGCGCAGGTCGTCGAGTTCGAGCCCGAGGCCGCACAGGTACAGCATCGAGTAGACGAGCATCGACGCGTGCCCGGCGGAGAGCACGAACCGGTCGCGGTCGGGCCAGTCGCCATCGCTCGCGTCGTAGTCCATGACGCGCGTGAACAGCACGTGCGCGAGCGGCGCGAGCGCCATCGCGGTTCCCGGATGGCCCGAGTTCGCGCGCTGGACGGCGTCCATCGCGAGCCCTCGAATCACGTTGATCGCCCGGCGTTCCAGCTCGGCGTCGGCCACATGAACCCCTCTCTCACGCCCGCTCGCCAGACTAGAGGGTGCGACTACTGGCTGAAGACCGCCAGACTCGCGGTGAATCCATGAAGAAAGTTACGGCCACCGATCGGGCCGATCTCGCCCGCACAGAACGCACCGGCCAGCGGGATCGGCCCGAGGTTGCGTTCGATCAGACCCGTGTCGTGGTCCGGAGCCGTGAACATCTGGGTGCCGCGCCCGTTGCACGTGAACAGGAGCGCGGCGGCGCCGTCGACCTTCTGGAGCAGGACGCGCAGATCCTCGTCGGCGGCGCCTGCGTCGCGGACGTGGAACTGCACCGTCTGGCCAACCTGCACGGCGTCGCCGACCGCGATCGCGCCGTTGCGCTGGTCGGCGCCGAGCAGATTGCGCACGAGGAAATCGCCCCGTGCGAAATCGAGCTTGTGCTCGTCGACTACCAGCCCGACGTGCAGGCCGCTGCGCATCAGCTCGCGTTCGCTCTCGTCGGCCGCGACGACGAGTTCTTGGAGGCGCTCCATCGCCGAGACGCCGCCCAACTCGTAGATGTGATTCCGTTCCGCGCGCGTCACCGTGTAGGGAAGCCCGATCGGCCGACACCCCTGCGAGACGACCGGACGCACCGGGATCTCCTCCGACAGCATCACGGCCACCGCGCCGCTCGTCGTGATCTGCTCATTGCACACGAGCCGGTTCCCACCCGGGCCCGCCGCGGCGGACGCTATGCCGCCGACGATCGTGAGCTCCGGGGCCCGCGCGTTGACGAGGCGCAGGAAGTCGGGCATCGGGAACGAATACGGGTCGGCGAGCATCAACAACGTGCCGGCCGACTCGACGTCGTCGGGCCAGCCGAGGATCGTCATGCCGTCGGGTGTGTCCAACGATTCGAGCGCGAGCGCCGAGACCCGGCCGTGCGTGAACGTTGCCGCGAAGATCGACAGGGCCGGTGCGCCCTCGATCTCGCGTCCTCCACCGGCGATCGAGACGGCCGTGCCGCCGACGAACACCGACGGCTCGAGCAGCTTGCGCAGCCCGCCGGCCATGTCTTCGAACGCGCCGACGTGGTGCGGCGACGCGAACGCGACCAGCAGGTCGGGTCGGTCCCCGTCGAAACGATCGAGGATTTCGCCCGCTACCTCGCCGACGGCCTCAACCGGTGTGGGGTGAAGTGACAGCGCGGCCGCATACCGGTTCACGAGATCCATCCCTCCCGGCTTCGGCCCGCGCGGGGCAGGGGTTGAGGGGCATCACGTCACAAGCTCCCGTCAGGGTACGCCCTGCTCCCGTCAGGGTGGCGGCAGCGCGGTGAGCGGAACAGTGACCGCCGAGCCGCTCTCCACGATCGTGCAGCGGGCCTCAATGGTTCCGGCCTCGGAAAAGTCGAGTTCGCCCCGGACCAGCCGGTAGCCGAATTTGCCGGGCTCGACGAAGAACGACTGGGTACTGCGGCCGATTTCCTCACCGTCTTCACGCACGAACACGACCTCGAGCGTGCCGTTGCCCTCGCCCCCGGCCGGGGCCCGCACCAGGACCACCAGATGCGGCGTGAGCTGGGTCGGGTACTCGGCTACGGCGGTCGAGAAGAACGCCCCGGTGATGTCGATACGGGTCGACGGCCCTTCCACCTGGCGGAAGTTGATGCTCTCGACGAACAGCGCCGCGACGATCTCCATGGCGCGGGACACTACCCCCGGGGTTTTGGCGTCACAGGACGACCGAAACGGTCGCCGTATGACGCAA
>JAWXCJ010000196.1:0-6215 GCA_034408875.1 Actinomycetota bacterium
CTCAGGATGGCGGCGTAGCGCGGTTCGGTCGCGAGCAGTTCGTTGTGGGATCCGGTCGCGACGATGGTGCCGTCGTGCAACAGCGCGGCGCGGTCCGCGAGGGCAATGGTCGACGGACGGTGCACGACGATGAGCGCCGTGCAATCGGCCAGGATCGGACGGATGGCGCGTTCGACGTGCGCCTCGGTGTGTACGTCGAGCGCCGAGAGCGGGTCGTCGAGCACCAACACGCGGGGCTTGCCGATGATCGATCGCGCCAGTGCGATGCGTTGCCGTTGACCGCCCGAGAGCGACAAGCCCTGCTCGCCGATGCGCGTGTCGAGCCCCCACGGGAGATCGTGAGCGAAGCCGGCCTGGGCGATGCCGAGCGCTTCCTCGATGTCGTCATCGGTCGCGCCGGGGTGACCGATCAACAGGTTCTCGCGCACGCTGGCCGAGAACAGGGTTGCGTCCTCGAACGCGAAGCCCACCTGGGCGCGCAAACTGCGCAGCGACAGATCGCGGAGGTCGTGGCCGTCGAGCAGGACCCGTCCCGCGGTGGGGTCGTACAGGCGGGCGAGGAGCGCGGACGCGGTGGTCTTGCCGGCGCCGGTCGCGCCGACGAGCGCGAGGGTCTCGCCCGGGTGGATATCGAGGTCGAACGCGCGGAGCACGGTCTTGTCGGTGCCGG
The DNA here is from genome assembly GCA_034408875.1 of Actinomycetota bacterium. Lineage (GTDB taxonomy): Bacteria > Actinomycetota > Acidimicrobiia > IMCC26256 > PALSA-610 > JANNHK01. Next base: position 671 of record JAWXCJ010000196.1, read on the forward strand.
GATATGTGAAGCCGACGTGCTCGAAACGCACGTTGCCGTTGGCGCGCTCCATGTGGGTCGCGCCGGGACGGTCGGCAATCTGCGGCTCGGTGTCGAAGACCTCCCACACGCGACCGGCTGCGGTCTCGGCTTCTTCCGCCATCGCGATGATCCAGGCGAGTTCCTCGACCGGCCAGACGAGGATGAGGACGTAAGTGATGAACGCGACGAGTCCGCCGATGGTCATCGTGGCGTTCGAGACGTACACCGCCCCGATCAGCAGGATGGCCGCGAGTGTCAGGTTCGGAATGAGCGCGAGAACCCACACAAACTTCGTGTGCATACGCACGCGTGCCAGCTCGGTGTCTCGCAGCTCCAAGCACTGTTTGTCGTAGCGATCGAACATCTCCGGCGCTCGGCCGAACGCCTTGATGACGCGGATGCCCTTGGCCGCTTCCTCGACCGCCGTCGTGAGGTCGCCCTGCTGGTCCTGCACCTTGCGCACGACAACGTGATATTTGCGTTCGAACTTGCGGCAGAGCACGAGCACGGGGATCGCCGTCAGCATGGTGAGCAGCGCCAGCGAAACGTTGAGTCGCATCAACAGGATGAAGATCGCGATCACGTCGACGATCAGGATGAACAAGAAGACGGTCCCGAACGCGAGAAACCGGCGAATGATTGAGATGTCGGAGTTCGAGCGTGAGAGCAGCTGCCCTGATTGCCACCGGTCGTGGAAGCCCACTTCGAGCCGCTGGAGCTGCGCGTAGAAGTCGTCGCGCAGTTCGGTCTCGACGCTCGTCGACACGTCTGACAGGGCGAGGCGGCGCCGGTAGGTCAGTGAGATCTCGATGATGCCGAGCACGATCGCGAGCGCGAAGAGCGGGAGCAGCCCCGAGGCGTCGCCGTCCGCGATCGGGCCGTCGATCGCCGCTTTGGCAATGAGCGGGATCGCGAGAGAGCAACTGATGGAAATCAACGCGGAGACGGCGATGAAAACCATCTTCTTCACGTGGGGCCGGAGGTAGGGCCGGGCCCGCAGCAGTGCTCGCTCGCGCACGAACAGACTCCCAGGAGGGCGGTCCGGCCAGGCTACGGGCCCGCGCCCGGTCCGAGCGACCGATTATCGCGGCGGGGAAATGTCAGTTCGTACTGCACGTCGACCATGACGAGCGCGATGACTCGCGCAACTCCATGCGGTCTACGCCCGGAAGGTCGCGTCGACGATGTCGAGGAACGCCGCGACCGGCATGGGTTCGGTCCCCGGGTTGGCACCGGCCGTGACGACCGGGTCGGTGGCCTGGTACGCCGAGACGAGACCGCTGAACAGGCGGGCGAGCACCTCGGGGTCGCCGTCGCGCAGCCGCCCTCGGTCCTGGCCCTCGCGGATCAGCTTCGCCTGGAGGTTCATGGCCTCGGTGTAGTTGTCGCCGACGGCGCGGTCGATCTTCGACTCGAGGTCGCCGAGCGTCGCGCCGGAGGCGCGCAGGAACAGGCGCCCGAAGTTGGCGTGCGTGCGGAAGAACTCGATCTGGAATTCGGCGAGGCGCCGGAGTTGCTCGGCGGGCGCGCGACCCTCGGCCAGCAACGTCCGCATGCCGCTCATGAACTCGCCGCCTCTACGCAGGAAGATCTGCACGAACAGGTCGTCTTTGTTCTCGAAGAAGCTGTACACCGCGCCGACCGAGAACTCCGCCTGCGCCCCGATCTCCTTGATCGCCGCGTCGTGGAAGCCCTTGCGCGCGAACACGTCTTCGGCCGCGTCGAGGATCTGGCTCCGGCTGAGCTGTTGACGCTGCTGCCGCCGCTCGTCGCGCAGCGACGGCTTCGTCACGCCGTTGCCTTGCCGGCCAGCTCGCCGAGGCTGATCTTCGCGTTCGGATCGAAGCGGCCCTTGTCCATGGCCCGGATCGTCACGTCGTGGCCCGCGACCTCGGCGCGCAGCGCGCCGACCGTGCACTGCTCCCTGGCGCGGTGCGCGTACGGGTCGAACCGGTACCAACGCATCGCGTTCTCGTGCGTCATCTTGTTGATCTCGTCGTCGGGCACGGCGTACTTGGCCGCGACCTTCGCGAACTCTTCGGGTGCGTTCGGCCACGACGAGTCGGAGTGCGGGTAGTCCTGCTCCCAACAGATGTTGTCGACACCGATCTCGTGCCGCAGCGCGAGCCCGATCGGGTCGGCGATGAAGCAGGTGAGGATGTGCTCACGGAAAATGTCGGACGGCAACCGGTCGCCGAAGTCCTGGCCGGTCCAAAGGTGGTGCATGTCGTACGTGCGGTCGAGCCGGTCGAGGAAGTACGGGATCCACCCGGTGCCGCCCTCGGAGAGCGCGACCTTCAGGTCGGGATACTCCTTGAACACGCGCGACCACACGAGGTCGGCCGCGGCCGCGCAGATGTTCATCGGTTGGAGCGTGATCATCACGTCCATCGGCGCGTCGGGCGCGGTGACAGCAAGCTGCCCCGACGACCCGAGGTGCACGTTCAAGATGGTCCCCTCGTCGACGAGGGCGCGCCACATCGGGTCCCAGTGCGCGTCGTGGTAGCTCGGGAGGCCGAGGGTCGCCGGGTTCTCGGTGAACGTGATCGAGTGGCAGCCCTTCTTCGCGACCCGCCGGATCTCCCGGGCGCTGAGTTCGGGGTCCCACAACACGGGGAGCGCCATGGGGATGAAGCGGCCGGGGTGCGAACCGCACCACTGGTCGATGTGCCAGTCGTTGTACGCCTGCACGACCGCGAGCGCGAGCTCTTTGTCGTCGACGCCGAGGAACAGGCGGCCCGAAAACGACGGGAACGACGGGAAGCACATGCACGCGACCACGCCGCCCGCGCTCATGTCCTTCACCCGTTCGGCGACGTCGTAGCAACCGGCGCGCATCTCGTCGAAGGCGGTCGGGTTGACGCCGTACTCCTCCTTCGGGCGGCCGGCGACGGCGTTCAACCCGATGTTGGGGATCGTCATGCCCTGGAACGTCCACACGTCGTTGCCGCTCTCGGTGCGCACGACTTTGGGCGCGGCGGCGGCGTACTTGGCGGGGAGGAGACCGTCGAACATGCCCGGGGGCTCGACCACGTGGTCGTCGACGCTGACGAAAATCATGTCCTCGACGTTCATGGGGCCTCCCCGGCCGAGTTCGAAAAACCGAACGACGGTTCAAAGATACTCCTTTGCCCGCCGCCGCGAATTCCGAGGCCGCACGATCGTGCTCGTCACCATGCCGTCGGCCCGCTACATGACCGAGGCGTATTTCGCCGCCGTCGTCGTCAACGGCGACGAACTCGAGCACTACATCGTGCTCGAGTACAGCCGCGACATCGACGGCGCGCCGTACACCGTGCTCGGCGAATGGACCACCGACGCGCACCTCAACCTCGGACCCGGCCCCGACGAGTTCGCCTTCCTCATCGCAGTAGAAGCCCGCCTCGCCGCATAGTGAGTCATTCGCGGGGCGGGTCGTGGCCTTTGCCTTCGTGGTGTTTGCGGTGGTCGCGCCAGCATTTGATGTTGGTGTTGGCGAGGTTGGTTTCGCCGCCGTGGGCCCAATGTTTCTCGTGGTGCACTTCGCAGGCCCACAGCGGTGCGGTACAGCCGGGTTCGGTGCAGCCGCCGTCCCGGGCGACGAGCGCGCGCCAGAGGGCCGCGGGGATGGTGCGGGTGGTGCGGCCGACGTCGAGGATTTCGGACGTGCCGGCGGTGAGAACGCGACTGATGTTGCAGTCGCACGTCAACCGCAACAGTGTTTCAGTGGAGAGCCGTCCGGCGTCGCGGACCTCGTCACGTATCGCGGTGACGAGATCGTGCTTGTCGGCGGTGAGGCGGTGGAGATCGGCACGCATGATCATCGTCGGGCGGCCCCGCCGGGACTTCGTCGCGGACGGTTCGCCGGTCGCCAGCACGTAGCGGGCCATCGACACCGCCGCGTCGGCGCGGCGTTGCGACATGGATCGTTTCTCACCCGGTTTGTTCGGGTCCCGCGCGATGAAGTGCTCGAGCGCAGTGTTGAGCACCTCGGTGCTTTCGGGGTCGAAGAGCCCGTCGAGGACACCCATCCCGTCCAGGGTGGTGGAGAGGTGCAGGCGGCGGCGTTCGATCTGATCCAGCGCATCGTCGGCGCCGCGGTCGGCGTCGATCACTTCACAGGCCCGGCTCACGACCCGGGCGAAGTCGTCGGGCCCGAACTGGCGGGCCTTGGCGAGGAGAAGTTCTTCGTTCGCGGCGAAGTGTTCGACCCGTTCCGCGGTGGCGGCCTTCACGAGGATGTCGACATGGCCGCGTGACACCGCACCGGCCGCGAACGCGGCGGTCCAGGCCGGGAAGTCTTCCAACCGCCGCGCGGCGCGGACGTCGCGTCCGGCCTGACCTTTCGCCAACCCACATTCGTGATGGAGCCAGGCCTTGGTGTTCACGGCTCCGGCTGCGAGCACGTCACCGGAACGGTCCACGGCTTCCACCAGCCGTAGGCGCTCCGAGTCGAGGCGGTCCTGGAGCCGTTGCAAACGCATCAACCGGGTGCGGCGCTCGTGGCCAGTACCGGCCCGGTGGTCGATCTCGGCGAGCTCGTCGACCGCGTACTCGAGCTCCGCGAGCGGATCCAACGCCGCCGAACCGGGCCGCTCCAACAGGTCGTACATACGTTCGCTATTATAGCAATCGGACCTGATTTTACAAGGGTTTTTCGAGCCAAATCTTCGAGGGAACCGGGCCGCGACCTTGCCCGTCCTAGTCGCCGCTGAGCTCAATCGGTTGGGCGACTTCGCCCGCGAGTACGGCGCGCACGAGCGGGACCAATTCGATCGGGTACACCGTCTCGTCGGTCGCGGCGAGCGCGTCAATCGACCACCAACGTTGTTCGAGCAACATACGGCGCTCGTCGTCGTCCCAGCCGTCGGGGTGGGGCGTGAAGGACTCGACGGGGACCGCGAAGAAGCACTCGGTTTGGTGGTACTGCCGGCCGTCGAACTCGAAGTCGGCGGTTCGTGTCGCGACGATCGGGCCGAGCTGGTCGGGTGTGATGCGCAGCCCGGTCTCTTCGAACACCTCACGGACGGCCGCGTCCTCGAGCGACTCGCCCTCGTCGGCCCCGCCGCCCGGGGTCAGCCACCACGGCGCCGCGTCGGCGCGCCCGGGGTCGAAGCCCTTGATGAGCAGCACCGAGCGGTCCGCGATGAGGAGGGCGCGTGCCGCACGCCGTTGGACGATCATCGGCCGTCAGTCGAGCACATCGGCTACACGGAGAAGGCGAGCTCCGCCACGTACCCGTTCCTGACCCCAAGCTCGACCGGATGTCGCTACGCACCACGCCGTCCTCGGCGAGGACATTGGGTCCGTTCGACCCGTCGCCGGGGAACGGACCGGCTGTCTCCTCGGGGATCGGCGTCGAACACGACTCGCGGTTGCGGTCGCGGTCGCGTTGGTCGCGCCCGTGGTGGCGTCACTTGTGCCCGTCGGCGCGGCCTACGAGTTCGAGCCCTTCGACCCGCAAGCCGCGACGACGAGCAACCCCGCGCCGTCGCCCGGCAAGCGCAGGGCGTGGCGTCGATTCATGGACGTTGATCGTGCGCCC
>JAWXCJ010000197.1:0-5012 GCA_034408875.1 Actinomycetota bacterium
GCGCGCTGTCGTACGACAGCGCGCCACCGTCTTGGATCAACGGCCACGACCAAAGATTCATCAGGCCGCCGTACACGAACGCGCACACCCACGCGACGGCGGCGAGCACGGCGACCTCGGCGCGCGTCGACATGTGCTGCGTCGCGAGCCCGGCCACACCTGCAAGCGCGGCGAGCGCCGCCAGCGCGAGCATCTGGTACGGCAGCCACGGACCGATACCCGCGGTCACCACCGCCGACGCGGCCATCGCGACGAGCGCCAGGAGCACGCCGAAGCGCACACCGAACGCCGCGGCGACGAGAACCACGAGGAAAAAGAGGCCGTTACCGCCGCCGGGCAGGTCGATCAGACGCAGCAGCGCGATGAATGCGGACAGCACGCCGAGCACCGCGACGTGGGCGCTGGTCATCACACCGCGCCGGATCTCGAGCGCCAACGTGAAGACGACCAGGCCGGCGAGGAGCGCGGTCCACAACCAAGCGTCCGAACCGTGTGCCGTCGCGGGTTCCTGCGACCCGTCGAACAGGAACGGCCAACCGAACGCAACGACGCCGACCACGACGACCAGTACGTACACGAGGGAGCCGCGCAGCTTCTCGACCGTCACGGGGCCACTGCCTCTTCGATTTCCTCGTAGGTGAGGAACGGCGGAGCGACCCGCAGCATCTGGGGGGCGAAGAGCGAGCCGGACAGCACTTCGCGCGCTTCGCCCGCGGCGACGACCTCGCCCGCACCGAGCACGACGACACGCGTCGCGACCCGAGCGGCCAGCTCGACGTCGTGGGTGGCAAGGACCGCCCCACCGCCCGCCGCGGTGTGGGCGCGCAGCATGCGTTCGAGCGCGGCGCGCGACGGCCCGTCCATGCCGCGGGTCGGTTCGTCGAGGGCGAGCACTTCGGCGCCGCCAATCGCGACGGCGGCGACGGCGAGCCGCTGCCGTTCGCCGCCCGACAAGGTGCGCGGATGGCGGTCGCCGTACTCGCCGAGACCGTGTGCGGCGAGCATCGCGTCGATCGCCGATTCGCCGCCGGGCCGCCCGAGGAGCCGCAAGGTCGCCCTGAGTTCGTGGCGCACGGTCGGCGCGTACAGCAACGCGTTCGGGTCCTGCGGAACGTACGCGACCCGCCCGGACCGCGTGACGCTGCCGCGGCGCGCGTCGGTGAGTCCGGCGAGCACCCGCAACAACGTCGTCTTCCCCGCGCCGTTGCGGCCCAGCAGCGCGACGACATCACCCTGGCGGATGTCGATGTCGACGGCGCGCAACACCGGCCGCCCGCCGAGGACGACATCGAGACCCCGGGCTTCGACAAGCGCCGCACCCGGTGCCGGCAGCACCACCGGTGGCGCCGCCGGGAGTTCGGTGTGGGCGATCAACGCCCGTGCGTGCTTCACGGTGAGGGGGCGTGGATTCCACCCGAACAGGTGCCCGAGGCGCACCACCGGTGGCGCGCCGGGATAGTCGGCGAGCACGCCGCCGGGTGCGCCGAAGTCGGTGATGCGCCCGTCGGCCATCATGATCGCCCGGTCGGCGAGGGGGGCAACGCGGTCGAGACGGTGCTCGGCGACGACGACGGTCGTGCCGAGTTCGGTGTTGAGACGGGTCAATGCCGCGAACACGTCGTCGGCACCCTGCGGGTCGAGTTGGCTGGTCGGTTCGTCGAGGACGAGCACACTCGGCGAACTCGCGAGCGCGCCCGCGATCGCGACCCGTTGGCGCTCGCCGCCCGAGAGCGTGTTCGGCGCGCGGTCGCGCAGGTGCGCGATCGCGAGGGCGTCGAGCACCTCTTCGACCCGGCGGCGCATCTCGTGTTCGGGCCGGCCGAGGTTCTCGAGCGAGAAGACGATGTCGCGTTCGACATGGTCGACGACAAACTGGGCTTCGGGATCTTGCTGTACGAAGCCGACGACGTCGGTGAGTTGGCGGGGCACATGCGAACGGGTGGACCGGCCACTGACTTCCACCATCCCGGTGCAGCGACCGCCACTCGAGTGCGGGACAATGCCGTTGGCCGCGCGCAACAGGGTGCTCTTCCCCGAGCCCGACGCGCCGACGACCAGCGCGAGGTCGCCGGCCTCGAGGACCAGGTCGATCTCGGAGAGCGCGTCGTGCGCCGCGTCGGGGTATTGGAACCCGAAGCCGCGGTACGTCAGCGTGCCCATGCGGCTTCCCCTACAGGCTCGTCGCCGACGTGCGTCACGGGCCGGTCGGCGTCGGTACCGACCAATACCGGCACCGCACGCGGCGGGAACAGTGCGGGCGCGACGAGCGCGGTCAAGCCCGCCACCACGGCCAGGTTCAGCGGCGGCCTACCGAGGCGCGCCGGCTGCCACACGAGCGCGACGTCAGTGCCGAGCGCGACGGCGGTGACGACGGCGGGGGCGAGCGCGCAGATCGCCATCACGACCCAGTCGGCAGGCAACACGCGGCGCGGCCGGTATCGGGTCCTCGTGATCGCGCGGGATGCCGTCGCCGCGCCGACGACGAGCGTGACGGCGCCGAAGACGACGAGCGCCGCGGCGGGTGCGTCGGCCTGCGAGACGAGTGCGACCAGGCCGCCGCCGAGGGCCGCGACACCGAGGAACGCGAGCCAGCCCGCGCGCCGTTCGGCCGGGCTGGGCTCGCGGTGGCCGTAGCCGCGGGCGTCCATCGACTCGGACAGCGAGATCGCCTGCTCCAGACCGGTTTCGAGCACCGGGAGCGCCGTGCGCAGCCACCGCCCGCGCCGCCGCACTCCCCCGGTCCGGGCCAGTTCGGCTTCCCCCACGGCGCGGATCCTGTGCAGCGTCGTCGGCACGAACGCGACCGCGATCGTGACGGACAGCCCGAGTTCGTGGAACGCGCGCGGCACGTAGCGCAGCAGTTCGGCGTGCGACACGACCGCGCTCCACGCCGCGAACACGGCGATGAACACGACGATCGGGTAGGTCTCGGCCAACGCCCGCAGCAACACGGACTCTTCGACGGTTCCTCCGAGCGTGAAGCCGCCGAGGAAACGGGGCATCGTCACGTCGAACGGGAACGTGAACACGGCCCGGTCGATGCCATGCGTCGTCAGCACCGTCAAGACAACGCGCAGCAGGCCGAACGCGGCGGCCATACCCACGACCAGCGGGAAGGAACGGGCCAGCGGCGCGTCGCGCCCGTGCACTTCGACCACGAGGATCGCGGCGAGGAGTACGACCGTCACGTAGGCGGCGTTCGGCGCGGCGTAGATACACACCGCCGCGCCGAACGCCCATACCGAGAACGTCAGCGAATGCAGACGCGACTCGACATTCACCTACGTGCCGCCCTTCATGCGCAGAGACTCACCCTCTGGTTGAGGTGCGCGATCGGCAGGAACCCGCGCCGCAACGCCTGCATCGACTGCGTTGTTGCGATCGTGTTCACGCCGAAGCCGTCGAATGGGCTGATGATGTGCCCGTCAGGCGCGTCCCGACCCGCGAGCCAGTGCACCGGCGACGAGTACGGCTGACCGGCGAGCGCCGGAGCCGCGACATCACGCCAGCACGAGTCGTTCGGGTCGAACCCGGCCGCCGTCACCGCGACGATCGCGATCGACGTCGCGTTCGGGTCGAGTTCTCCAAACGAACGCCATGCCCCGCCCTGTGTTTGCTGTTCCGCGAGGAACTTCAACCCGGCCATCACGTCCGCGTCGTTCACCTTCACGCGCGACGCGACGAGCGCCTGAACGGCCAAGGCGGTCGTGTCGATGTCGGCTTCGGTGCCGGACGAGTCACCGGCGAAGTCCCAACCGCCGCTCGCCTCCTGCGCGTTGCGGATGTACGCAACTGTCGCGGGCGGAACCCGGCGTCCGATGGCCCGGTGCGCAAGCGCCGCGTACAACGTGGCGTTGAGCTGTCCGACGCCGTACGAACCATCGGGCAACGCGCCGGCCTGCATGAGCGCATAGAGGTTGACGGCGCCGTCGTTGTCGGGGTCGAACTTCCGGTAGTTGATCCCCAGCGGCTTGGCGACGAGCAGGATCGTCTTCGCGGCCTGGCCCGCCGAGATTCCGCCGTCGACGAAGTCGTCCATCGCGTTGAGCGGGTTGTTGCCGTTGGTGGTCGTCGCGAGCACGAGGTTGCGGGCCCGTACCTTGTTCCACGCCCGGCCAACCTGGTTCGACTCACCGAGCGCGACGATCGCGTCAGAGGTCTCGAAGCCCGGGAACCCCGCGACCTCGAAACCGCCGTCGGGCTGTTGCTGTGTGACCAACCACTGGTACGCCGGTCCGATCGGTGCCGTGGCGACGGGGTCGTCGTACCCGCCGTACCGGAATCCGCTGAGTAAGACGACGAGCGCGAGCGCACCCGCGATCACCTTCATGCGTGTGAGATTTCGTTTCATGTCCGTGCCTTTCCTGGCCTCTGTCCTCGAAGGCCGTCAGCCGCGTCGTGCGGCAGGACTCCGCCCCGGTCGGGACGGAGGCTCACGGTCGGTTCTCGGGCTTGCCCCAAAGGGTCACCGTTGCGGGTCAGCGCCGGGCTCTCACCGGACTTCCCCGACCGCGAACATCAGTTGTCACACGGGCTGCGCGCGGCGCCGGCGAATGCGCACCGCGACGACTGCACCTCCCAATCCTGCGAACACCGCGACGAGCACGAAGACCGCGGCGGCCGAACCACTTTCGTCGGGTTCGACGCGCGGCGGTCCGCCCGCGATCGCGTCACTTCCCGACTCGCTGTCGGGCCCGTCGGCCGCAAACGCGGTCGCGCCGGGCGATCGATCCCTTGCTCCGGTCGTGGGCGGCGCGGCCGTTTCTCCAGGCGCCGTCCCGCTCGCGGGCGGCGCGGTGCCGGTGACACCCACCCCGGAGGTAGGCGCCGGCGTCGCCGACCCGCCACCCGACGGTGCACCGGGAGCCGCCGGTGTCCCGCCCGCGGGTGTCGTCGCGCTCGGTCCGCTCGGCGCACCCGGCGACGCGGGGACCACGGTCGGCATCGGTTCCGGCGCTGCAGTAGCCGGTGGCGGGGGCGGGAAGAAGGTCGAGAACGGCGTGAACGGCGGA
>JAWXCJ010000198.1:0-7660 GCA_034408875.1 Actinomycetota bacterium
CCGCTCGATCACCCCGGTCATGGTTTCCCGTCGTCAGCGGGGCCCCAAATCTGAGCCGAGCCCCGCGGTATGCAGGTGTCACCGTCCGCGCGAATGGGGTTGGGGATCGCCTAAACAGTGCGATTGCCGGGCCGATCAGGTTCCGTGGCCGTGAACACCGCTGGCAAGCGGGAAAAGAACGTCGTCCCGTTCGACTTCCGTCGGCAGTCGAAGTTCACGCGCGACCACGTACGCGCACTTCAGATCGTCCACGAGACGTTCGCGCGCCAGCTCTCCACGGTCCTCGCGACCACATTGCGGTCGGCGGCGAGCTGCACGTTCAGCAAAGTCGAACAGCTCTCGTACGACGAGTACATCCGGTCACTCCCGAATCCGTCGTACATGATCATCCTGTCGATGAACCCGCTCCCCGGCGCGGCACTCATCCAGTTCCCGCTGCCGATCACGTTCGCCGCGATCGACCGGCTCCTCGGCGGCACCGCCGAATCGCTCAGCCCGAAGCGGGCGCTGACCGAGATCGAGTCGAACCTCATGCGCACGGTCATCGAACGGGCGCTGCGCGAGCTCGAATACGCGTACGAATCGCTCGTGCGCATCGAAGCCGACATCGTGCAACAGGAGTTCAACCCGCAGTTCGCGCAGATCGCGGCGCCGTCCGACATGACGTTCGTCGTCGGGCTCGAGGTGCGTATCGGCGACAAGCGCGGAACCGCGACCATCTGCATACCATTCGCGACCCTGCAGCCGGTGCTCGAAACGCTTGCCAGCCAAACGCTGTTCCAGGACACGCGCAGCTACGACCCCGCCGAATGGGAACGGCTCCTCGAACGCGCACTGAACCGGGTCGCAGTCGAACTCTCAGTCCGGTTCGACACCGTCTCGCTCACGTCGTCTGACATCGTCGACCTTGAAGTCGGCGACGTCGTCCCGTTGAGCCATCCCGTCGACAAGCCGCTCACCGTGCTCGTCGACGGCATCAACTGTTATCAGGCAGTCAGCGGCCGGCGCGGCAAACGACTTGCGTGCCTCATCGTCGGCACCGAAGGGGAGTAGGGGGAATGTCGCTCATCTCGGATCTCGCGACCACGAACGAGGTCGCGATGGTAGTCGCCGGCGCGCTGGAACGCGCGCTCGACAACGATGTCATCCTCGCCGTCGGCCTGCCGCGCGAAGAGCCGCCCACCGCCGACGTCCTGCCGCCCGGCGCACTGCGCGCGGTACAGGCCCGGTTCACCGCAGGTGTCGGCGGCGGACTGACGCTGTTCGTCGGAGAGGCACTCGCGCAGACGCTCGAGAACGCCGCCGCCGATCAACTCCTCGTCACGGCCGTCGCCGAGGCAGTCGGCGTCGGCGCCGCCGAGGTCGCTCGCACTGCCGGCAACGACGCAGCCGCGGGCGAACCGGCCGAAGTCGACGCAGGCGAGTTCCTCGGCCAGCCGCTCGACGCCGAATTCCTCGTCTACCCGCTCCTCGAAGGAACCGAGCGGGTCGCGTGCATCGTGGTGCACGTCGTCGCCGGCGGCGACGACGGGGGCGGCGACCACCCGCCGGGCGCGGCCGTCGCCGTACACGAGTTCCAACCGCTCGGCGCGAGTGATGTCGGCGGCTTCGACACTCGCCCGCTCGCCCTGCTCGCCGACGTCGAGATGGGCGTCACCGCCGAACTCGGGCGTCGCCGCATGGCGGTCCGAGAGCTGCTCTCGCTCACGCCCGGCGCGGTGATCGAACTCGACCGCGCCGCCGGCTCCCCGGTCGACGTGCTCGTCAACGGAACGCTCATCGCCCGCGGCGAAGTCGTCGTGATCGACGAAGAGTTCGGTATCCGCATCTCGGAGATCGTCGCCGCGGACTCACCGGCGAACCGCTGATGTCGAATACTTCCACGGTCGAACTGTTCGTACGCCTCGCGCTCTCGCTCGCGGTCGTACTCGGTCTGATGTGGTTCATGGCGCGCGTCATGCAGAAGAAGGGCTTCGCGCCCGGAGCGCGACGCGCGTCGACGCGCGGGGCAGACGTGGAACTGCTCTCGCGCAAGCCGCTCGGCAAGCACGCGTCGATTGCAGTGATTCGGGCCGGCGGCCGGGCAATGGTCGTCGGTATCACCGAGCACAGCGTCACGAAACTCGACGACGCCGACATCGAGGAAATCGACCTCGAAGAGGTAGAAGGCAAGAAGGCGGACGGCCAGTGGACGGCCAACGCCAAGGGGCCGAGGAGCTCCAGCCCGACATGGAAGGCAATGCTCGAACAGGTGCGGGAACGCACCGTTCGTCGCTGAGCATCATCGCGTTCCGGGGGTGGAGTCAGTGCAGGTCGTCCGGCGCGCATGCGTAGCTGCGCTCACCCTCGTTGCGTTGCTCGTGGTCCACGCGGCCTTCGCACCCGAAGCGGGCGCGCAAATCACACCGCCGACGAGCCCGACCGCGCCCGAAACGCCCACACCGGGTGTCGACGACCCCGCGCCCGAGCTCGACGAAGAGGGCAGCGACGCGACGATCTCGCTCGACCTCGGCGACATCGACGGCGACGGCAAGAACGAGCCGAACCAGAGCGTCGTGATCATCCTGCTGCTGACGCTCCTTGCGATCGCGCCGGCGCTCCTGATGATGGTCACGAGCTTCACGCGCATCGTGATCGTGCTGTCGCTCACGAGGAACGCGCTGGGCTTGACCGCGATCCCCCCGAACCAGGTCGTTGTCGGTCTCTCGCTGTTCCTCAGCCTGTTCGTAATGGCCCCAACCCTGACCGAGATCAACGAAACCGCGCTGAAGCCGTTGATGGAGGGCGACATCTCGTACAGCGAGGCGTACGAGACGGCGCAGGGACCGCTCAAGGAGTTCATGCTCGACCAGACGCGCCGCGGCGAGCTGAACCTGTTCATCAAGGCGAGCGGCGAACCGGCTCCGGAAAACCGTGAAGACGTAAGCCTCGCCACGCTGATTCCGGCCTTCGTGCTCTCGGAACTGAAGACCGCGTTCATCATCGGCTTCGTGGTGTTCGTTCCGTTCCTCATCATCGACTTGGTGGTGAGCTCGGCCCTGATGTCGATGGGCATGTTCATGCTCCCACCGGTTCTGGTGTCGTTGCCGTTCAAACTTCTGTTGTTCGTGATGGTCGACGGTTGGGCGCTCGTCGTGAGATCGCTCATCACAAGTTTCAATTAGCTACGTCAACAATGTAGGGCGGAGAACCCATGTCAGAAACATCTGTCATCGAAATCGCAGTGCAGGGGATCCTGCTGGCGACGAAGCTCGCCGCGCCCATCCTGATCGTGACGCTTGTCATCGGTCTCGGCGTCGGCTTGATCCAGTCGGCGACGCAGATCCAGGAACAGACGCTGACGTTCGTTCCGAAACTGGCGGGTGTCGCGATCGTGATGGTGCTCGCCGGGCATTGGATGCTCGCCGAGGTTCAGGGCTTCACCGTCAACCTGTTCGACATGATCCCCGAATTGATCCATTCCGCGTAAACACCCGTGACGACGATCCCGATCGATCCGGCGCTAGTCACCGCCTTCGCGCTCGCGCTCGTACGCGCGAGCGCGTGGCTGTTCATCTCTCCGCCGTTCAACAACCGGATGATCCCGATCCCCGTGAAGATGGGCGTCGCCGCCGCGCTCGCGCTCGCCGCCGCCCCGCACGTCGTCGACCCCGCGCTTCCTATGGATACGGGGAGCTTCATCGTGACCCTCATCACGCAGGCCATGATCGGCTTCGTCATGGGCTTTTTCACACTGATCCTCGTACAGGTTGTGACCGCGGCCGGCTCGCTCATCGACCTGTTCGCGGGCTACTCGTTGGCCGCGATCTACGACCCGTTCAGCGAAGCGCAGACGTCGATCTTCGGCCGCTTCTACCAACTCGTCGCGGCCACGCTCCTGTTCACGACGAACGCCCACCTCATCCTCGTGAACGGTTTCTTCCGCTCGTTCGAGGCGGTACCCGTGGGCGGGCTGCCGTCGGGCGACATCGCGTCGGTGCTGACCGACAACGTCGGTCAGTTCCTCGTCGCCGCGCTCGAAGTGGCCGGGCCTGTCATCGCGTGCCTGTTCCTCACCGAAGTCACACTCGGTCTGCTCACGCGTGCCGCACCGAACCTCAACGTGTTCGCCCTGGCCTTCCCGCTGCGCGTGGTCGTCGCGCTCGGAATAGTCGCGATCGCACTCCCCCTCGTCGCCCCGGCGCTGGAGAACCTCGTCAACGAAGCCGTCGCTCCGTTCGGCGGCTGAGGCGGGACTGCTGAACGATGGCCGGCGACTCCGCGCAGAAGACCGAGAAACCAACACCGAAACGGCTGAAGGAAGCGCGCGAGAAGGGCCAGATCGCGCGCACGCCCGACCTGACGACATGGTCCGCGATGCTCGCGACGGTCGTGCTGCTCCAGATCACCTTGAGTCGGGGCTACACCGCGTTCACCGAGGTTCTCCACGACATGGGGCCGACAATCTCGGCCGCCGACGAGAAAGAGGCGGGGCGCTTCGCGATCGAGGCCTTCTGGAAGGGGGTCGGCGTCGCCGCCCCCCTCCTGCTCGGCATCATGGTCGTCGGCACCGTTGCGTCCGCCGCTCAAGTCGGCCTCACGCCCAACATGAAGCGCCTCAAGCCCGACTTCTCCCGCCTCAACCCGATGAAGGGCATGAAGCGCATGGTCGGCGCGAGCGCTTGGTGGGAGATCGGCAAGGCGATCGCCAAGACCGCCGTGCTCGTCGCCGTCGCGTGGCCGGCCATCGCCGACATGGTCGGCCTCTTCACCACCACACAGGGCGACTCGCTCGATGAACTCGCCGTGCTCACCGCGTCGACCGGGCTGACGATCCTGCGCAACGTCTCGATCGCGGGTCTGGCCGTCGCGGCCGCCGACTACGTCTTCCAGAAACACCGCATCACCAAGCAGCTCTCGATGTCGCGCCAGGAAATCCGCGACGAGATGAAGCTGCTCGAAGGAAACCCCGAGGTGAAGCGGACGATCCGGTCCCGACAGGCAGCCATGAGCCGGAACCGCATGATCGGCACGGTCGGCATAGCCGACGCCGTGGTCGTGAACCCGACCCACTTCGCCGTCGCCATCAAGTACGAGGCCACGAAGGGCGCGCCGCAGATCGTGGCCAAGGGGGCCGGGCATCTCGCCCTTCGTATCCGCGAGGAGGCGGCCAAGCACGAGGTGCCGGTCATCCACGAGCCGGTCCTCACCCGCCACCTCTACAAGGTGTGCGACGTCGGCGACACGATCCCCCTCGATCTCTACGAGGCGGTCGCCCACCTGCTGGCCTTCGTGTTCGGTCTCCGGGCCAAGGGCCGGGCGCACGGTTTCCACGAGCTCCCGCGCCCCTAAGGGGCTCAACCAGGCGGTTCGTGGGCCGATCAGAACCCGGAGCCCCTGGATGGGGTCCGCCCTTCGCGCTACGGACGGCCCGGTATTTCTGAGGCCAAGTGAACAGCGGTAATCGCATCGGACAGATCGCGATCCCGGCGGCAATCGTCGGCATCGTCGTGATGATGGTCGTCCCGTTGCCGACGCCGCTCCTCGACCTCCTGCTCGTCGTGAACATTGCGCTCGCGACGCTCGCGTTGCTCGCGAGCATGTTCACGCTCCGGGTCCTCGACTTCTCGATCTTCCCGTCGTTCCTCCTCATCGCGACGATGTTCCGCCTCGCGCTGAACGTGTCGGTCACGCGGCTTGTGCTGCTCGACGGGTACGCGGGCAAAGTCATCGAGGCGTTCGGCCATTTCGTCATCGGCGGATCGGTCGTCGTCGGACTTGTCATCTTCCTGATCCTCATCGTGATCCAGTTCATCGTGATCACGAACGGTGCCGGGCGCGTCGCCGAAGTTGCGGCCCGGTTCACGTTGGACGCGATGCCCGGTAAGCAGATGGCGATCGACGCCGACTTGAACGCCGGCATCATCGACGAGAACGTCGCCAAGACACGCCGCAAGGAGATCGCCGACGAAGCCGACTTCTACGGCGCCATGGACGGTGCGTCGAAGTTCGTCAAGGGTGACGCCATCGCCGCCATCATCATCGTCATCATCAACCTCGTGGGCGGCTTCACCGTCGGGGTCATGCAGAAAGGCATGTCCTTCAGCGAGGCGATCGAGACGTACAGCCTTCTCACCGTCGGCGACGGACTGGTCGCCCAGATCCCGGCGCTGCTCATCTCGCTGTCGTCCGGCCTGATCGTGACCCGGGCCGCGACCGAGAGCGACCTCGGTACCGACCTCCTCCTCCAGTTCACGCGGCACAAGCGCACGCTCCAGCTCGCGGGCGGCGCAATCTGCGGGTGCGCGTTGGTGCCGGGCCTGCCGAAACCGCCGTTCCTGCTCGTGGGTGGCACATTGCTGTTCCTCGCGAGCCGCTTGCCGAGCGACGAGGTTCTGGCCGAGCGCGAGGCCGAAGCCGCGGCGGCCGAGCAGGCGGCCCAGGACGAGCCGCTGTCGCCCGACACGCCCGAGCACATCGTGCAGGAGATGCGCGTCGAACCCCTCGAACTCGAGATCGCGTACGACCTCATCGACCTCGTCGACCCCAACCGTGGCGGCGACCTGCTCGACCGCGTTCGTGCATTGCGGCGCAAGCTCGCGCTCGAACTCGGCATCGTGATCCCGCTCGTACGCACGCGGGACAACATGGACCTGCCCGCGCACACCTACGCGGTGCGCGTACATGGCGTCGAAGTCGGCCGGGGCGAAGCGCCACCGGGTCATGTCCTTGTGTTGGGCGACGACAGCAACCAATTTCCCGGCATCCAGACGCACGAGCCGGTCTTCGGCCTGCCGGCGACGTGGGTGCCGCTCGAGTTCCGGCATCAAGCCGAGGTGACGGGCGCGACGGTTGTCGACCGCGCGTCGGTCATTACGACGCACCTCGCCGAAGTCGTGCGCCGCAACGCGGGCCGGATGCTCAGCCGTCAAGACGTGAAGATGCTCATCGACATGGTCAAGGAGAGCGACCCGGTCGTGGTCGACGAACTGACCGGTGCGAACGTGACGACGGGTGAGGCGCAGCGCGTGCTGCAGGGCCTCCTCGACGAAGGGGTCGGCATCCGCGACCTCGTCCGCATCTTCGAAGTGATTTCCGAGCGCTCGCGGGTCACGAAGGACCCGGAGACGCTCATCGAAGCGGTGCGTACCGCGCTCGGCCCGGCGATTTCGTCGTCGTACGCGCGCGATGGGCGGCTGCCGGTGCTGACACTCGAACCGATCATCGAACACTCCGTCGCGGAAGCGCTCCGGAGTAGCGACAACGGTTCGTACCTCGCGCTGGAACCGTCGATCGCCGAGCAACTCGCGCTCGCGATCGCACGAGAAGCCGAAGCGGCGGAGATGAAGGGGATGGAGCCGGTGTTCGTCTGTGCCGCGCAACTGCGGCCCGCGATGCGCCGGCTCCTGCGCTCGGTAGCGCCACGGCTACCAGTGCTCGCGTACACGGAGCTCGGATCACAACTCGAGCTCGAGACGATCGGGGTGGTGAACCTTGGCCAGCCAGCTGCGGCCTAGTCAGCTGAAGTTCGAGGGTGAGGTCCTCGAGGACCTCCTCGACCGAGTGCGGTCAGAAGTCGGACCCGGCGCCCGCATCGTCGCGGCGAACCGGGTCCGCAAGGGCGGCCTCGGTGGGTTCTTCGCGAAGGAGCACTACGAGGTGCTCGTCGACCCGCCCGAGC
>JAWXCJ010000199.1:0-12305 GCA_034408875.1 Actinomycetota bacterium
CGCCCGCGCCTTTGCGAATGACCTTGGCGTCCAGTACCGGCGCCGACGTGTCGGCCTGGGCGAGCCCGGGCGCAACCGCGACCATGCCCAGCAGCAGCAACCCGACCAGGATCGCTATCGGCCCCCGAGGGCGCCGTTCCATCGGCGTATTCGTCTTCATTGACTGTCCCCCCGCACGGACTCTCGGCTCGGTTGTAGTGACCTAACTCACACTTCGTCAATCCATGGGTGCATTCTTGAATCAAAAGGGTTCGAGCGACTTAGACGGATTGTCCGAATCGCGTAGAAAGGTGGGAATGGGTCAGCCGCCCAGATCGAGCGCCCACCACTTCGTGTTGCCGCGAATGACGCAGCCCACGCCCGCATCGTCGGCGTCGGCCGCAAGCATGTTGGCTCGGTGGCCGGACGACGTCATCCAGCCGACGGAGACAACCGACTGGGTGCTGTAGCCCCACGCGATGTTCTCGGCGAGCCAGCTCGCGTTGTAGCCGAACGAGCGGATCGTCGTGTCCCATCCGGCGTGGCTCGCGCCGTTCTGCGCGATGTCGATCGCCCGTTGGCGCGCGGCGCGGGCCAGGCGCACGTCACGGCGCAGTGCGGGGCGACCCGCGCTCGCGCGTTCGGCGTTGACTTGGTCGAGAACGTACTGCTCGGCGCCCGACTCACACACGGTCTGACCGGAAGGCGGAACCGGAAGGTTGTCGCTTCCGCCTCCGGGCGAAGTCGTCGTCGAGGTCGTGGTGGTGGGTGACGCAACGATATTGACGACGGAAGACGGACCCCAGGCTGTAGTAACACCGCTCACGATCGCCCGGGCGCGGTAGCTCGTCGACTGCGTGGGTGGCGTCTTGTCCAGGTAGGTCGCCTTGCGCGGCGCGTTCGGCTTCGTGTGGATCACGACAAACGCGCCACCGGCGACCGACCGGGCGATCTCGACGGTGCGGTCCCGCTGTATCGCGTCGGTCTGGAACGACCAGCGCACGCGTACGCCGGCGTTGGTGTCCATCATGCTCGTGACAACGGTCGGGGCGGTCGTCGGGGACGCGGTGGCCGGCTCGCTCACCGTGACTACGGCGAGCGCGACGCACGCGAGTCCGGCGGCGATGCGCACGCGTGCGCGCCGGGTGCATCGCTCGTTGCTCCGCCGCATTCCCAGCCTCCCCGGGTGCGCCCGCACCGTGTCGCGATCGCGACCGATCAGGTCCCTGCTCGACCGGTCGGAGGGAGAGGTTAGGGAGTTGGGCGAGGGCGTGCCGAAGTCGAGGGACCATCGGGCCTCGGTGCCCGGTTTGGGCGTTTCCAACGGGTACATCGCCTCCTGCGGGCCGGGAGAAGAGGCAGTACGGCTCGTCGCCGCGGGAAACCCGTCGATCAGAGCCCGGTCGACCTGGCAGGGGGAGAGCTGAGTGAGCGGCCTGATCATCGTTGCGGGGGCCCTTCTCGGGTTGGGTGTGGTGCTGGCGAGCCGGCAAGTGCGCGGGGGCAACCCGCGCTCGGTGCGGCGCGAGGCGATCGACATCGAGTCGGTACTCGAAGAGAAGTATCTGAATCGCAAACGTGACGCGCTCGACCCCGAGCCCGGCGCCGCCGTCATCCAGGCGGCGCCACCGGAACAACCGCCGGTAGCTGTACCCGCCCGAGAAGGGGCCCGAGGGGTGGCCCGAGAGGAAGGCTGGCCGGAAGCGAAGGCGGCGGGCGCGTGGATTGCGCCCCCGACGCTCGACGTGGCGCCGTGGGCGCCGATCCCGGGCGAACCGGGCGATGACTACCCAATGGGCCCCCCGCGCCGGCCGGCTCGGGTGGAGGAAACGCCGGACGGCCCGGCGCTCGTCGCGAGCCCGTACGAGGCATTGCGCCGCCGGCGCGATCGGGTCGCGGCGCAGGCCGAACTGGCCTTCGCGCAGGTGCACCGGTTGCGGACCGAGTCATTGCGCCGGGCATCGCAGGCCGAGCACAACGCCGAGTTGGCGACGACGGCGCGCGCGCGCGCGGCCCGCATGACCCAGGAATCGCGCAAGTACGAGGCTCAGGGCCGGGTCCGGTCCTTGGCAGTGCCGGACGCGGGCGACGCCTTCCAAGACGTGCACCGGTTCCGGGTCGAGGCCCTGCGGCGGGCGCACGAAGCCGTGCACGGCGCCGAAGCCGTGGCCCAGGCCCGCGAGCGGGCGACCCGCCTCCTCAGGGAGCAACGCAAGATCGAGGCCGAGATGGGTCGGTTAAACCGGGGCGGGGTTCCGTCCGAAAACCTGTGATGTTCCGGGTCGTGGCCGATCAGATCCGGACCGATTTGTTGTTCATGGGGGCATAGAGGATGGCCGCGACGACGGAGACGCCACTCTCCGGTCTGCCGCCCGAGCAGGTGCAGGCTTGGCTCGAGAGCGTGCAAGACCAGATTCGACGCGTGCAGACGCGCATCGAGTATCTCCAGGCCGAGCAGGCGCGCCTTCAGGAGCAAGAGAGCCTCCTCATGGAGCTCATGGCGTCGGCGTCGTCACCGGTCGTGTAAGTCGCGTACATTCCCGCCCATGACGGCGGCGTACGAAGCGCTCAGCGAGGGTGACGCGGGACCGGCGATCAGTCACCAACTCACTCGCACCGATCTCGTGATGTACGCCGGCGCGTCCGGCGACTTCAATCCAATGCACACCGACGAGGTGGCCGCCAAAGAAGCGGGCTTGCCGTCGGTGTTCGGACACGGCATGTTCACAGCCGGGCTGCTCGCCACCGCGGTCACCAACTATGTCGGTCTCGGCCGGCTCACGTCGTACAAGGTGCGCTTCACCAAGCAGACCTGGCCGGGCGAGACGCTCACCACGAGCGTCACCGTGACAGAGAAGCGGGCCGGAAACGTCGTGGTGCTCGCATGCGCCGTGGTCAACCAGGACGGCGAGGCAAAGATCACCGGCGAGGCCGTCGCGGTCCTTCCGTGACTCGGTTCGATCTCCCGACGCCCGACTTCGAGACCCAGCCGTTCTGGGACGGATGCCGGGAAGGCCGGTTCCTGATCCGCCACTGCAAGGCCTGTGGCGAGGACCACTTCTACCCGCGCCCGTTCTGCCCCAAGTGCTGGAGCGACGAGGTCGAGTGGAAAGCGGCCGCCGGCGGCGGGACGCTGTACACGTACTCGATCGTGCGCCAGAACGACCTACCGCCGTTCCCGGAACGGGTGCCGTACGTCGCGGCGATCGTCGAGCTTGACGAGGGCCCGCGGGTGATGACCAACGTCGAAGGCTGCGAGTTCGACGACCTGGCCGTCGGCATGCGCGTCGCCGTCGACTTCAGAGCCGTCACCGACGACGTGACGATCCCGATCTTTCGTCCCGCGCCCGCGCAGTAGCGTCGGACCTCGTGGACGAGCCCGACTGGAACTTTCCCTTCGAGGAGCCGCTGCACGACGTGTTCCCGCAGCTCCACGCCGCGCAGAACGCGTGGATGGCGCAGCTCGACTCGATCGGGGCGCCCGACCGCAAGACCCACGAGTTGATTCGCATGGCGGTGACCGTCACGATGCGCAACCCCGAAGGCGTGAAACGTCACGCCCGCCTGGCGCGCGAGGTCGGCGCCACGTGGGAGGAGATCCTCGGTTCCATCATGCTGACGACGCCCGGCTACGGCTTGTTGCCGGCCGTCGAGAGCATCCCGCACGCGCGTGCCGGGTTCGAAGCAGCGCGCGAACCCGAACAGGAGTGAGTACGACCGTGTCATCCGCCGGGACATCGACCGAGGCGGGCGATCCGCCGTTTCGGATCCTGCCCCGACTGACCGACAAGAACCGCGATTTCTGGACCGGTGGCGCGCGTGGCGAACTGCGGTTCCGGCGCTGCCAGGATTGCACGTTCTACATCCATCCGCCGCAGCCGTTGTGCCCGATGTGCCACTCGAAGAACCTCGCGACCGAGACCGTTTCGGGTAAGGCGACGCTCGCGTCGTACTCGATCAACCACCAGAACTGGATGCCCGGTCCGGAGCTGCCGTACGTCGTCGCGATCGTCGAATGCGTCGAGCAGGAAGGGCTGCGCCTCACGACGAACATCGTGAACTGTGAGCACGACGCACTTGTGGTCGGGATGCCCGTGCGCGTCCTCTTCGAACGTCATCCCGACCCTGAGGGCGACGTGTACCTCCCCCTCTTCGAACCGGACGCTTCCGCATGAACGCCAACCAGATCATCGAACGCAACGCGTGTGTCACGGGCGTGGGGCAGTCGGATATCGGCCGTCGGCTCGGGCGCGACCCGTTCGAGCTGACCCTCGACGCGTGCCTCGCCGCGATCGAAGACGCCGGGCTCACCGTCGCCGACATCGACGGTTTGTCGACGTACCCGGGCAACTTCGGCCCGATGGGCTTCAGTGGCGCGGGCGCGTACCAGGTGATCGACGCGCTCCGTTTGAACGTCGGGTGGTACGACAGCGGCATCGAGACGTCGGGGCAGCTCGGTTCGGTCATCAAGGCGTGTCTGGCGGTTGCGGCGGGACTCGCCAACCATGTCGTCTGCTTCCGGTCGGTGTGGGAAGGCTCCGCGCAGGGCGACAAAGGTCGCGCCGGCGTCATGCCCGGCGGCGGCGGCGGCGGTGACGAAGGCGGCGGTGGCGGGTCGATCAAGGCCAACGACTACATGCAGTGGCAGCTGCCGTTCTCCGCGCCGTCGGCGGCGATCTGGATCGCGATGTTCGCCCAGGCCCACTTCTCGAAGTACGGCACAACCCGCGAGCAACTCGCGTGGATCGCGCTGAACGCCCGACGCAACGCGGCGTTGAACCCCAACGCGATCTACACCGACCCCATGACGCTCGACGACTACATGAACGTGCGCATGATCTCGACGCCGTTCTGCCTCTACGACTGCGACGCCCCGTGCGACGGCGGCACCGCGTTCGTGATCTCCCGCACCGACCGGGCCAAGGATCTGCGGCACCCGCCGTTGCGGTTCGAGGCGGTCGGTACCGCGATGCGGGGTCGGCCCTCGTGGGATCAGTTCGACGACCTCTCGGCCATGCCCAACCGCGATGCGGCCGCGCAAATGTGGACCCGTACGGATCTGAAGCCTTCCGACATGCAGATGGCGCAGCTGTACGACGGCTTCTCGTGGATCACGCTGTCGTGGCTCGAAGCGCTCGGTTTCTGCGACGTCGGTGGTGGCGGCCCGTTCATCGACGGCGGCGCGAACATCGCCCGCGAAGGGCCGTTGCCGCTCAACACGCACGGCGGCCAGCTCTCGGCCGGGCGGTTGCACGGGTACGGCTTCCTGCACGAAGCCGCGGTGCAGATGTGGGGGTTGGCCGGTGCGCGCCAACTCGAACGTCCGCCGGAGGTCGCCGCGGTCGCGGCCGGTGGCGGTAACACATGTGGCTGCATGATCCTCACGCGCGACTAGAGACAACACGCGAAACAAGATCGAGAACACGCGTGTACCGGATTTGGTGGCGTTCGCCACTTTGGCGATTCGACGCTTGGTTTGTCCGGTGTGAGTCGCGATACTGCGGGCCGGACCTGGGGAGGGGCTACGAATGACCGCTATGGAGCAAGACCGCGCTGCCGATTACCTGGCGCGCTTCTTGCGGGCTCGGGGCATGTCGCCCACGGCCCGTATCGGGGTGGAAACGGCCGACAGCTACGAGATGTCGGTGGCAATGCTGGCAGTGCACAAGACGGGGGCTACCTGTGTGCTGATCGACCTCACCGAACCCGAGCCCGAGCGGCGCGAGTGGGCTCGCCAGGTGGGTGTCGACCTCGTGCTGACGCACGACGACGCGCTGTACGAATCGCCGGCCGTACCGGCCGAGCTGTTCGCGACGATGTGGCGTGAGGCGGAATCCGTCTGACGTCAGCGGGGCTGGGAGCGGACCTCGGGGGACGGGTCCGCGACCAGTGTCAGCCGTCGATCGCGATCGCCGCGAGTTCGGCGAGGTGCGTGTCGGCGTTGCCGAGCGCGACCGAGAGCGTGAGCAGCCGCTTGTAGTACAGGTGGATGTCGTGTTCCCATGTGAAGCCGATGCCGCCGAACACTTGGATCGCGGTGCCGCCGAGCTGCGCGTACGCCTCGCTCGCGAAGGCTTTCGCCATCGTCGCGGCGCGGTGTGCTTCGGCGGGGTCGGCGTCGTCGGCGGCCCAGCACGCGTAGTACCCCGCGGCCCGGCCGAGCTCGACCGTGCGCAGCATGTCCGCGCATAGGTGTTGTACTGCTTGGAACGATCCGATCGGCCGGTCGAACTGCACCCGGTCCTTGGCGTACTCGACCGCCAGTTCGAGCGCGTGTTGCGCGGCGCCGATGCCGTCGACCACGTACGCGACCGCGAGCCGGTCGACGGCCCGAGCCACGAGCGCGGTTGCGTCGCCCGGGTGGAGCCGCCGGGCGGGCGTTCCGGTGAGCGAGACGCGGGCTTCCTTGCGGGAACCGTCGACGGTCTTCGCGGGCTGCGAGTCGGGACGTTCTGCGGCGAACACGCCGAGGGCACCGTCGGAGTCGATCGCGGTCACCACGACGACATCGGCGGCGGCACCGTCGGGGACGTGCACCTTCACGCCGTCGAGCGTCCACGCCGACCCATCGGGCGTTGCCCGCGTTGCGGGGGAGCGCCAGTCGTAACGGCCGCCCTCGTCGTAGAAGGCCACCGTCCCGATGCACGAGCCGTCGACGAGCGAGATGAGAAGTTCGTCGTCGGCCAGCGCGACCGCGCCCACGGCCGAACTCGCGAATGGAACGGGACAACACGCGGCGCCGAGTTCCTCGAGCACCACGGCCGTGTCGACCAACCCGAGGCCGATCACACCCAGGTCGGCGAGCCCCGTCCACACGGCGTCGGCGCCCACCGCGGATTCGTCGTACTGCTCGCGCACATACGAGATCGGAGCGCGGTCGTGCAGCAATCGGCGCACCGACTCCCGCAGCATCTCCTGGTCGCTCGAAAACTCGAAATCCACGATCCCCCTGGATCGAGGCTTAGGCGCTCCGCCGGCGCCTCCCTGCCGCTTATGTGACACGGATGTCAGGAAAGTAGCCTGCGCCGCGATGCGCCTGCAGTATGCGCCCGAGGACGAAGCGTTCCGTGTCGAGCTGGTCGACTGGCTGACCGAACACGCGCCCGGGGCCGAGACGGCCCTGGAACCGAAGCAGTCGAGCGCGCACATGCCCGAGTGGGCGAGGCAGTGGCAGCGACTCCTGTTCGACGAGGGGTGGCTCGTTCCCGGTTGGCCGCCCGC
This sequence comes from Actinomycetota bacterium, assembly GCA_034408875.1. Classification (GTDB taxonomy): domain Bacteria; phylum Actinomycetota; class Acidimicrobiia; order IMCC26256; family PALSA-610; genus JANNHK01. Next base: position 7,201 of record JAWXCJ010000199.1, read on the forward strand.
GCTCGGCGGCCGCAACGCCACGCCGACGCAGCAGATGATCTATTTCGAGGAGATGAGCAAGCGCGAGGTGACGCGCAGCGCCAACCCGCAGGGCCTCGGCATCATCGCCCCGTCCATCAAGGACTACGGCACCGAAGCACAGCAGGCGCAGTTCTTGTTGCCGACGTTGCGCGCCGAAGTCTCGTGGTGCCTGGGCATGAGCGAACCCAACGCGGGCAGTGACCTCGCGAGCCTTGCGACCCGCGCCGAGTTGGTCGGCGACGAGTTCGTCGTGAACGGCCAGAAGGTCTGGACATCGGGCGCGCACCACGCCGACTGGTGCCTGTGCTTCGTGCGCACGAATCCCGACGTACCCAAGCACAAGGGCATCAGCGCGCTGATCATCGACACGACGAGCCCGGGTGTCGAACGCCGGCCGTTCGCCGAGCTCTCCGATCCCGACATGTGCGACTTCAACGAGGTCTACTTCGACGACGTTCGCGTCCCCCGGGAGAACCTGCTCGGTCCCCTCGACGGTGGGTGGCCGATCACCCAGGGGTCACTCGCACACGAGCGGGCCATGCTGTGGATCGGGTACGCCTACGACCTGCAACGCGCGGTGGCCGCACTCGTCGAGATGGGCGACCGTGAGGCGCCCGGCGGCGGCCGGCTCGGTGACGACCCGCGGTTCCGCGACGCGGTTGCCTCGTTCCATGTCGACGCGCAAGCACTCCTCGCAATGGGCTACCGCGGGTTTGCGAAGTTTCTCCTGGGCAAGTCGTCGCCGGAGCACTCGCTGTTGAAGCTCTACAGCAGCGAGGCGTTGCAAAGGGCTTTGATGTTCGCGGCGGAGTCCCTCGGCGGTGACGGCCTCGACCTCGACGTTCCGGGGTTCACGATGTGGCGCGACGGTTCGTGGATGACCCAGTACCTGCGCTCGTTCGGTGGCACCATCCCGGGCGGCACCAGCGAAGTGCAACGCAACATCATCGCCGAACGCGTCCTCGGGCTCCCGCGTCGCTAGCTAGCCGCTGCGCTACGCGACGGTGATGAGCGTGTCGCCGTTCGTTTGGACGCAGGCCACGTCGCCGGGGCGCAACACGATCGTCGTAAAGCGGCGGGCGAGAATCGCGGGACCGACGACTGTAGGCCCGGGGGGAATGGCGTCGCCGTCGTAGACGGCGGCGTCGTGCCACGCGCCGGCGAGGTAGACGGGTCGGTGCGCGATCGGGCCGGGGAGTGAGCCGGTGGTGCGTTCGATACGCGTCGGCTGGTCGACGGCGCCGGTCGCGACGAGGCGTATACCGCGGACCGTTGGTTCCTGGGCGCGGGCCTCGATCAGGCGGGCTTCTTCGTTGCGGCGGTGGAACTCGTCGACACACGCCTGCACGTCGTCGAGCGAGATCGGTGTGCCGGGAGTGCGGGTCAACGCGAGCGCGTTGTCGAACGTCTGACCGGGATACACGAGGTTGAGGTACCACTCGTAACTGCGGCGAGGGTCTTCGACTCCGGCGGCATCGAGTTCGGCGCGTGCGGCGCGCTCGAGGTCGTCGGCGAGCCTGTTCAACCGGTCGAGGTCGAGCTGCTGCCACGGCTGCACTTGGGCGCGTGCTGCGTCGACCAAGTGGTCGGCAGTCAGCAGTCCGAGCGCGGAGAACCCCGGAGCGGCGTCGGGCACCAGGACGCGTTGCATGCCGAGTGCGGCGGCCTGCGTCGTCGCGTGCACCGCGCCCATGCCTCCGAACGCGACCAGGTCGAGGCGGCGCGGATCGGCGCCCGCAAGGGACAACACCCGCCGGATCGCATCTGACATGTGGGCGTCGACCAAGCGCGTGATCGCAACTGCCGTCGCCTCCGCGTCGAGGCCGACGCCTTGGCCGAGGCGGGCGAGAGCGTCGCGCGCCGCGTCGGGGTCGAGTGCGAGGCGCCCACCCCAGAACCGTTCCGGATCGAGACGCCCGAGCACGACGTCGGCGTCGGTCACGGTCGGTTGCGTTCCGCCCCGGCCGTAACAGACGGGCCCGGGCTGCGCGCCCGCGGACTCGGGGCCCACGTGCAGCGATCCGCCGACGACGTGCGCGATCGAACCGCCACCCGCACCGACCGAGTGGATGTCGACCATCGGGAGCGCAATGCAGTACCGGTGGCGCCAGTTCCACTCGGCTTTCAACTCGGGCCGGCCGCCGCGAATGAGGCACACGTCGTACGAGGTGCCGCCCATGTCGACGCTCACCACGTCGCCGAATCCGGCCGCGGTTGCCGCGCTCGCCGCGGCCACGACACCACCCGTCGGGCCGGAACCGATCGTCGCGACCGCACGGGCGCCGATGGATGCAGGCGTGGCCACACCGCCGGACGATGTTGCGAGCAGGAGCTCCCGGTCGAAACCGTGCTCGCGCAGGCGAGCTTGCAGCCGATCGAGGTAACGCACGATCGGCGGCCCGACGTACGCGTTGACGAGCGTCGTCGACGTGCGCTCGAACTCGGGCGGCTTCGGGTACACCTGGTGTGAGAGCGAGATCAGCTCGACTTCCGGATATTCGTCGAGGATCAGCTCGCGGGCCCGCAGTTCGTGGACCGGGTTGATGTACGAGTGCAGGAACACGACGGCGATCGACGTCACACCGAACCGTTGCAGCCGCTGTACCGCGTGCCGCACGGCGTCTTCGTCGAGCGGCGTGTCGATGTCGCCCTCGGCCGTGAGCCGTTCGGGGATTTCGAGCCGTACCCGCCGGCGCGCAATCGGATCGGGGGCGGGGAACGCGGGATCCCAGATGTCTTCCTTGAAGCAGCGCCGGAACTCGATCTCGTCGCGGAAGCCTGCAGTGACGAGCAGCCCCGTGGGCGCGCCCGACATCTGGATCATCGTGTTGTCGCCCGTCGTCGTGCCGTGCACGATCGACTCCGTCTCGGCGAGCACCGCCGCGGCCGAGCCGCGCCCCACGGCCGCGGCGAGCCGCGCGATCCCTTCGATCACACCCTCCGACTGGTCGTGCGGCGTCGTCGGCGACTTCTCCAAGATGAGCGACCCGTCGGGCGCGAGCAACACACAGTCGGTAAACGTCCCCCCGACATCAACCCCAATCCGGTACGCCATTGATGGATGCGTCGATAGCCCACATGTGATGTGGGCTATCGACGCATGCTCCTTTCGCGTGCTGTGGCTTGCTCGTCGACTTCCAGGGTCATGGCTTCCAACGTGCCGGTGATGACGACGCCGTAGTCGCGTTGTGCGCTCGCGATCGACACGTACTCGTCCCAGACGTCGTCGAGGACGGCTTGCGGGTCGCGGTCGAAGGCGTTGCCCCAGCCGCCACCGCCGCCGAAGTCGTACACGAGCTGTTCGCCGGTGTCGAGGAGCTCGCGCGCGACCGTGGGGTCGACGACGACCTCGTGGTCGGTACCCGCGTGCAGGGTGCAGCGATCGGGGGCGCCGGACGCGCCGCCTGCGATTCCCGGGTGTACGTGGTACTGGTTCACGACGTACTGGGTGACGTAGGTGGGCGTGCGCACCTCTTTGACGAAGTGCGAGCCGCAGCCGCCCCGCCACTCGCCCGCGCCGCCCGAGTCGGTGCGGTAGTTGCGGCCCCGCAACACGTGCGGGAACAACACCTCGTTGAGTTCGGCCGACGCCTTGATGAGGTTTCCGTTCGCCGCGACGAGCGCGCCCCACCCGTCGACGCCGCGCACCGCGTTGACCCAGCCCGCATTCGTCTCGCCACCGTGGTCGAAGAACGCACGACCGCTACGCGGGTCGTAGTCGCCCCACATCTGACGCGGGGCTCCGTACTTGTACGTCTGCGGTGCGCAGCGGTCGGGGAGGATCTCTGACATGGCGAGCGCGATGACGTCGCCCACTTCGACGCCGGGATGGTGCGTGCCTGCGGACACGGGCTTGCCCACTCGCGGGTTCACGCACGTGCCCTCGGGCACGCGCAGGTCGATGCAGTCGAAGAACCCTTCGTTCTTCGGGATCGTCGGGTCGACGAGCGACGCGAGTTGGGCGATCGTGTAGCCGCGCGTGTTCCCGAACGTCGACCAGGCTCGGATCTCGTCGCGCTCGTCGGAACCGGCGAAGTCGACGACGAGGCGGTCGCCCTCGACCGTGACTGCGACGTGCACGTGGATGTCCTTGGTCCCGGCCGGATCCGCGTCGACCCACACGTCGGCTTCGTACGTGCCGTCGGGCCAGCGGTCGATCTCGCGCGAGAACCGGTCGTGGGCGTCGGCGATCGTCCATTCGATCGCGGCGCGTACCGTGTCGGTGCCGTGCGCTGCCGCGACCTCGGCGATGCGCCGCGCGCCCAACTGCGCGGCGCCGACCTGGGCGCGCAAGTCGCCGATGAATCCTTCGAGCCGGTTGTTGGCCCGCATGGTGAGCACGACGTCGCGCCGTTCTTTGCCCCGCTCGACGATCTTGAGGAGTGGGTAGCGCGTGCCTTCTGACCAGATGTCTTGCGCGAACACGTTGTAGCCGCCCGCCATCGCGCCGCCGGTGTCGCCGTGGTGGCACTGGATCGACGCGATCAGCAGGAGTTCGCCGTCGTCGTCGAACACCGGCGCGAACACGTTGAAGTCGGGGAGGTGGCCGCCGCCGAAGTACGGATCGTTGGCGACGATCACGTCGCCGGGGTACAGCTCGTCGCCGAAGAACTCGATGGCGCCACGCACCGGCAACGTCGCCGACAGCATGAACTGCGGGATGCCCACCGACAGTGCGGCGAGTCGTCCCTTCCAGTCGAGCATCGTCGCGTTGCGCTCGTTCGACTGGTTCAGAATCGGAGTGGTGGCCGTACGCGAGACGAACGTGTTCATCTCGAAGCAGACCGTCTCGAGCGCCGACCGCACGACCTCGGCCGTCACCTGATCGATTTCTGGTTCGGTACCTGACACCGATGTTCAGCCTACGCAGGTCGAGTTCGGGACGGGGGCGATCGACCCGGCTAGCTAAACTGACGAACCAGCTTGCTTGTGAAGTACGCATCGGCAGGGCGCCAGCGCGCCACCCGCTGTTCTTCGGAGTCGAAATCGGCGAGAAACGCATAGCGCTGCTCGATGAACGCGAACCACCGCTCGGGTTCGACAGCTTGGGTCAGCAGCTTGGGTCAGCAGCTTGGGTCAGCAGC
>JAWXCJ010000200.1:0-9847 GCA_034408875.1 Actinomycetota bacterium
ATGCCCATTCATTACGCGGCGGACGAGGACCACGTCGTCCTCATCACGATCGACCGGCCCGAGGCCCGCAACGCCTGCGATATGGAGCACTTCAAGCTGCTGCGGGAGGCGTGGGAGCGGTTCGAAGCCGACGACGATGCGTGGGTCGCGATCATCACGGGTGTCGGGGAGGCGTTCTTCTCCGGGGCCGACCTGAAGACCTACATCCCCGAGATCACGAAGTTCCAGAAGCGCATCGCCGAGGAAGGCATCACCGAGGTCGACGGCTACCGGCTCGACGACGGCACCCGGTCGGTGCTGCGCAACTGGCCGCTCTACAAACCGATCATCGCCGCGGTCAACGGGTTCTGCACCGCGGGCGGGATGGAGATGCTGGGCGGCACCGATATCCGCATCGCGTGCCCGGAAGCGAAGTTCGCGGTCATGGAGCCCAAGCGTGGCCTCTTCGCGGGTGGCGGCACCACGGTCCGGTTGCCGCGCCAGATTCCGTGGGCCCAGGCCATGGAGTTCTTGCTGTGTGCCGATCTCATCCCCGCCGAGCGGGCGTACGAGATGGGTCTGCTGAACGCGGTCGTGCCGAAAGAACGACTCCTCGACAAGGCCCGCGAGTACGCCCGGCGCATCATCGAGAACGCGCCCCTCGCGGTGCAGGCGACGAAGCAGAGCGCGCTGCTCGGCCTGTACGTCGACGAAGACGCGATCAAACAACTCCGGGAGGCGGCCAAGGCCTTGAAAGGGGCGCTCTCCGGCATCGACGCCGACGACCCGACGACGAGCAAGGCCGCGATCGCGACGAGCATCGAGGTGCTCGAAGGATTGGGCAAGAACCTGCGCACCGCATTCGAGAAGGAGTCGCGCATCTCGAGCACGATCTTCCAGACCGAAGACGCCAAGGAGGGCCCGCGCGCGTTCGCGGAGAAGCGCAAGCCCAACTGGCAGGCTCGGTGAGCGCGATCGACCCGAAGGCGCCGTGCATCATCGGTGTCGCGCGACACACGTGGCACCCGGCCGAGACGGGGGAGCAGGGCGCGCCCGAACCGCTGGAAATGTGGGAGCGCGTCGCTCGCGAGGCGGCCGCCGACTCCGGCGCCGCGAACCTGCTCGACGCGCTCGAGAGCGTGCAGCTCGTCTACTGCCAGACCTGGCAGTACGACGCTCCGGTCGACCGGCTCGCCGAACGCCTCGGGATCGAGCCGAAGCACCGCCACTACTCGGGCATCGGCGGTACGACGGGCCAGCAGCTCGTCGACGCGACCGCGGAGCGCATGCTCGGGGGCGAACTCGACCTCGCCCTGATCGCGAGTGCCGAGGCGCTCGGTACCCAGCGCGCGTACAAGAAGCGCGGCGACCGGTACCCGTACTCGTTCAAGCCCGACGAGAAGCGCCCGTTCCCGTGGGAGTCGCCGCCCGACCCGGTCGAGGTCGCGCACGAGGTGTTCCAGGCCTGGCTCACGTTCGCGGTGTTCGACAACGCCCGGCGGGCCCGGCTCGGCGTCGGTCTCGACGACTACCGCGCCGCCCTCGGCGACATGCTCGCACCGATGACACAACTGGCCGCCGCCAGCCCGCACGCCTGGTTTCCCGTCGCCCGCACGCCATCTGAGATCGCCGACGTAACCGCCGACAACCGCATGGTCGGCTACCCGTACACCAAGTACATGGTCGCGGTGATGGACGTCGACATGGCTGCGGCCGTGATCGTCGCCACGCACGAACGCGCCGACGCGCTCGGTGTACCCGCCGACCAGCGCGTCTACCTCCGCGGCTTCGGCTACGCGACCGATCCCGTCCTCGTCGCCGCGCACCCGGACATGAGCCGGTCGCCGGCGATGGAAGCCGCGTCGGGCGCGGCGCTGCAGGCCGCGGGTCTCGGAATCGATGACGTTGCGTATCTCGACCTCTACTCGTGCTTCGGCAGTTCTCTGAATTTCGCGTGCGACGCGTTGGGAATTGCACCCACCGACCCGCGCGGGCTCACCGTCACCGGAGGCCTCCCGTACCACGGCGGCCCCGGCAGCGGGTACCTCGTGCACTCGATCGCGGCGCTGGTCGAGCGCCTGCGCGACGATCCGGGAACGTACGGCCTCGTCAGCGGGGTGGGCATGCATATGACCAAGCACGCGTTCGGCGTGTACTCCACGACCGCCGGACGAATCGCGCCCGGTGACTCTGTGGCCCTTCCGGACCAGACGCCCGTCGTCGCGGAGTGGGACGGTGACGCCACGGTCGCGGCGTACTCGGTCGTCCACGGCCGCGCCGGCGGCCCCGAGTGGGCGCTCGTCGTATGCGACCTCCCGGGCGGCGCCCGCACCTACGCGAAGCTGCTCGACGGCCCCCGCCTGGCGGCAGCCGAACGGGAGGAACTGGTCGGGAATTCCGTCCGTCTGGAAACGGTTACCTCGGCGACAACATTCGGCCCAGAAGCACGCGTGAATGTTCTGACCTGACGATATTCGTTAGGGTCTCGTCGATTCGGTTCTTTGGTAACGGGCGACCGGGGGAGATGACGTGAAGTCGATGAAGCGCGCGTTCGCGACGCGGATCGTGGTTGCCGGGTTGGCCGTGGCACTCGTCGGCGCCGCGTGCAGCAGCGGCGACGACGACGATGACGCGGCCGGTGGTGACGACGACGACACGACCGAAACGACGGTTGCCGCCGAAGAAGGCGAACCCGTCGACGGTGGCGAGATCAGCTACGGCATAGAGGCCGAGAGCGACGGGCTCAACCCGACCGCGAACCGGTTCGCCGTGAGTGGTTCGCTGATGGGCACGGCGATCTTCGACACGCTCGCGAAGTTCGACACCGAGGGCATCGCCCAGCCGTACCTCGCCGAGTCGCTGACGCCGAGCGACGACTTCATGCACTGGACGATCAAGCTCCGTGCCGGAGTCGTGTTCCACGACGGGACACCGCTCACGTCGGAGGCCATTCAAGTTGGCGTTGAGGGCCAACTCGCCGACCCGCTGATCAGCATCGCCGTGCGTCCGGTGCTCGACGAAGCCGAACCGGTGACGATCGTCGACGACCTCACCGCGACCATCAACACCAGCCGGCCGCTGCCGTACTTCCCCAACTACATGACGACCCAGCTCGGCATGATCGCGTCGCCCACGTGGATCCAGGCGGCGGCGGCCGACACGTCACTCAACCAGGAGCCGGTCGGTACCGGTCCGTTCATGATCGACAGCCGTCAGCTCAACATCCAGACCGCCGTCGTGAAGAACCCGAACTACTGGCAGGCAGGGCTCCCGCACCTCGACGCGATCACGTTCGTGGTATCGACCGACCCCCAGGCGCGGGCCCAGAGCTTCACGGCCGGCGACCTCGACATGATCCACACGACGAGCGACGAATCGGTTGTCGAGTTCCGCGAGAACGACGACATCCAGCTGTTCGAGGACGAGTTGGGTGAAGAGACGTTCGTCATGCTGAACACCTCGAAGCCGCCGTTCGACGACATTCGGGCCCGCCAGGTGATCGCACGCGCGACCGACCGCGAGCAGATGATCGACTTGCTGGGCTCGGGCATCCTCACGATCGCGAACAGCATGTTCCACCCCGAGAACCGGTGGTACACGCCGATCGACAACTTCCCCGCCTACGACATCGCCGAGGCGGCGGCGATCGCGGCCGCCTACTGCGCCGACGTCCCCGATCAGTGCGACGGCGAAAAGATCAAGTTCGAGTACAAGACCACGCCGAACGTCGACAACGACCTGATCTTCCAAGCCCTGTCCGAAATGTGGGGCGACGTCGTCACGGTCACCAAGGTGCCCGTCGAGCAGGCGGCCTTCATCACCGAAGCCGCGGTCGGCAACTACAACGCGGTGCTGTGGCGGCAGTTCGGCGCCACCGACCCCGACTCCGACATGCTCTGGCTCGACTCCGAGAGCATCGGGGCGATCTCGGTGAACTGGCCGCGGATCGACGACCCGGAGATCGACGGCTGGCTCGACGAGCAGCGCATCGGCACCGACTTTGAGGCGCGCCGGGCGCTGTGGGCCCAGATCAACGAGAAGCTCAACGAAGACCTCGTCTACATCTGGTTGAACCACACGCTGTGGGCCGTCGCCGCGCAGGACAACATCCACGGACTCCAGGGGCAGATGTTCCCTGATGTCGAGGGCGAAGTTGAGCCGTTCAGCAACGGTCGCAACGAGTTCGTCTCGATGTGGGTCGACGGCTGATCGTCGGCACGCGCTGCGCGCGACGAGGGCCGCCTGTCGGGGCGACCCTCGCGCATGTATATTTCCGGAACTGACACCGAGTGTGACATCGGTCACACTTTGCGCTCAGGGTGAGTTGTCGGCCTCCACGGTGAGGACGACCCATGACAGGGGGAAAACACGTGAGGAAGTCGGGCGTCAGCATTCGAGCAAGCCGGTGGGCGCGCCTCGTCGTCGTGCTCATGAGCCTTTCGTTGCTCGCCGCCGCGTGTGGCGGCGGAGACGACGACGATGACGACGGTGGCGGAGGGAGCGACCCGACGACCGAAACCGCGTCCGATCCCGAGGACGAAGGCGAACCGGTCGACGGCGGCGACCTCGTCTACGGCATCGAAGCCGAAAGCGACGGGCTGAACCCCACGACCAACCGCTTCGCGATCGCGGGCGTCGAGATGGGCCTCGCGGTCTTCGACCCGCTGACTGCATTCGACGAAGCGGGCGTCGCGCAGCCGTACTTGGCCGAGTCGCTGACACCGAACGAGGACTTCTCGGTGTGGACGATCAAGCTTCGTGCGGGAATCGTGTTCCACGACGGCACGCCGCTTACGTCCGAGGCCATCAAGGTGCACTTCGAGGGCATCCTCGCCGACCCGCTGACGTCGCTCGTGCCCAAGCAGATCTTCGGTAGCGCGAACCCGGTCACGATCGTCGACGACCTGACCGCGACGGTGACGATGGCCGGTTCGGTCGCGACGTTCCCCGCGTGGCTGACGGCGCAGTTCGGCATGATCGCTTCGCCGACGTGGATCGCGGCGGCCAAGGAAGATGCCGCGCTCAACCAGGAGCCCGTCGGTACCGGTCCATTCACGATCGACAGCCGCCAGCTCAACACGCAGACGAAGTTCGTGAAGAACCCGGACTACTGGCAGGAAGGCCTGCCCCACCTCGACTCGGTCACGTTCATCATTGCCACCGACGGTCAGGCCCGGAACCAGAACATGCAGGCCGGCGACCTCGACATGATGCACACGACGGACCCCGAGCACCTCAACGAATACATCGAAGACGACGGCTTCGACGAGTACATCGACGAGTTGAACGAAGAAACGTTCCTCATGATGAACATGACGAAGCCGCCGTTCGACGACGTGCGCGTGCGTCAGGCGCTTGCTTACGGCCTCGACCGCGAGACGGTCATCGAACTCAACGATGCCGGCTTCGGCACTATTGCCAACGGGCTCTTCCACCCGGACAACCTCTTCTACACCGAGGTCGACAATTTCCCGCAGTACGACCCGGCGATGGCGCAGAGCCTGATCGACGAGTACTGCACCGACGTGCCGGCCGAGTGCGACGGCGGGAAGATCACGTTCGAGTACAAGACCACGCCGAGCCCCGACAACGACCTGTTCTTCCAGACGGTCCAGGAACTCTGGTCGCCGTTGGCCACGATCTCGAAGATCCCGGTCGAGCAGGCCGCGTTCATCACCGAAGCCGCGGTCGGCAACTACGAGATGGTGCTGTACCGCCAGTTCGGCGCCCTCGACCCCGACTACGACGGTGCGTTCATCGACCAGCGGTCGCTCGGCGCGATCTCGATTAACTGGCCCCGTCTCGACAACGACGAGATCCAGGCCCTGTTGCTCCAGCAGCGTGAAGAAGGCGACTTCGAGACGCGAAAGGAGATCTGGGGCGAGATCACGACCAAGATCAACGAGATCACGCCGTACATCTGGATCAACCACACGATGTGGGGCATTGTTGTCAAGCCCGAGGTGAACGGCGTCGTGGGCTTCGAGTTGCCCACGGGCCAGACCTCGTACGGCATGAACGAAGGTCGCCACAGTCTGGCGAATATCTGGATCGGTTAAGCGGGCAGAACGGGGAAGGGACTCGGCATGGGGTTCTTGCTGCGCCGCCTGGCGCTCTTGGTGCCGGTGCTGCTCGTGGTGTCCTTTCTGACGTTCATGCTCATGACCATGCTGCCGGGTGGGCCCGAGGTGAACTTCCTCGGGCCCCAGGCAGTGCAGGACCTCAGCATCTGCGACGATCCCGAGCTCGATCTCAATACGCGGACCGCGTGTGAGGACACGATCAAGATCCGCGAGGAACTCAACCTCGACGATCCGTTGCTCGTGCGTTACTTCACCTGGCTGGGGAATGCGGTGCAGGGCGATTTCGGCGACTCGGTCATCACCGGCGTGCCGGTGTCTCAAACGATCAGCGAGCGCCTGCCGACATCGATCGCGCTCATGCTCTACGCGCAGGCCATCGCGCTCCTGATCGCGATCCCGGTGGGGATCATTTCCGCCTACCGCGCCAACGGGGTGCTCGACAAGAGCACGACCGGACTTTCGTTTGCGCTCATCGCGCTGCCCTCGTTCGTGCTCGCGCTCGTATTGCTCTTCATCTTCGGTAACAAGTTGGGCTGGTTCCCGACGCGCTACGACATCGACGCGGCATTCCGGGACAAAGCCAAGGCGATGTTCTTGCCTGCGCTCACGCTCGGGTTGGGTCTCGCCGCCGTGTACCAGCGGCTCTTGCGCACCGACCTCGTCGCGACGTTGCACGAAGACTTCATCTTCATGGCGAAGGCCAAGGGCATCCCGGCCCGGCGGATCTTGTTCCGGCACGCACTGCGACCGTCGATGTTCTCGCTCATCACCGTCGTGGGTATCCAGGTCGGCGCACTCATCGGTGGCGCGATCGTGGTCGAACAGATCTTCCTCGTCCCGGGCCTCGGCCTCGTGATCACGGAGGGCATCCTCCGCCGCGAATTCCAGATTGTGCAGGCGTCGGTGCTTGTGATCACGTTCGTGTACGTGATGGTCAACTTCGTCGTCGACATCCTCTACGGCTTCCTCGACCCGAGAGTGCGTCATGCCCGATCCGCGCGCTGACTCTCCGCTCAGCGAGTCGCTGCCCGACAATTCGCTCTACGTCGAGTCGGCGCTGGAGATCCGTACCGACGCGATCGTGGCCGAGGTCCACGGCGCGAGCGGCGCGCCGGGCGACGCCGTCAAGCGGCGGCTCGGCTTCGGATTCTGGCTCGCGATCGCGTGGCTCGTACTGATGACGTTTCTCGCGGCCTTCGGACCGATGCTGCCGCTCGACGACCCGACCGACTTCGTCGGCAAGTCGAAGGAGAGCTTTTCCAGCGATCACTGGCTCGGCACCGACAAGCTCGGACGTGACCTGCTGTCGCGCACGGTTTCCGGCACACGGATCTCGCTCATCGTCGGGATCGCGGCCGTAGCGGGCGGACTGCTTGTCGGCGGAACGATCGGCCTCATCGCCGGGTTCCGGCGGGGGTGGTTCGAACGCACGTCGATGGCCGGCGGCGACATTCTTCTGTCGTTTCCGGCGGTGGTGCTCGCCCTTGCGATCGTGAGTTTCCGGGGCCGCGACCTGTGGGACATCGTCCTGACGCTGTTCATCCTTTCCGTCGCGCCGATCCTGCGACTGACGCGCGCCAACTCCTTGCAGTGGTCGCAACGCGAGTTCGTGCAGGCTTCTCGTGTCCTCGGCGCGAAGGACAGCACCATCCTCAGACGTGAAGTGTTGCCCAACGTGCTGATGCCGATGGCGTCGCTTGCGCTGGTCGGCGTCGCGATCGTGATCGTGGCCGAGGGCACGCTCGCGTTTCTCGGACTCGGCATCCAGACCGCGTTCGGTGTCGATGACCCGATCTCGTGGGGAAAGATGGTGCTCGAGGGCAGCAAAGACCTCGAGACCGCCCCGCACATCGCGTTCGTCCCGGCGACTGCGCTGTTCCTCACGGTGCTCGCGCTGAACTTTGCCGGTGACAAGATTCGCGGCCACTTCGACGTGCGGGAGTCGTCTTTGTGAGCCGAAAGTCGCGCGCCGAACGCTTCCCCGACGCGCCCGGCGACGCCGCGCTGCTCGAGGTCGAAGACGTCAAGACGTACTTCCGGACCGAACGCGGCACCGTGCGTGCCGTCGACGGCGTCTCCTTCTCGCTCGAACGGGGCAAGACGCTCGGCATCGTCGGCGAGTCCGGGTGCGGGAAGTCGGTGCTGTCGCGCTCGATCATGGGCCTGCTGCCGAAGCACAACCTCATTCGCGACGGCAGCATCCAGTTCGAAGGCACCGAGGTCGCCAACTTGGTCCCGAAGGACATGCAGCGCTTCTGGGGCACGCAGATGTCGATGATCTTCCAGGACCCGATGACATCGCTGAATCCCGTGATGAAGATCGGGAACCAGATCACGGAGTCGTTGCGCTACCACCTCGATGTCGACAAGTCGTTCGCACGCGAGACCGCCGTGGCGCTCCTCTCGTCGGTCGGGATCCCCGAACCGAAGCGCCGGCTCAAGGAGTACCCGCACCAACTGTCGGGCGGCATGCGCCAGCGGGTGATGATCGCCATCGCGCTCGCGTGCGGCCCCAAGCTGCTGTTTGCCGACGAGCCGACGACGGCCCTCGACGTTACCGTGCAAGCGCAGATCCTCGACCTGTTGCAAGCGCAGCAACGCGAGCGTTTCATGGGCATGATCCTCGTCACGCACGACCTCGGTGTCGTCGCGGGCCGGGCCGACGACATCGCGGTCATGTACGCAGGCCGCATCGTCGAGAAGGCATCGGCGCGCACGCTGTTCACGCAGATGCGCCACCCGTATACCGAGGCCCTGCTGAAGTCGATTCCGAAGCTCTCGGACAAGAGCCACACCCGTCTCTCCGCCATCGCCGGTCGTCCGCCGGACCTGGTCGGCGAACGGCAGGGGTGCAGCTTCGCGGCGCGCTGCCCGTACGCGCAGTCGCGGTGCCGCGAGGAGGACCCGATGCTCAGGGATGGTGAGACGGTCGACCATCAGTACGCGTGCTTTTTCCCGGTGGGGACACCCGAAGGGCGCGAAGCACTGGCGCGCAACCGTGCTGCGAGCGAGGGCGCGATCGACGTGACCGATTCGACTGTGACCCCGGGAGTGGGCTGATCATGGCGGGCAGCGGTACCGCACACATGCGCCCCGAGAGCGAAACTCTGCTCCGGGCCGAGCGCCTCGTCGTCGAGTTTCCCGTGGGCCGCACCGGCTTGAAGGTGCACGCTGTCTCCGACGTCAGCATCGATGTCGTCGAGGGCGAGACCGTCGGACTCGTCGGCGAATCGGGTTGCGGCAAGTCGACGACCGGCCGGGCGATGATCCAGCTTCCGCATCCCACAGGTGGACGCGTCGTGTTCGACGGGCAGGACCTCACGGGTCTCAACGGCGAGGCGCTCCGCCAGATTCGCCCGCGCCTCCAGATGATTTTCCAAGACCCGATTTCGTCGCTGAACCCACGCCGTAAAGTCGAGGAGATCATCGGTGAGGGCTTGCGCATCTGGAAGTTCGGTGACGAAGCATCTCGCCAGGCAAAGGTCGACGAGGTGCTCGACGCGGTCGGGATGGATCCTGCGGTGGTGCGAGGTCGGCGGCCGCATCAGTTCTCGGGCGGGCAGTGCCAGCGGATCTCGATTGCCCGGGCCGTCATCACCGAACCGAAGGTGATCATCTGCGACGAGCCGGTGTCCGCGCTCGACGTGTCGGTGCAGGCGCAGATCCTGAACCTGCTCGAAGACATGAAAGCCCGCTACGGGCTCACGCTCATCTTCATCGCGCACGACCTCGCAGTCGTGAAGAACGTGAGCGACCGGGTCGTCGTCATGTACCTCGGGAAGATC
>JAWXCJ010000201.1:0-8709 GCA_034408875.1 Actinomycetota bacterium
CATCGTCGACTTCGTCGTCGAGAACGGCGTCACGTTCGTGACGACGTCGGCGGGTGATCCGAACAAGTTCACGCGGATCCTGAAGGACGCGGGACTCACCGTGTTCCACGTCGTGCCTTCGCTGCGCGGCGCGCTCAAAGCGGTCGACGCGGGAGTCGACGGGCTCGTCGTCGAAGGCAACGAGGGCGGCGGGTTCAAGGCACCGACGGGCGCGTCGACGATGGTGTTGCTACCACTTGTGTGTTCGAAGGTCGATGTTCCGGTCATCGCGGCCGGCGGGGTGTGCGACGGCCGCTCGATGGCCGCCGCGTTCGTGCTCGGCGCGGAAGGGGTGCAGATGGGCACGCGCATGGTGAGCGCGGCCGAATCGCCCGTCCACACCAACTGGAAGGATCTCATCTGCGCGGCCACCGAAGGTGACACCTACCTACTCAACCGCGACAACCCGCCCGCGTTCCGCGTGCTGAAGTCGTCGTTCAGTGACCGCGCCGAGAAGGAAGGCAAGCCCGTGTTCCCGGGCCTCGACAACGTCCTCGACCTCTACTTCGGCGGCAACATGGACGCGTCGTTCGCGTTCGGCGGCCAGGTCGCCGGGCGCATCGAGGGGATCAAACCCGTCGCGCAGGTGCTCGGCGAGACAATGGCGGAGTTCGACGCGGTGATGAAGGAAATCGCGGCGAACTACTGCGCCTGAAGGATCTTGATCACGAGGCCGCCGGAACCCCACGGCGAGTCGTTGATGGCCTCCGCGACCTCCATCGCGTTCGTGCCCTTCGTGAGCGCGGCGAGGATGTTCGGGTACTTGCCGTTCTGGATGACGTCGACGTTGGCTGCGAGTCCGTCCTCGTACGACAGGAAGTTCTTCACGCCGACACTGTTGAAGTTCGTCGCGCCGTTCCACTTCTGCGTGGTCGCGAGCGGGTTGAACGCGGCGGCCGTGCCTTCGGCCTGCTGCCACGCGTTCACGGCCCGGACATTCTCGGCCGTCACGGGCATCCCGAGCGCGCCGAGGAAATCCTGCGACCACTGCGTCGGGTTCACGCCGGCCTTGTTCAGGTCGGCCGACGGGACCGGCGCCTCGGTGGTCGCCTGCGCTTCGGCAAGCTGCGCGGCGAAATCCTGTACTTCCTCCACCTCGCCCGCGCCGAGGACCCCGCCCCCGACCGAGGGCGTCGAGAACCGGCTCGTGATCTCCGCGATGCGCGCCTGAACCCCGGCGATGCCTTCCATATGCGGCTACGGCCTCCGGCGCTCTATCTCAACAACACGTCGGATCGCCGTCCGCGCCTGCGGACCTGCGCCTGGCTTCACGGGATCTCATCGACCCGCCGGGCCCCGAGTTGCGGGGAATGGCCGCGGCCCCCGCCGCTAGTGTGCGCTCGCTTCGGTACTCGGGAGGAACACGGCATGGCAACGGCGGGATCGATCCTCGGGAATGCGGTGTTGCGCCGGGAGGACCCCGGGATCCTCACCGGTGACACCGAGTACTACGACGACGTGTCGGTGCCGGGTCTCCTGCACGTCGCGTTCGTCCGTTCGACCATCGCCCATGCCGCCATCGAGGGCATCGACACGGCCGACGCGGCCGCGATGCCGGGCGTTGTCGCCATCTACGTCGCCGCCGACTTCGGCCTGGCCGACCAGCACGGGTTCATGATGCTGCCGCCCACGATGAACCGACCGATCCTGGCTCGCGACCGCGTCCGGTTCGTCGGCGACCTCGTCGCGGTCGTCGTCGCGGAGTCGAAGGCGCAAGCCGTCGACGCGTCGGAAGTGGTCATCGTCGACTACGACCCGCTGCCCGCGATCGCCGACATGGAGGCCTCGCTCGAACCGGGCGCGGTGCTCATCCACGAAGGCCACGGATCGAACGTCGCGAACGCGATGGGGACGGGCCCGGTCGCAGGTGTCCTCGACGACGCCGACGTCGTCGTCTCGGCCCGCATTGTCAACCAGCGACTCGCGGGCGCACCGATGGAGCCGAACGGTGTCGTCGCGGTTCCGGGCGAACCGGCGGGCGGCATGACCGTGACTGTCGCGTCGCAGGGTCCACACGGGGTGCAGGCCGAACTCGTCGGAGTGCTCGGCCTCGACCCAGCCGTGCTGCGGGTCCGCACGGTGGCCGTCGGCGGCGGCTTCGGATCGAAGGCAGGCACGTACCCCGAGCACATCCTCACGTGCAAGGCCGCGCAGGTGCTGAACCGGCCGGTGAAGTGGACCGAGACCCGTACCGAGAACATGCTCGCGATGAACCACGGCCGCGGCATGATCCACTACGCCGAACTCGGCGTGAAGCGCGACGGCACGATCACCGGCATTCGCGTGCGTACCGTGGCCGACGCGGGCGCGTACCCGTCGATCGGTGCGTTCCTGCCGTTCTTCACGCAGATGATGGCGCAGAACGTGTACGTGATTCCCAAGGTCGAGTTCAACTGGCAAGCCGCGATCACCAACACCACACCGGTCGGGGCGTACCGCGGCGCGGGGCGCCCCGAAGCGATCCACCTCGTCGAGCGCATCCTCGACATCGCCGCCGACGAGATCGACATGGACCCGGCCGAGATCCGGCGCAAGAACTTCATCCAACCCGACGCGTTCCCGTTCACCACCGTCGTCGGTGTCGCGACCTACGACTCCGGTGAGTACGAGCGCGCGCTCGACGCCGCACTCGTCGCGGCCGACTACAAGACGCTGCGGGCCGAGCAGGCCGCGCGTCGCAAGCGCGACGGCCGCACGCTGATGGGCATCGGGGTTGCGTCGTACCTCGAAGTGAGTGCGCCGATGGTGCTCACGCAGGAGTACGGCGCAATCGAGGTCAACGACGACGGCACGGTCATCGGCCGGGTCGGAACCAGCGCCCACGGCCAGGGCCACGAGACGACGTTCGCGATGATCATCAGCGACGTGCTCGGCGTACCCATGGAGAAGGTCACGATCCTCCAGTCGGACACGGCCGAGGTCCCGCGCGGCGGGGGCACGGGCGGGTCGCGCTCCTTGCAGATCGGGGGTTCCGCGTTGCAGGTCGCGAGCAACGAGGTGCTCGCGCAGGCGAAGCAACTCGCGGCCCACTTGCTCGAGGCGAGTCCCGACGACATTGTCGTCGGCGACGACGGCCTTCACGTCGCCGGTGTGCCGGCCCGCGCGCTCGCGTGGACCGAACTCGCGCAAGCGGTGAAGGACCCGGCCCGCCGGCCCGAAGGCATGGCCGAGCGCCTCGCGCACGAAGGCGACTTCGCCGCCGGCGGTTCGTCGTTCCCATTCGGATCGCATGTCGCCGTTGTCGAGATCGACCGCGACACCGGCCGTGTCGAGTTGACGCGTCACATCGCCGTCGACGATTGCGGCAACATCGTGAACCCGCTCATCGTCGCGGGCCAGCAGCACGGCGGCATCGCGCAGGGTGTCGCGCAGGTGTTGTTCGAGGCCGTTCAGTACGACGACGAGGCGAACCCGATCACGGCCAACCTCATGGACTACGCGGTCCCGTCGGCGGCCGAACTGCCGTCGTACGAGGTGTCGAACACGGTCACGCCCAGCCCGCACAACCCGCTCGGCGCCAAAGGCATCGGCGAGTCGGCGACCATCGGTTCGACGCCCGCGGTCCACAACGCGATCGTCGACGCGCTCTCGCACCTGGGTATCACGCACCTCGACATGCCGTGTACGGCGGAGCGCGTGTGGAACACGCTGCGGGAGGCAGGCCAATCTTGATCGGGGAGGCGTAATGGCGTTCGCGTCACCCACCCTGCGGCTGACCCAAACGCAGTACCGCACGATCGTCGCCCACTGCTACGACGGGTTGCCCGACGAAGCGTGCGGCATGCTCGTCGGACCGGTGCTGGCGAACGGTGAGCCGACGGGCGTGGCGAGCGAGGCGCGGCCGTGCCGCAATGCCGACGCGTCGGCGGTCACGTTCACTGTCGACCCGAAGGACATGCTCGGCGCGATGCGCGCGGCCGAGGCCCGCGGCCAGGAGATCGTCGGGGTGTGGCACAGCCACACCCACACCGACGCCTACCCGTCGCCCACCGACGTCCGCTCCGCGGTCGATCCCAATTGGATGTACGTGATCGTGAGTCTCCGGGACGGTGCCCCCGTGCTGCGAGCCTTCCGCATCCGAAGCGACCAGATCGCGGAGATCCCCGTCGCCATCGATCGCGGGTAGCCGGAATCTCGACCGGTTCGGTCGGGTTGTAACCTCATACCTATGTCCGTCGAGGTGAAGCTTCCGACCGTCTTGCGCACCCATACCGACGGCCGGCCGTCGGTCGCGGTCGAGGGCTCGACGGTGGGCGAGGTGTTCCAGGCCCTCACCGCGCGGTACCCGGGGCTGACGGGCAACCTGCTCGCGGACTCGGGCGAACTCCACAAGTTCGTGAACGTCTACAAGGACGACGACGACATCCGGTATCTCGAAGGGCTCGACACCAAAGTCGCCGATGGCGATGTACTCACGGTGATGCCGGCAGTCGCCGGCGGGTGACGTGAAGTTCGACGACATTCTCGGGACGATCGGGAACACGCCGCTGGTCGGCGTGCACGCGCTGTCGCCGAACCCCGACGTGAAGATCTGGGCCAAGCTCGAAGGGCAGAACCCGGGCGGCTCGTCGAAGGACCGCATCGCGCTGAAGATGATCGAGCTGGCCGAACGCGACGGCGTGCTCACGCCCGGTGCGACGATTCTCGAACCGTCGTCGGGGAATACGGGCATCGGCCTCGCGCTCGTCGCGAAGCTGCGCGGATACAAGCTGCGTGTTGTCATGCCGGAGAACGTGTCCGTCGAACGGCGCCAACTGCTCGAGATCTTCGGCGCCGAGATCACGTTCTCGCCCGGTGAAGAGGGAAGCAACGGCGCGATCCGCATGGCCGAGAAGATCGCGGCCGACGAACCGAGGTACGTGTACCTGTTCCAGTACGGCAATCCGGCGAATCCGCTGTCGCACTACGAGGGCACCGGCCCCGAGATCTGGCGTGACTGCCCCGAGGTCGACGTGTTCGTCGCCGGACTCGGAACGAGCGGCACGCTGATGGGTGTCGGGCGCTATCTCAAGGAACAACGGCCCGACGTGAAGATCGTCGCCGTCGAACCACCGGCGGGCGAGCTCGTGCAGGGCTTGCGGAATCTCGACGACGGGTTTGTCCCGCCGATCTTCGACCCCGTCGTACTCGATCGGAAGTTCATCGTGCGCCCACGCGAGTCGATCGAATGGACCCGCCGGCTGCTGAACGAATGCGGTGTGTTTGCCGGGATCTCGTCGGGCGCGGCCGCGGCCGGCGCCGCCAAGATGGCCGCCACGATGGACCAAGGGACGATCGTGGTGCTGCTTCCCGACGGCGGGTGGAAGTACCTGTCGTCGGGCGCGTGGACCGACGACATCGACGTCGTCGAGGAACGCGCGACGCGCATCAACTACTGGTGAGCGACATCGAGCGCGCGGTTGCGGTGTTGCGCGACGGTGGACTCGTCGCGTTCCCGACCGAGACCGTGTACGGGCTCGGCGCCGATGCCGCGAACCCGGAAGCGATGCGCCGCCTCTACGAGGTGAAACGCCGCCCCGCCGACCACCCCGTCATCACGCACGTACCCGAGCACGCCGATCTCGCCGCCTACGGCCTCGTCGTCCCCGAACTCGCTACCCGCCTCGCGCGGAAGTTCTGGCCCGGACCGCTCACCCTCGTCGTGCGGCGAGCAGGGTCCGACGCAACGGTCGCGGTGCGGGTGCCGGCGCATCCGATTGCGTTGGCGCTGCTTGGCGCGTTCGACGGTGGCATCGCGGCCCCGTCGGCCAACCGGTTCGGGTGCGTCAGCCCGACGAGGGTCGAACACGTGCGTGCCGACCTCGGGTCCGATGTCGACTTCGTCCTCGACGGCGGGCCCTGTGCGGTGGGTGTCGAGTCGACGATTGTCGATGTCAGCGGACCCGAGCCGCAGATCTTGCGCGTCGGTGGCATTACCGACGCGCAACTCGAAGTCGTGGCCGGGCGTCCTCTGCGCCGCCGGACCGAGGGCGAGGTGGCGGCCCCGGGCACGATGGCCTCGCACTACTCGCCCCGCGCCCAGGTCGAGGTCGTCGCCGAAGCCGAACTCGAAGCCCGCGCCGCGCAGCACGCGGCGGCGGGGCGCCCGGTCGCCGTGCTCGCGCTCGCCGACGCGATCGCGAATGTGAACTTTGTCCAGGCGACCGTGCTCGATCCTCCCGCCGATGTCGACGAGTATGCGCGCGTGCTTTACGCGCGGCTGCGAGAGGCCGATAGTCAGGGAGTGGACATCTTGCTCGTGGTCGCGCCACCCCAGGCGGGGCTGGGCGCGGCGGTCGGCGACCGCCTGCGGCGCGCGGCTGCGGGGTAGCGTAAACGCGACATGACGGCCCTTGAGCGCCCGATCGGCGTGTTTGACAGCGGACTGGGCGGGCTGACTGTGATGCGGGCCCTCATCGACCTGTTGCCGTACGACGACCTCGTGTACTTCGGTGACACGGCGCGGTTTCCCTACGGGC
Organism: Actinomycetota bacterium; assembly: GCA_034408875.1. Taxonomy (GTDB): domain Bacteria; phylum Actinomycetota; class Acidimicrobiia; order IMCC26256; family PALSA-610; genus JANNHK01. The sequence goes on from JAWXCJ010000201.1 coordinate 6,498, forward strand.
CCAAGGCCGCCGCCGACGTCCGCCGCTATTCCGCGCAGATCGTCGACGTTCTCCTTGCGCGCGACGCGCGGATGATCGTCGTTGCCTGCAACAGCGCGGCGTCGGTCGCGATGGACGACCTGCGGGCGCGCACCGACGTTCCGATCATCGGCGTCATCGAACCCGGCTTGCGCGCGGGATTTCGCGCCACACAGTCGGGCCGGGTGGGTGTGATCGGTACCGTCGGCACGATTTCGTCCGGCGCGTATCAGCGCGCCGCGGCGGAACTGGCACCGGGCGCTGAGCTCGCGTGCGCGGCGTGCCCGGGCTTTGTCGAGTTCGTCGAGGGCGGCGACGTCGATTCCGACCAGGTGCACGTGCTCGCGCAGCGTCTCCTCGCGCCAGTCATCGCCGCGAAGGTCGACACGCTCGTGCTCGGGTGCACGCACTACCCGCTGCTGGCTCGTACCATCGCCGACGTGATGGGGCCCGATGTCGTGTTGGTATCGAGCGCCGAGGAGACGGCGTTCGAAGTGCGAGCGCTGCTCGGCGGCGAGCGTCTCATCGCGCGTAGCGCCCGTCACGAGTTCTTCACGAGCGGCGACGTCGACACGTTCGCCACGCTCGGCTCGCGGTTCCTCGGTCCGGAAGTCGTTCACGTGGAGGCATGGAAGTGGAACTGACGGTGCTGGGATGCTCGGGGTCGTACGGCGCCCCCGCGGGAGGCGCATGCAGCGGGTACCTGGTGCGCGCGGGCGATGTCGCGGTGTGGCTCGACTGCGGCAACGGATCGTTCGCGAACCTCCAACAACATGTGCACCCGCAGGACCTCACGGCCGTCGTGATCACGCACGGCCACCCCGACCACTGCGTCGACCTGTACGGCCTGCACGTGCTCAACAAGTACGGGCTGGAGCGTGAGCACCTCCCCGTGTACGCGCCCGAAGGCGTCGAGAAGCAGCTCGAGGCGATGGTCGGCGAGTGGGGGACGACCTTCGACTGGACGTTGATCGGCGACGGTGCATCGGCCACTGTCGGCGACATCGCGCTGCGCTTCTCGCGCACCGACCACCCGCCGCCCACGATGGCGGTCGAGTTCGCGCACGAGGGCAAGCGGCTCGTGTACACGTCGGACACCGGACCGGAGTGGAGCGCCGAGGTCTTCGGAAAGGGTGCCGATCTCCTGCTGAGCGAGGCGACGTACCAGCATGACGACATCCGCGCGCCGATCCACCTCTCGGCGCGTCAGGCCGGCGAGATGGCGCGCGCCGCGCAGGCCCGCCACGTGCTGATCACGCACTTGTGGCCGACGCTCGACCCGGTCGTGTCGGTCGAAGAAGCGTCGGAGAGTTTCGGCAAGGCGGTCGTGCTCGCCGCGCCGCACCTCGTTACGCACGTGTGACATCGAATCGGGCGAGGCCCAACAACTAGTCTCCCGCGGGTGACGAACCGAGCTTCCGGCCGTGCTCCCGACGAGCTGCGATCCGTGCGATTCATCCGCGACTACACGGAGATGGCGATGGGCTCCGTGCTCGTCGAGTTCGGGCGCACGCGGGTGTTGTGCACCGCGTCGGTGGCCGACCGCATTCCGCCGTGGTTGAAGGGTTCGGGCAAGGGCTGGGTCACTGCCGAGTACTCGATGCTTCCGGGTTCGTCGCCCGAGCGCGTCGACCGCGAAGCGGCGAAGGGCAAGCAGTCGGGCCGTACGCAGGAAATCCAACGGCTCATCGGGCGCAGCCTGCGCGCGGTCACCGACCTGCGCAAGATGCCCGACGTGCAGATCACCGTCGACTGCGACGTGCTCCAGGCCGATGGTGGCACTCGCACCGCGTCGATCTGCGGCGGGTGGATCGCACTCCACGACGCGTGCACTCGCCTCATGGGCACGAGCACGATCGCGACGCATCCGATCCTCGAAGCGGGCGCCGCGATCTCGGTCGGTGTCGTCGACGGCGTTCCGCTCCTCGACCTCGAGTACTCCGAAGACGTGCGGGCCGAGACCGACATGAACGTCGTGATGACCGCATCCGAGCGGTTCATCGAAGTGCAGGGCACGGCCGAAGGGCTCGCGTTCACCCGCGCCGAACTCGACTCGCTCCTCGACCTCGCGCACCTCGGCATCTCCGAGATCATCGCGGCCCAGCAGGAAATGGTGTCCGAGGCGCCGGCACCCCGAGCGTGACGCTGCCGCTGCCTCTGGTGATCGCCAGCGGCAATCACGACAAGGTCCGCG
>JAWXCJ010000202.1:0-6586 GCA_034408875.1 Actinomycetota bacterium
CGAACGGCTGACCCCGCGCCCAACCCGATCGCGTCGGAACCCACCCGACCCGCCCGGCACTACCTACGTAGCCCACGCGCGCCGCGTAGCCTCGCCGGTCGTGTGGGATCCGTGGCCTGACGTCGGCGTGCACCTCGAGTGGGGTGAGCGGGGTGCGGGCGAGGCAGCTGACCGGGGTGACGACCTGGTCGTCGTCGATGCGTTCTCGTTCTCGACGACGGTGACGATGGCGGTCGATCGCGGGGCGCGGGTCTTCGCGGTGGGCCGCAACGACACGGTTCCGCCCGACACCTACGAGGTGCCGAAGGCGCGCTACGACGACTCGGCCCGCATGACGTTGGCGCCGCAGAGCACGGCCCACCTCGTTCCGGGTGAACGGGTCGCGTTGTGGTCGGCGAACGGTGCCGCCGTTGTCGCGGCCGGCCGGCACGCACCGCGGATCACGCTCGGCTGTTTCCGCAACCGCACCGCGGTGGCGGCCGCGCTTCGGCGCGACCGACGCACGACCGTCGTCGCGTGCGCGGAGCGGTGGTCGTCGATCGGCGCCGGGCACGGTGTGCGGCCGTCGCTCGAGGACTGGCTCGGCGCGGGCGCAGTCATCGCCGCGACATCGGGTCTGACGCTGTCGCCCGAGGCGCAGGCCGCGGCCGCGACGTTCACGGCCGCGGGCGCGCAGCTCGAGACCTGGCTGCGGGAATGCGTGACCGGCCGTGAGCTCGTGGCCAAGCAGTGGACCGCCGACCTCGACTACCTCGTCGCCCTCGACGCGAGCACGGTCGTCCCCACCCTGGCCGAAGACGGCTTCTTCGAGGCTTCCTAAATCTGTCCCAGGTCGGTTCTAGGATCGTCATGTGAATCACGCCGATCGGATCCGTGCCGCCAAGGACGCGTTGCTGAATGGCGAGTGGAAGTCCGACCCTGAGCTCCTCGCCCAGGTGGATTGGTTGCTCTCGAAGCCACCAATCGAGCGACTGCAGATCCTTGAAGCAGACAACGCATTCCTCAGCGCGCTGCGACCGGCGCCCGAAACTTGCTGATCGACCTCATTCGAGCGCTGGAAGCGAATGACGTCCGATTCGTCATCGTGGGCGGGTTGGGTGCGCGTATTCAGGGTGCGCCCATGTCGACCGACGACCTCGACATCATGCCGGATCCCGAACCGCAGAATCTGGAGCGCTTGGCCGCAGTACTGAGCAGGCCCGACACCGCAAGAAAGATCGGAGCGAGCACGTTCGAGCCGCATCCCGTCATCAACGCGATGGAGTTTCGGACCGAGACGATTTGCAGTTACGTCACCTCGGATGGCCCCATCGACGTGCTGATGCAGTTGCCCGACGTCGGCACCTACGACGACGTCGTACGTAACGCGCGCCGATACCTGTTGGGCGACATCTCGATCTTCGCAGCCGACATCGACGACATCATCCGGTCAAAGGTCGCGACTGACAGAGCAAAGGATTGGCGCGCGCTCGACGTGCTCTACGAAACGCGCGACCGACTGCGCCGGGAGCCGGATCCGTACGAGGTCGACCCGGCTGCGCTCATGCCGGACGACCCCGACACCTAGCTGCGGGCCATACCCGCGCGTTCGCCGCGCATGACGAACTTGTTTGCCATCTTGCGGCTGGCTTCGTCGATCATCTCGTCGCCGAACATGACCGCGCCCTTGCGGTCGCCTTCGGTCGTGGCCTTCTCGTAGGCCTCGAGGATGTCGAACGCGCGGTCGAACTGTTCCTGCGTGGGCGTGAACACCTCGTTGATGACCGTGACCTGGTCGGGGTGCAGGGCCCACTTGCCGTCGAAGCCGAGGATTCGGCAGCGCATCGCGTAGTCGCGTAGCGCGTCGAGCTCACGGATCTTGAGGAACGGGCCGTCGATCACTTGCAGGCCGTTGGCGCGCCCGGCCATGAGGATCTTCGAGAACACGTAGTGGAAGTGGTCGCCCGGATACTCGGGGATCTGCACACCACCGGTCAGCACCGGCATCTCGGTCGACGCGGCGAAGTCGGCGGGGCCGAAGATGATCGTCTCCAACCGGTCACTCGCCGCGCAGATCTCCTCGACGTTGATGAGACCCCGCGCGGTTTCGATCTGCGCTTCGATACCGACGCGCGACTGGCGGCCCGTGACCTTCTCGATCTGGGTGAGCAGCTTGTCGAGCGCCTGCACGTCGGCGGCGGTCTCGACCTTCGGGAGCATCAACTCGTCGAGGCGTTCCCCCGCGGTCTCGACGACCTCGATGACGTCGCCGTAGGTCCACTCGGTGTCCCACGCGTTGACGCGCACGCACAGCACGGTGTCGCCCCAGTCGAGCTCACGAATCGCCTTCGCGATCTTGGCCCGCGACGGCACCTTCTCGAGCGGCGCGACCGCGTCCTCCAAGTCGAGGAACACCATGTCGGCACCGAGTCCGGGGGCCTTGCCCATCATCTTCTCGGACGAACCGGGAACCGACAGGCACGAGCGGCGGGGCAAGGAGCGGGAGCGTTCGGACATGGCAGGCAGGCTACGGGCCTAGGGTTCCGGGCGTGAAACTCGACCAGCTCGCCGACGGCGTGTGGGCCTGGATCCAACCGGGCGGCGAATCGGGCGTGAGCAACGCCGGTGTCGTCGCCGACGCCGACGGCCTCACCGTGATCGACACGCTGATGGTGCCGTCGCAGTGGGAACCGTTCGTGAGCGCGGTGAACGCACTCGGACGGCCCGTGCGCCGGCTCGTCCTCACCCACGCGCACATCGACCACGTGGGCGGCACCCGCGGATTCCCGATGGCGGCGGTGTACGGCTCCGAACAGACGAGTCACCTGCTCGACGGCGAGATGCCGCTCGACGCGTACAAGCGGTTCATGCCCGCGTTCGACGCCGAGTTCGACGCACTGGCCGAGGCCGGCACGCGCCCCGTCACGCATCTCGTCACCGACGCCGCCCAACTCACCGATCGCATCGAGATCCTGCCCGCCACCGGGCACACGTCGGGCGACCTGATGGTGCTCGTCGCCGACTGCGACGTGTTGTTCGCGGGCGACCTGTGCTTCTTCGGCGTCACGCCCCTCGCGTTCCAAGGTGACCCGGGCACGTGGGCCGACGTCCTCGACGCAGTCGCGGAACTCGCGGAGACGATCGTGCCCGGCCACGGGCCGGTCGGTGGCGAGGCCCAGGTGCGCGAACTCCAGACGTATCTCCGGCACTGCGTCGCGGGCAGCATCCCGCCCGGTCCGTGGGACCGCTGGCGCGAACGCGACCCGCGCGACGCCATCAACATCGAACGGGCGAAGTTGCTCGCGGAAGGCCGCGACGAGATGCCGCCCGCGATGCTGAAGGCGATCGGCTTCGGCTGACGCCACGTCTATTGGTCGGGCTTGCGCTCCGCCTTCCATCGCCCGTGCGACTGACGGTGATCAGGCCGGCTCCGCTGACGCCGCCTACGTCAGGTTCTTGCGGAGGAACTCGAGGGTGCGCGACCACGCTTGCGCGGCCGCGGCGTTGTCGAACGTGCCGAGCGCGTTGTGGTCGCCCGCGAACGCGTGGCCGGTGCCCGGGTACACGTAGATCGTGACGGACTTGCCCATGGCTTCGAGCTTCTCGCCGAGCGCGTTCACCGCGTCGGGCGGGAAGAAGTCGTCGTTCTCGGCGAAGTGGCCCTGGATCGGTGCGCTGAGGTTCGACCAGTCGGGTCCGCCGTCGCCGAGCGGCGCGCCGTAGAACGGCACCACCGCGCCGACCTTGTCGCCGGCCACGGCACCGATCACGAAACTGAGCATGCCGCCCATGCAGAACCCGACGACACCGACCCTGTCGCCGCTCACCGCCGAATGCGCGAGCAGGTAGTCGATCGCGCCGACCATGTCGCGCGCGGCGCGGTCCTGCGGCAGCGCGTTCATGAGCTGCGCGGCCTTGTCCATCTCGGTGTGGCCCGCGAGTTCACCGTGGTACAGGTCGGGCGCGAGGGCGGTGAACCCTTCGGCCGCGAGCTTGTCGGCCACGCCTTTCAGGCTCGGGTCGAGTCCCCACCACTCTTGGATGACGAGGACACCGGCACCCGATCCGCTCGCCGACTCGGCGAGATACCCGGCGGCTTCGGACCCGTTGCTCGGAAACGAAACAGTTGTTCCCACTCGTCACCCTCCCACTGCGCGTACGGCGCCGAACTGTACGAGGATCAGGAGCGGGCGAGCCAGGCGTCGCAACCGTCGCGTCGGTACACCACGGTCGCGCTAGCGTGCTCCGGCGTGGCGCAGAACCCCGACCCGCAGATTTCGCTCACGAGCCTGGCGGGCGTGACCCGCACGCTCGACGACTGGGCGACCGTGTTCAACCTCGCCATCGTCATGCTCCCCGGCCGCCGGGAAGCGAGCGGGTTCGTGCCCGTGATCAACCGCATCTTCGCCACGTTCGGCGACAGTGACGTGCGCACCACTGTGTGTGTTGCCGCGCCCGCTTCGATCGCCGAGCGCATCCTCGGCGACCACGCCGACGAGTGGCTCGTGTTCTGCGACCCCGACGCCGTCCTGGCCACCTCCCTCGGCCTGGAACGGCTTCCGGCATTCGTGCACCTGCGCCAGGACACGACCCTGGTCACCGCCACGCAGGGCTGGAGCCCCAAGGAATGGCAGCGGGTCGCCGGCGAGATCGCCAAATCCCAGAACTGGACCACGCCGATCGTGGCCGGACGCAACGACCCGCCGCCCACGCCGGGCTGGCCGGTGGCGTCCTGAGCAGGCGTGTTCCCGGCAATTCCGGAAGCCCGTCTAGTGTTGAGGCTCGTGTTACGCCTGTGGCCGCGGTTGGGAGCGGTCGCCCTCGCCGTAGCGCTCGTGATCCCCGCGGTTCCTGCGAGCGCGTCCCCCGAGGATGACCTCGCGCAAAAACGCGAGGAAGCCGCGGTGATCGAGCGCCAGATCTCGGAGAACGGCACGCGCATCTCGGTCCTCGACGAGGAATACAACGTCGCGCGCATCGCCATCGAGCAGGCCGACGCGGGCATCGTCGGGGCCGAGGCGGGCGTCGCCGACGCCGAAGCCCGCGCCGCGGGGCTGAGCAACCGCCTCGCGGGGCGGGCGGCACGGATGTACATCCAGGCCGGAGCCGGGCCGCTCGCCGCGCTCCAGACCGAAGCGGCCGTCGACCTCGCGGCCCGCGGCGCGTACGGCGCGGCCGCAGCGGAGCAGGACAACTCGCTCATCGACGAACTCGACGCCGCACGCGAAGACCTGGATGTCCGGCGCGCCGAACTCGAAGGCGAGCGGGCCTCGGCCCAGGCCAAACAAGAAGCGCTCACCGGTATGCGCGACGAGCTCGACCGGGCCCAAGTGGCGCAGGAAGAACTGCTCGCGGGTGTCGAAGGCGACATCGCCGGACTCGTCTCCGAAATCGAAGCGAAACGGCGGGCCGACGAAGAAGAGCGCGCCCGCCAGGAGTTCCAGCGCCGGGCGCAAGAAGAGGCCGAGCGCTCCGCCCGCACGACGACCACGACGACGACGACGGTTGCCCGGGCCGCGGCCGGCGACGACGCCGCCCCACCGTCGACACCGAAGGCGACTCCGACGGTGTCGAGTGTTCCCGCACCGAACGCGAACGCGCAGATCGCGGTCGACACCGCGCTCGCCCAACTCGGCAAGCCGTACAAGTACGCCGGGAAGGGTCCCGACTCGTTCGACTGCTCGGGCCTCACCGGGTACGCGTGGAAAGCGGCGGGTGTGCAGATACCCCACTCGTCCCAAGCCCAGTACGACGGGCTCCCCCACGTCTCGATAAGCGAGATCGCGCCGGGCGATCTCCTGTTCTACGGAAGCCCGATCCACCACGTCGGCGTCTACACCGGCAACGACCAGTACGTGCACGCGCCCCAAACCGGCGATGTCGTGAAGATCTCGAGCATCTTCCGCAGCGACTTCGCGGGCGCGGCCCGCCCCGGCTAGCTACCGTCGCTCCGTGTCCTCAGAACTCGGCGAGATCCGGCTGACGTCGTTCTCGCACGGCGCCGGGTGCGCATGCAAGCTCTCGCCCGAGGACCTGCGCACGGTGCTCGGGCTCGTCCGCGGGTTCGACGCGCCGACCGACCCCAACCTGCTCGTCGGGTTCGACACGTCCGACGACGCGGCGGTGTACCGGCTGCGCGACGACCTCGCGGTGGTCGTCACGACCGACTTCTTCACCCCGATCGTCGACGACCCGTTCGACTGGGGGCGCATCGCCGCGACGAACGCATTGTCCGACGTCTACGCGATGGGTGGCACACCACTGCTCGCGCTGAACCTCGTCGGGTGGCCGCGCGATGGCCTGCCGCTCGAGATGCTCGCACTCGTGCTCGACGGCGGCGCCGACGTCGCGCGCGCCGCCGGATGCATCATCGCCGGTGGTCATTCCATCGACGACGCCGAACCGAAATACGGCATGGCAGTCGTCGGCACGGTCCACCCGCAGCACGTGCTCACCAACAGCGCGGCCGAACCCGGCGACGCGCTCGTGCTGACCAAGCCCATCGGGCTGGGTGTCATCTCGACGGCGCTGAAGCGCGAACAGGCCGACCCGGCGCTCGTCGCCACCGCGATCACCGTGATGACCACACTGAACGGAAGCGCGAGCG
>JAWXCJ010000203.1:0-13981 GCA_034408875.1 Actinomycetota bacterium
CGGCCGCGGCGGCGGCGTTGCCGGTAACGGGTGGCGGGCCTTCAGCGCCGTTGCTCGTGCTCGGCTTCGGACTCGTCGCCGCGGGTGCGACCCTTGTGTTCGTTCGTAGGCGTACCCTCGTCCCGTAGATAAAAAAACGAAGGGCGCCAGTGCATGACCGAGCAAGGGTGGGTATCCTCACCGCCCATGCTGGGGGGCGTACGTGTGGTATTCCACGGCGTTCGGGGCTCGACCCCGTGTGAAGGCGCGCAGTACGCGCGCTACGGCGGGCATTCTTCGTGCGTGACCGTTGAGGTGCCGGGACAAGCGCCGATCGTGTTCGATCTCGGTACCGGATTGCGGCCCTACGGCGAACGCATCGGCACCGACGAGGCCTTCCACGGCACCGTCCTGCTGAGCCATCTGCACTGGGACCACGTCCAGGGCCTGCCGTTCTTCACGCCGCTGCACAACCCGGCGACCACGCTCAACGTCCACGGTCCCCGTCAGGCCGAAGGTCCACTCGCCGCCGTCTTCGCCGAGCTGATGCGGCCACCGTTCTTCCCGATCCGGCCCCAAGATCTCGCCGGCGACGTGCAGTTCCACGACACCGGCGACGACGACTTTCCCGTCGGACTCGCGAAGGTGCGGTCGCGTTGGGTGCGCCACGTGGGTCCGACCCTCGGTTTCCGCATCGACTGGAACGGTGCGTCGATCGCGTACGTCCCCGACCACGGACCGGGTTGCGTTCCCGACGACCCCGACGACTTCATCCCGCACGAGATCCTCGACCTCTGTGACGGCGTCGACGTCCTGATCCACGACGCGCAGCACACGAGCGACGAGTACGGGCCGAAGCGCCACTGGGGCCACTCGACGATCGACTACGCGCTGCACGTCGCGCGTGAGGCGGGCGTCCGCCAACTCGTGCTCTTCCACCACGATCCGTCGCATCGCGACGACGACCTCGACCTGATCTCGCTCGCGGCCAGTGAACGGGCCGAAGGTATGGGCGGGCTCGAGGTCGTCACGGCGCACGAAGGACTCGAACTCGAGGTCGCGAACGAGTTGCACGGCTCCGAGCGATGACATCGTCGCTTCCGGCGCTTTCTCCCGACCCCGCCACCTACCGCACCGTCCTGGGTCATTTCGCGACAGGCATCGCGCTGATCACGGCGACCGACGGCGACGCACCGATCGGCATGGCGTGTAACTCGTTCACCTCGGTGTCGTTGGACCCGCCGCTCGTTCTGTTCTGCGCGGCGAAGAGCTCGTCGACCTATCCGCGCATCCAGGCCGCGGGGACGTGGGCGGCCAACTTTCTCGCCGAGGAAGACGAGCCGTTGTGCCGGCTCTTCGCGCAGAAGGACGCCGACCGGTTCGCGCACGTCGCGTACCGCGCGGGCGTGAGCGGCGCGCCGATTCTCGATCGCGCCATCGCGTTCGTCGACTGTGTCACCGAAGCCGAACACGACGCGGGTGATCATTTGCTCGTCGTCGGTCGCGTCGTCGAGTTGGGTTACGCCGCCGAGGGCAAGCCGCTGCTCTTCTACCGCGGCGGGTACGGCCGGTTCGAGAGCTGAGCGTGCTCGCGGGCGCGGCCCGGGTGCTGCTTGCGCTCACGCTCGCGGTGGCGGCAATCGCGAAGTTGCGCGCGCGCGACGACGCGCGTGACCGCACGGGCGCCCTCGTCCCCGCCGCGGTCGCACCATTTGTTGCGGGCGCGCTCCCGTACGTCGAACTCGCGCTCGCGGCGCTGTTGCTGGTCCTTTGGAGCAGCCCGATCCCCGCCGTCGTGGCGGGCGTCGTCATCCTCGCGTTCACGGTGGTGGTCGTACGCGCCCAGGTGCGTCACGTTCCGTGTCCGTGTTTCGGTGCGGCGTCGTCGGCCCGGCCCGCCGGTGCGCTCGACGTGCTCCGTAATGGTGTGCTGCTCGCGCTCGCAGTCCTGGCGACGGGAACCTAAGTACGCCGGTTCAGGTTCGGCGGAGGCGGTCGCGCAGCATGACGGCGGCGTTGATGCCGGTGCTGGCGGCAACGGCGGCGACGGCCGCTTCGACGAGGGCGACGAGCCAGCCGATGATGCCGATGTCGAGCAGGAACGCGACCGACGCCACGGCGCACAAGGCGGCGCCGAGGAGGTCGAGGGCCCGGACCGCACTGGGCGACTCCCAGACCCGGGCGTCGTCGAGGTGCGGGGCCATGGCGGCCCGGTAGATCGCATGCATCGGATTGGCGTGCGGGCCGATGAACGCCCCGATGGCGCTGAGAATGCCCGCCAGGGGAACTAGTACCGGGATTCTGAAGACGAAACCACCGAGAATCAGCACGGCAATGACCGCCTGAGCGCCCCGGACCTCGCGCCCGTCGATTGCAGCGGCCTCGCGCGGCTCCATTCGCGCACCCTACCGGCGAGTGACCGTCGCCACAGTGGGCCGCTCTGACCATGGTTCACCTTCCCAAACGGTGATCACCCGATTACCCTCGGTGTTCAAGGGTTGGGCGGAGCACCGGAGGCTGAAGCCGCATGAGTGACGTGATGCTCCTGATACTGGTCGTCAGCGGTGCGCTCATGGCGGTCCTGAGTCTGCTGCTCGGTGACCGGCGGCTCGAGGGCCGAATGGAGCTCGGCGCCCTCCAGCAGGCCGGCGTGCTCCGCGATGATCGGATCGACGTGGCCCGCTCCCGCGAGAAGACGCGCCGGCGCCGCCTGTGGAAGATGTTCGCCCTCCTCGCCCCGATCTTCCTCTGGATGCTCTCGCGGGCGATCGACGGCAACCCGGTGAAGCCGGGCCTCCCGCAGCTCGCACCCGAAGACCGCACGATCGCGATGATGTTCCTGTTCGTGTTCGTGATCGCCGCCGCGACGCTCATCCCGCTGCTGGGCGCGGGCCGGTCGCCGCACGTGCGCTACGGGCCGAGCGAGATCAACGTCGCCTTCGACGACGTCGTCGGCATCGGGCCCGTGAAGGAAGAGGTCGTCAAGACGCTCAACCTGTTCCTCGCGTACCAGACCTTTCGCGAGCAGATGGGCGGCAACCCCCGCAAGGCCATCCTGTTCGAGGGTCCGCCCGGAACCGGTAAGACGCACATGGCGAAGGCCATGGCGAGGGAAGCCGAAGTCCCGTACCTCTTCGTGTCTGCGACCGCGTTCCAGTCGATGTACTACGGACAGACCGCGAAGAAGTTGCGCAGTTTCTTCAAGGAGTTGCGCAAGGCGGCACGCGAAGAAGGCGGCGCGATCGGTTTCATCGAGGAGATCGACGCGATCGCCGGATCTCGCAGGGGCATGCGAGCGTTCTCGCCCATGCCCGACGGCCTCGACGGCGCGAGCGGCATGCAGGTCGACAAGGCCGGAACGAGTGACGGCATTGCCGGCGTCGTGAACGAGCTGCTCATCCAGCTCCAGTCGTTCGACCAGCCGACGTTCAGCCAGCGGATCAAGGGCGGATTCGTCAACTGGTTCAACCGGTACCTCCCGCCCGAGGCGCAGCTCAAGAAGAGCCCGCCGATCGGTTCGAACATCCTCCTGATCGGCGCGACCAACCGCGCCGACGACCTCGACCCCGCGTTGTTGCGGCCGGGTCGGTTCGACCGCTCGATCCACTTCGACCTGCCGAGTCGTTCGGGTCGGCGTGAGATCATCGACTACTACCTGAACAAGAAGTCGCACGTCCCCGAGCTCGACAAGCCGGAGAAGCGGGACCAGCTCGCGTCGATGACGTTCGGCTACACGCCGGTCATGATCGAGCACCTCTTCGATGAAGCTCTCGTGTGGGCGTTGCGCGAAGGGCGCGAGGCCATGGACTGGGCCGACGTGCACGCCGCGAAGATGACCGAGGAAATCGGTCTGAAACAGCCGGTCGAGTACTCCGAGGACGAGAAGCGCACCATCGCAACCCACGAAGCGGGCCACGCGGTCGTCGCGCACCTCGTCGGGCACGACCGCAAGCTCGAAGTGTTGTCGATCATCAAGCGGCGCGACGCGCTCGGCCTGCTCGCGCACTCCGAGAAGGAAGAGCGGTACACGCACACCCGCTCGGAGCTGGTCGCGTCGATCCAGATCGCGATGGGCGGCATGACGGCCGAGGAACTGTTCTTCGGCGAGTCGGGCACCGGTCCGTCGGGCGACCTCATGCACGCGACGCGCGTCGCATCGCAGATGGTCGGCTCGTTCGGCATGGCCGGTTCGCTCGTGTCGTTCGAGGCGGTCGAAGCCGGCATGATGACGCAGGGCATCGTCTCGAAGGTGCTCGCCAACGAGGACGCCCGCATGGCCGTCGAGCGGATCCTCGACCGGGCGAAGAACGACGTTCGCAATCTCCTCGACGCCAACCGGCACCTCGTGGTGGCGCTGCGCGACGAGTTACTCGAGCGCGAAGAGCTGATCGGCGACGAAATCGTCGACGCGATGACGGAAGCGGACCAACGCCACCAACTGGAAGTCGGTTGACGACGCTCGCCGACCGGGTGGTCGTGCTGGCGAGGGCCGACGATCCGCAGGCGGCGGTGATGGCCCATTCCCTCGCGGCCCAGGGCGCGAGCTTGGTGCTGACGGGCGTCGACCAGACTCGACTCGGAGCGCTGGCCGCGTCGTTGCGCGACGTGCACGCGGTGCGGGTGGCCGTGTTCGCCGGGGATCCCGCGGAAGAAGCGCTCGCGGAGATGGTCGCGGAGCTGTTCCCCGGCTGAAATCCTGACGGGTCCTGTCACGGCCGTTGGGTAGCCTGCCGTCCGGCTTTCCGGGGGACAGGTGGACGAAGAACGCGCGGCGCAGGCGGCTACTCGAAAAGCCGGTTGGCGGTTGATGCGGGAAGCCGTACGACCGCAGAGATCGTGGGTCGTGCTCGGAGTCGTGGCTGGTGTCATATGGACCGTCGCGCGCGTCTCGATACCCGCGATCACCGGCGAGGCGATCGACGAGGGTGTGATTCCCGGCGACGAGTCCGTGGCCCTGGAGTGGACGGCGATCCTGCTCACGGCCGGGCTCATCCAAGCTGTGATGACCGGGCTGCGCCGCTACTCGGCATTCCGGCTCGCGCTGCGCGTCGAGACCGACTTGCGCATGCGGCTGGTCGCGCACCTCCAGCGGTTGCACTTCGCGTTCCACGACCGCGCGCAGACCGGCCAGCTCATGGCGCACGCGAACACCGATATCCAGCAGATCCACATGGTCGTGCTGCTCATCCCGCTCACGATCGCCAGCGTGCTCACGATGGTTGCCGTCATCGTGATCCTGGTCCTGCGCAGCCCGGGGCTCGCGTTCTTCGCGCTCGTCTCGCTCCCGATTCTCAACATTGCGGCGACGCGCTTCACCCACAAGATGCATCCGGTCGGCCTCGCGCTCCAGGAAGAGTTGGCCGACCTGTCCGGGGTCGTCGAGGAGAGCGTCACCGGCGTACGCGTCGTGAAGGGGTTCGGCGCGGAGCGCATGCAGGAACGCCGCCTCCAGGCCGAGGCCTCCGACGTGTACGGGCGTTCGATCGAGATGGCCCGGCTGCGCGCCAACTTCCTCCCGCTCATCGACCTGCTGCCGACCCTCGGTCTCGTCGGAATCCTCTGGTACGGCGGCCACCAAGTGCTCGACGGGAACCTGACGGTGGGCGACATCGTCGCCGCCAACTTCTACGTCTTGATGCTCATCTGGCCGTTGCGCATGGTCGGCATGCTGTTGGGCCAGTTGTCGCGCGCGGCGGCGTCGGCGGGACGGGTGAACGCGATCCTTGCAACCGACCCGGCGATTCACGACGACAAGAACGCGCACGAGTTGGCGCCGGGCCCCGGCGAGGTGCGCTTCGACGGCGTGACGTTCGGCTACGGCGGCGGCCGGCCCGTGCTCGACGGACTCGACTTGGTCATCCGCGGCGGCGAAGCAGTCGCGCTCGTGGGTGCGACGGCCTCGGGTAAGTCGACGGTCGCCCGTCTCATTCCCCGGTTCTACGACGTCGATTCCGGGCGGGTGTCGATCGACGGCTGCGACGTGCACGAGACGCGACTGCGCGACGTGCGCCGCTCGGTTGGGCTCGTCTTCGAGGACACGTTCCTGTTCTCGGACACGGTGCGCAGCAACATCGCGTTCGCCGACACCGGCGCGCCCTTCGAGTCGGTGCTGCGCGCGGCCCGCCTCGCCGGTGCCGACGAGTTCATCAGCGACCTGCCCGACGGCTACGACACCGTCATCGGTGAGCACGGCTACTCGCTCTCGGGCGGGCAGCGGCAACGCATCGCGATCGCGCGTGCGGTGCTGGCCGACCCGCGCATTCTGATCCTCGATGACGCGACGTCGTCGGTCGACCCCACCAAAGAACATGAGATCCGCAATGCGTTGCGCGAGGTGATGGAAGGGCGGACGACGATCATCATTGCCCACCGGCCCGCGACGATTGCGCTCGCCGACAGGGTCGTGCTGCTCGACGGCGGCAAGATCGTGGCCGACGGCACGCACGATCGGTTGCTCGAAACGAGCGCGCCCTACCGCGAGGTGCTGGCCCGGGCCGAGATCGAAGATCTCTCCGACACGTTGCCGGAGCCGGCGTGAGAGGCGGCGCATGGGTCGAGGCAGTGCCCGAGGAAACGCTGTCGCGCGAAGAGGCGCAGTGGGTCATCCGCCGGCTGCTCAAGCTGCTGCGGCCGCAGCGGCGCGCCATTGCCTTCGTGACCGTCGTGCTGATCGCGCAGGTGGGCACGCTGCTCGCGGGCCCGTGGTTGGTCAAGTACGGCATCGACCAGGGTCTCGACGACAACGACCCCGGGGCCTTGAACTTCGCGGCGGCGTGCTATCTGGTGATGGCGTTGCTCGGGCTGTTTCTCGGGCGCGCCGCGATCCTGCTCGTGGCCCGCATCGGCGAACGCTTTCTGGAAGACCTGCGCAACCGGCTGTTCAAGCATCTGATGTCGCTGTCGCTCGACTACTACGAGGGTGAGAAGACCGGCCGCATCGTGGCGCGCATGACATCGGACATCGACTCACTGCAAGAGCTGATCTCGCAGGGACTCGTGCTGTTCGTGCAGAACATCCTGCTGTTCGTCGGGTCGGTTGTCATCATCTTCCTCCTGTCGTGGCAGCTCGCGTTGGGCGTGCTCGTCCTCGTGCCGCCCGTGTACCTCGCGAGCCGGTGGTTCCGCACTAGGTCGAACAAGGCGTACCTCGAAGTGCGCGACCGCATCGCGACCAACATGAGTACGTTGCAGGAGAGCCTCGAAGGTGTGCGGGTCGTGCAGGCCTTCGGTCGCGAAGGATCGTTCACCCGCCAGTTCGGCGACACGAACGAAGCCCAGTTCGAAGCCAACCTCGAAACGGTGCGGATCTCGTCCAGGTACTTCCCGATCGTCGAGTTCACCGGGGTCGCCGGTACCGCCGTGATCATCGGCTACGGCGGCTGGCTCTCGGCCGAGGGTGTGGTGACGGTCGGGACGGTCGCCGCGTTCGTGCTGTACCTCAACTCGTTGTTCGAACCGGTGCAGCAGTTGAGTCAGCTCTACAACACGGTGCAGTCGGCCGGCGCAGCCATGCAGAAGATCTTCGGTGTGCTGGACACGAAACCGACCGTACGCGAGCGGCCGGGCGCGGTCGACCTCGAACGGGCCGGCGCGATCGAGGTCGACGACGTGACGTTCGCCTACCTGTCGCAACCTGTGCTCTCCGACGTATCTCTTTCGATCGCCGCGGGGGAGCGGATCGCGCTCGTCGGACCGACCGGCGCGGGCAAGTCGACACTCGCGAAGCTCATCGCCCGCTTCTACGACCCGGGCTCCGGCGCGATTCTTGTCGACGGTGTCGACCTGCGCGACGCGACCATGCAATCGCTCCGCGAACGCATCGTCGTCGTGCCCCAGGAAGGGTTCGTGTTCGCGGGAACGTTGTACGACAACGTGCGCGTCGGACGCCCGGAAGCCACCGACGACGAGATTGAGGCCGCGCTCTCTGCGCTTGGTCTGCTCGAACGGTTCCGGGCGTTCCCCGAAGGCCTGTCGACCGAGGTCCGCGAACGCGGGTCGCGCCTCTCGGCCGGTGAGCGCCAACTGGTGTCACTCGCCCGGGCCGCGCTGGCCGACCCGAGCATCCTCGTGCTCGACGAGGCGACGTCGAACCTCGACCCCGGAACCGAAGCGCAGGTCGAAGCCGCACTCGAGCGCCTGATGCAGGGCCGCACCGCGGTCGTCGTCGCGCACCGCCTGTCGACCGCGGCCCGCGCCGACCGCATCGCCGTCGTCTACGACGGCCGCCTGGCCGAACTCGGTACCCACGCAGAACTCGTCGTCCAAGAAGGCCACTACGCCGCCCTCTACGCCGCCTGGTCAAGCCACCAAGCCCAACCCGACGTCGCCTAACCAACGGGATGCGTCGATAGCCCACACGTGGTGTGGGCTATCGACGCATCCTCTCTAGGGGAGGGTGTCGTAGCCGACGAAGGTGAACAGCTTCTCGTCGGGGCTGAATGCTTGCGGCTGGTCCGCGTAGCGGTTGGTGCCGATGCCGAAGAGGAAGTCTTCGGGGGCGTCGAACGCGACTTCTTCGAAGCCTGACACCGCGAACCAGCGGCGGGCGTCGGCGGTGCGGTCGGGTGGGCGGCGGTGGCGGGTCCAGATGACGGTCGCGCCGGGCGCGCATAGCGAGGGGAGCGCGCGGATCGTGCGCTCGATATCGGTGTCGGCGATGTTGCCGAAAACCCCGCATACGAGCACGAGGTCGGCGGGCACCGCGCCCGCGTACGCGGTCGTGGTCGAGGCGTCGCCGGTGACGACATCCACACCGGGCGGCGCCGCGGCGCGGGCCTGCGCCGCGAGTTCACCGTCGAGTTCGACCAAGCGGGCCCGCACGTCGGCGCGGCGCGGGTGATCGGCGAGCACGCCGAGCAGGTCGCGGCCCTGGCCCGCGCACATCGAGATGACGCGGATCGGTCCGGGGGGCGCGGCGTCGAGCGCGTCGGCGATTCGCGCCTGCACGATTGCCAGTCGCTGCGTGAGCGGCGTGTCGCCGTCGTACGCGGTATGCCACTCCCGCCAGTCTCTGGACATCGACCATGACGGTAGCGATACGTTGGGTTCCATGTACCGAGTTATTCAGTGGGCGACGGGCTTCGTCGGGCAGGAAGCGATCAAGGGTGTGCTCGCGCATCCTGAACTCGAGCTCGTGGGGTGCTGGGTGCACAGCCCCGACAAGGTGGGCCGGGATGTCGGCGAAATCTGCGGCATCGGCCCGATCGGTGTCACCGCCGTCGGCACGTTGGAGGAGATCTGCGCCATCGAGGCCGACGCGGTCGTCTACGCGCCCGTGCTTGCGAGCACGCGCGACGTGATCCAGATTCTCGAGTCGGGCAAGAACGTCGTGACGCCCGTGGGCTGGATCTTCCCGGCCGACACGCCGGGTGTGGCCGCCCTCGAAGCCGCGGCGCGCACCGGCGGCGTCACGTTGCACGGCACCGGCATCAACCCGGGCGGTATCACCGAACGGTTCCCGCTCATGCTCTCGGCGCTGTGCCGCGACATCAAACACGTGCGCGCCGAGGAGTTTTCCGACATCCGCAACTACCCGACCGAAGTCGTGGTGCGCGACATCATGCTGTTCGGCAAGTCGCCCGAAGACGCGGCCAAGAGCCCGATGGCCGACATCCTCGGCCACGGGTTCCAGCAGTCGATCGACATGATTGCGGCAGAGTTGGGGTTCGCGCTCGACGACGAGAAGCGCACCACGCACGAGATGGCAGTCGCGACGAAGGATCTCGATACGCCGGTTGGTGTCATCGAGCAGGGCACGTGCGCCGCGCAGCGCTTCACGTGGGAGGGCACCGTGAACGGCGAGCCCGTCATCACGGTGCGCGTGAATTGGTTGATGGGCGAGACCGACCTCGACCCGCCCTGGACGTTCGGCCCCGAAGGTCAGCGCTTCGAGGTCGCCTTCGACGCGACGCCGCCGGTGTCGGCCACCTTCCACGGTCTGCACCCGCCCGTCGTCGGCGAAGAGCCCGAGATCGGCCTCATCCCGCCCGCGATGCACTGCGTCAACGCCATCCCGTACGTCTGCGCGGCCGAGCCCGGCATCAAGACGTATCTCGACCTGCCGTTGCTCGCGGGCCGGGCTGCCTCGACCCACTGACCAACCTGTGCTCACCGGGTCCATCGCGACGGTCGTGGGTTTGGCGCTCCTCGCCTACGCGGCTGACATCTTCGTTGAAGGGGCGGCGGCGATTGCCGCGCGGCTTCGAGTATCGGCCGTCGTCATCGGTGCTGTGGTCATCGGAATCGGCACCAGCGTGCCGGAGCTGCTCGTCACGGGTATCGCGGCGGCCCAGGGCGAACGCGAGATGGGCGTCGGCAACATCGTCGGTTCGAACATCGCCAACCTCACGCTCGTGCTCGGCGGTGCCGCGCTCGTCGCGTCACTGCGTGTCGATTCCCGTCTGTTGCGGCGCGAAGTACCTCTCAGCGCCGCGGCTGTCGGTTTGTTCGCGGCTGCGACGATCGGTGGGTTGACGCGCTACGAAGGCATGATCTTGATCGTCGGTCTCGTCGCCGCACTCACTGTGATCGTGCGGGCCACGACCCGGGGACGGGGAGACGCGCTCTCGGACGACGTAGAGGACTACCTCGAAGCTGAGCAACCGGCGCGCTCGACGAACGCCATCGTTCTCGTCACGATCCTCGGATTCGTCGGTACCGTTGGCGGTGCCCAGCTGCTCGTGTGGGGCGCGTCGGACGTCGGCCGCGAACTCGGCTGGTCCGACGCGTTCATCGGCCTGACCGTCGTCGCCGTCGGCACGTCGCTGCCCGAACTCGTCACCGCGTTGGCCGCAGCCCGCCGCGGCGACGACGAGCTGATCATCGGCAACGTGCTCGGGTCGAACTTGTTCAACAGCTTGGCGGTGGGCGGCATGCTCGCGCTCGTGAGTCCCGGCCGCATCGACGACATGCAGCTGGCCGTCGGCGGGGTGCTGCTGATGGTGGCCGCGACCGTATTCGCGACCGTCCTCATGGCCCGCCGGAACCGCGTCACCCGAGCGGAGGCCGTGATACTCGTGGCCGCGTACGCCGTGACGATGCCACTCCTCGCCTGAGGTCAGATACGTTCGAATGGGATCGTGAATGCCGGGGCCTCGACGCCGCCGACCTCGATCGCGTTGACCCGCACCTTCGGCGCCAGCTCGGGCGCCATGGCCCGCGTCATCATCGACAGCGCGGCCTTGGCCGTCGCGTACGCAGTGAAGCACGGCTGCACCATGCTCGCGGCGCGCGACGAGATGTTGACGACGCTCCCGCCCCCACCCGCGACCATGTGCGGCACGACCGCCTTGGTGAGGAGGAAGGCGGCGGTCACGTTGAACCGCAGCGCGGCCTCGAATGCCCGCTCGCTGGTTTCCAACACCGGCCGCGGCAGCCACCCGCCCGCGTTGTTCACGAGGATGTCGATGCGCCCGAACTCGGCGATGGTGGCGGCGACGAGCGCGTCGAGCTGTTCGGTGATCGTGACGTCGGTCGGAACCGCGAGTGCCCGCCGCCGGTCACGATTGCGACTTTCCCGTCGAGCTTGAACTGATCGAGGATCATCGCCGGAAGCTACTTTGCCTCCCGTGGGCGATGTCGTGCGTGGATCCGACGGGGTACGCCGCTGCGCGTCGGGTGCGGGTACGCCCGACTCACCCGCCCCACCTGAGCCGAAATTGCGTCGCTCGGCGACCGAAACGGTCGCCAGATGGCGCAATTTCGGCTCAGGTGGGGTTACGCGAGCGCGGACTCGATGGCGGCGGTGACTTCGGGGGATTCGGGGTCGGTCATCGGCGAGAACCGCTCGATGATCTCGCCGTCGCGCCCGACGAGGAACTTCTCGAAGTTCCAGCGGATGTCGCCGTCGTGGCCTTCGGCGTCGGCCGTCTTCGTCAGCTCCTGGTACACCGCGTGGCGACCGTCGCCGTTCACGTCGATCTTCTCGGTCATCGGGAACGACACGCCGTAGGTGGTGCTGCAGAACGTCGCGATCTCCTCGGGCGAACCCGGCTCCTGCGCGCCGAACTGGTTGCACGGGAGGCCGAGGACCGTGAAGCCCTGGTCGACGTACTGTTTCTGCAGCCGTTCGAGACCTTCGTACTGCGGTGTCAGCCCGCACTTCGACGCGACGTTGACCATCAACGTCACCTTGCCCTTCTGCTGGGCGAGAACGTCGGGCGAGCCTTCGAGAGCGGCAATGGGAGTGTCGTAGAGCGCCATGCGGTGCACGCTACAGCCGCTCGTGCAGCAGGCCAAGGGCGTCGAGATCGACGGCCGCGACGGTGGCGCGGGCCGTTCCGCCCAAACCGACATGCTCGGGCTGCCACTTCGAACCCATGGCGGCGGTGCACGCGGCGGCGACCCACGAGTACACGGAGAACAGCCGGTACTGCTCCCACGCCTCGGCGAAAACAAGGTCGATGTCGTGCGCGCGCAACAGCTCGCAGTAGCGGTCGATGATGTCGCGTTCACTTGCGCGCCGAACCTCGGTGGGGATCGAGTTCGTGAGCGTGTAGGCGACGTCGCGCATGCCGGGTGCGTAGCCGAGCACGGCCCAGTCGAGGAAACCGGTGCGGTCGCCGTCGACGAAGAGGTTTCCGAGGTGCGCGTCGCCGTGGATCAGTGTGCGTTCTCCGGCGCGGTAGAGCTGCATGATCTCGGGCGAACGGGCGACGTAGAACTCGGCGAGCGGGACGAAGCCTTCGGGCAGGCGGTCGGCGAGCGCGTCGAGCGCCATCTGCACCATTGCGGCGCCACCGTCGCCGCGTCCCGTGCCCTTCGGTGCGATCCATTCGAGATCGCCGCCGGCGTCGAAGCGCGGGCTCGTCCAGAACCGAGCGTGCACCGGCACCAGTTGCTCGACAATGTCGCGGGCGCGATGCGCGATGTCGTCGTCGGTGGGGGTGGGGAACCGGCAACCCGAAGCGGTGAGATCTTCGAGCACCATCACGTAGTGATCGCCGTCACCGTCGGTGCCGGCTTCGTAGTCGGAGAACCACACGGCGGGGATGCGCGCCGGGATCTCGGGCGCGAGGTCGCGGTAGAAGCGCGCTTCGGTCGTCCCCATGCTCGTGCTGTCGACGAAGACGCGTTGGCCGGCGTCGAACGGTGGCAGCTTGACAAATACGGTCAGAGGAACGCCGTCGCCGACGAGCGCGACGTGCGCCCTTCCCGTCGTGCCGGAGTGCCGGTCGAGCACGGTGACGGCCCCGACCGTCTGCCCGAGCGCGGCCGAGAACCATTCGGGTGTGAGGTCGTCGACCTCCATCGGGAGCGGGAGTGGTGTCGTCGCCATGACGGGGCGGAGCGTACGCCGTGCGAGACTTCGGGGAATGAACCGCCGAGTGATCCTCGTCCGTCGCCCCGAAGGCAAGGTGACGGAGTCGTGCTTCGAGGTGACCGAGACGCCCCGGCCCGAGATCGGCGCGGGCGGCGCGCTCCTCGAGGTGCGGTATCTCGGGATCGACCCGACCATACGCGGCTGGTTGAACGAGGGCGGCAACTACATGCCCGGCGTCGCGATCGGTGAGGTCGTGCGTTCGAACGGCGTGGGTTTCGTCGTCGAGACCGACGACGCGAAGCAGTTCCCGCTGGGTGCTTGGTTCATGGGCCTGACCGGGTGGCAGCAGTACTGGGCGATCGCGGCCGACGAGTTCCCGCCCGTGACGATGATCGCGGCGGAGTCCGAGCCGATGGACGCGCTCAACGTGCAGGGCCAAGTCGGGCTCACCGCGTACTTCGGGGTCGTCGATGTCGGGCAACCCCAAGCAGGCGAAACGTTCGTCGTGTCGGCGGCCGCGAGCGGCGTCGGGTCGATCGCGGGCCAGATCGCCAAGCTGCGCGGCGCGCGCGTCGTCGGCATCGCCGGGGGACCGGCCAAGTGCGCGTGGGTCGTCGACGAACTCGGGTTCGACGCGTGCATCGACTACAAGAACGAAGACGTCACCGCGCGACTGCGCGAGCTCGCGCCGCAGGGCATCGACGTGTTCTTCGACAACGTCGGCGGCGCGCTGCTCGACAC
>JAWXCJ010000204.1:0-5988 GCA_034408875.1 Actinomycetota bacterium
AAACGTTTGCACCAGACGCAGTTCCGTGAACGCGTCCTCACGGCGTACGCGTCTCGATGCGCGATCTGTCGCCTCCGGCACAGGGAACTCCTCGATGCTGCACACATCCTCGGCGACAGTCACCCGAAGGGCGCGCCTGTGGTTCCCAACGGTCTCTCGCTCTGCAAGATTCACCACTCGGCGTTCGACGCCAACATCGTCGGCATTCGCCCCGACTACGTGCTCGAGGTCCGCACCGACGCACTGCATCTGCCGAAGAAGCTCGTCAACCGCCCGAACCCCGACTTCCTCGAAGAGCGCTACGACGAATTCCGCGCCGCGGGATAGCGCGTACTGTTCGTCAGGAATTACTTGACGATCGACTAATATCTCCGTACGCTCGGCCAATGGACCTCCTCGGTGTCCACGAAATCGCCGAGCTACTCGGCCTCAGCAGACAGCGAGTACATCAGCTCGCCTCGCAGGCTGACTTTCCCAAACCGATCGCGCGACTCAACGCGGGCGACATCTGGACGCGCGCCGATATCGAGCAATGGAGAAACAAGATGCGACCATTCCGGAAGCAACAAGTTCCGCGGGTACCGGCTCGCGATCCCGAACGTCCGCAAGACGACCCCTGGGATGCCGATGCCGTCCGCTTCCTGCTCGGCAAACCCGAGGGCGGCGCTTGGACGCGGGGCGACTTGATGGAGTGCCTGCGTAAGCAGGGCAACAGGGTCCGTCGTCAGCCGGATCGCGTTCGAGAAGCAACGCGTCTCGGCGATCGATACCACGTCGAGCAAAAGCCCGATCCTGGCGGCAAGACCGTCCACTTCTTCCGAAACGACAGGGGCGCACCTCGCCCCTACCCCGGCAGTGCCGCCGAACGACGCGCTTGGCTGCGCTCAGACGCTTCGTAGACGGCGATCGGCTCAGCTTGTGACACCCGCGCAGGTGTCGGGCGACCAGAGTCCGCGATCGGCGGCACGGGCGTCGGCCTCGGCGGCCTGGAACTCGTCCTGATACCGGTACGGGAGTTCGTACGTGTATTCATGCGCGTACCCCTGCGCGACCATCTCCTCGTTCACGTGGCGGCCGTCGGGTAACCACACGTACGCGAGTACGCGCCCGTAGCGATCCAACTCACCTTGCGTCGGGTCGAGTTCGAGGTACACCGATTCGCCGTCGAGCAGTTCGTGTGCGTACTCCGAGGCTTCCTCGCCGAAGCACTGCACCGGCTGGCGGGGGTCGACGGTCTCGGGCGTGTCGATGCCGATGAGCCGCACCGAGTCGCCGTTCGTCAACCGAACCGTGTCGCCGTCGACGACGCGTTCGACGTCGTACGGCCCCGTCGCACGGCTCGGGACCGACTCGGCTCGAGAAACGGGGCCGTCGTCACCGCCGCACGCGGCCAGCAGGAGCGCGGCGGCGACGAGCACTCGGCCGGTGATCACGGTCGGATTCTCGCCCAGACCTGCTCCAGGACGGTGTTGCCTGCATGCCTGCTAGTATGCCTACATGGCCCAGATGACCTGGCGCCCCGATCCGGACCTGCTCGACCGGGTGCGGCGCGCGGCAGTGCAGCGAGGTTGGAGCATGAACGAGTACGTCAGCGCGGTACTGAACGCCGCCACCGACCCTTCGCTTGCGGGCGACGACGCCGCGCAACTCCGTGAGCGCCTCGCGCGGGTGGGCCTGCTCGTCACCCCGACAAATCCTCGGCGCCGCCCCGACCCGAAGGCCGTGACGCGGGCGCGCCGGCGCGCGGCTGTGGGTGCGCCACTGACCGAGTACGTGGCCGACGGCCGGCGTTGACCGGCCCTGTCTTCGCCGACTCGTCTGCGCTCGTCAAGCTCTACGCGGACGAGGACGGCCACGAGGTTGTGCGTGCCCTGGCGCCGATAGCCGTTTCCCAGATCGCGCGCGTCGAGGTTCCGGCGGCGATCTGGCGCAAGCAGCGGGTTGAAGGCATCGATCCGGTCGACGCCCGTACGCTCGTCGAAGACTTCGAAGCCGACTACTTCGGTACCACGTCGGAGCCCGCGCGGTTTGCCACGGTCGTCGTCGACGCTTCGGTGCTCGATGCCGCCGCCCATCTTTGCGGCACCCACGGCTTGCGCGCCTACGACGCTGTCCAACTCTCGTGCGCGTTGGCTGCGCGGGCAGCCGATCCGGGCTGTCGCACGCTCGCGGCCTACGACGACGCGCTACGAGCGGCGGCCGCGCGCGAGGGGTTCACCCTCGTTCCGTACGTGTGAGCGCTACTCGTTGCAGAGGTCGCAGAGTCCGGTGGCCGGGAGCGCGAGGTGGTGGATCGGGCAGACCGGGCGCACGAAGTCCTCACGGGTCCGGCGCGCCGCGGCGGCGCGGCTGCGCGAGATCTGAGGTGACAACTGCGGGCGGCCACCGTCGGCGGGCATCTTCGCCCCGAAGTGCTTGTGGCCTTCGAACCGTTCCTGCGCCGCGTACAAGTCGATGTCGGGCGGTGTCGTACCGAGCAGTTCGGTGACCGCTTCCGTGTAGCCGGGGCCGATGGTCCCGTCGGCCTTGACGCAGAACGCGGAGAGCATCGGCTCCTCGCGCTTGCGGCACTCCTGCGCGACGGATTCGAGCACGCCGCCGATCCAGTAGTGGGCGAGCCGCTTCGTGCGGACGTCGCTGGCGTCTTGCACCTGGAGGGCGAGTTCCTTGGTCGTGATCAGCGCGCCGTAACGGGCCGCGATCTGCGTCAGGATCGGTCGTGCCGCATCGGCCCACGCTTGCTGATCAGATTCCGTAGTCACACAAACACCCTCCGGCCTGGCCCGATACGGGCCGCGGCACACTCGACGACACCCCAACCGTACTCCCCGGTCGGGGGCGCGAGAGAAGCATGTCGACAGAAATACGGCCTGGTGGGCCGATCGCAGCCTCGGCGCTCAGTCGTTGTCGAAGATCTTGGCGGTCGCCTTGCCGTCGACGACAGTCGCGTTCGACACGTTCGAGACCTGCACGAGGAACTGTTCCGTGCGTTCGACGGTCAGGTCGCCCCTCACCGAGACGGGGACCGTCTTGGTCTGGCGGCCGGCGTAGATCGTGAACGTCGTGTTCTTGGTGACGTAGTCGGTGCCCGCCACTGCGGTCTTGTTGACCGTCGTGAAACGGAAGCGGACGGGTTGCTCGGCCGGTTTCGACAGCGAGATCGTGAACACCAGCTGTTGCGAGCCGCTGTTGCCCTCGGTCACGGTCACGTCGCCGATCGTCATGCCCGGCGGGTCGTCGTCGACGATCGTGCCCGTCGCGGTGCCCGTGCCGATCGACGCGCCGATCGGGTTCGACAGCGCGACGGTGAAGGTCTCGTCGAGCTCGCCGAGCACGTCGCCCTTCACGGTGACCGTGACGTCGTGCGCGGTCTGGCCCGGTGCGAACGTCACCGTGCGGCTCTTCTTCGCGAAGTCACTGCCGCCGAGCGCGGTGCCGTTGTTGGTGTTGAACTTCACCTTCACCGGCGTCGCCGACGGGGCCGACAGCGTCAGGGGAAACGTCGCGAGCGCGACCGCGCCCTTGGCACCCTCGACCACGCCGGCGTCACCGATCGAGACGGTGACGCCTGCACCGATTGTGGTCGTCGTCGTGCTCGGTGCAACGGTCGTTGTCGTCGGTCCCGGGCCGGTGCCCGGCGGCGGAGTGAGCGTGACGTCCATGTCGACGAACGGGTCACCGGCGACCGCGGGCAACTCCAACCACTCGTTGATGGCAGCGACGGTCGGCGCGCCCGCGCATCCGGGCGAGGCCGACGCGATCTTCGGGATCCCGAACGAATAGTTCAGGAGGTACGCGTTGCCGGACTCCTCGTCGTAGGCGAAGCCTTCGTCTTCGTCGACCGCAATCGTGAACGGCCCGATCGCGCAGTTGACGAGCACGCCGACATGGTCACCGATCGACGTCATCTTCAGGCGCGCCTTGCCGTTGAGCGTCATGTTCCCGGTCTGGGGGTTCACGGTGCCGGTGAGGTCCTGCGTCATCTCTGGTGTCACCAGCACCTCGACGTCGAAGTCCTCGTCGACGACGGGGAGGTACAGCGAGAACTCCTGGGCCGGGAACACGAACCCGCCGGCCGGGAACGTCAACGCGCCCGCCGCGTTGACGGTGCCGGGAACGAGCTGGTCGGGGATGAGCTCGAACCCGAACGTCGGCGCGTCGACGAACCCGTACAGCTCCATCGTGATCGCACCCGGGTTCCCGACGGCGGCGTCCGCCGACAGCGCGCCGAACGCACCGACCCCCGCCAACGACGCGACAACGAGCGCGCCCGCGACCACCTTCCGCCTCATGACGTCCCCCCGGTACCCGGCCCCGCGTTTGGCAGCTCGAACCAGCACGCTAGGGGGATGCGCCCCAGATTGGCAATCAGTGACATAACGTCCGCTCCATGCGGGGAATCGCGGTGCTGGTAGTGGTGGCGGTGCTCACGGCCGGGTGCAGCGGCGGCGACGACGACGACACCGACGCGGCGGAGCCGGCGTCCACGACGGAGGGCTCGATCGAGCTGACCGTCGCCGACCCGGCCGGGTGCGAGGTGCTCGACGAGGCGGCGTGCATCCTGCCGTTCCCGTCGAACGCGTTCACCGTCGCCGACGAGACGACCGACACCGGGCTGCGGGTGGCGTTCGGCGCCGACGCGCTCCCGGCCAATGCCGACGGCGTGCGCATCGACCCGGCGGAGTGGAACCGCAACGACGGCTTCTCCCCCGGTTCGTTGATGATGACCGTGGTTCCCGATCTCGATCCCGAAGCGTCGGCGCTGCCGCCGATCACCGACATCGAACTGTCGCTCGCCGACGATGCGCCGATCGTGCTCGTCGACGCCGACACCGGCGACCGCGTGCCGTTCTGGGCCGAGCTCGACGCCAACGCCGAAGACCTGGCCCGCCAGGCACTCATCATTACTCCGGCAGTTGCGTTGCTCGAGGGCCATCGCCACGTCGTCGCGCTGCGGGGCTTGGTCGACACTGCGGGAGATCCGATCGAGTCCGCCGACGCGTTCCGCGCGTTCCGCGACCGGCTCGATACCGGCATCCCCGAGGTCGAAGCGCGCCGCGAGGCAATGGAGCAGGTGTTCGCCGATCTCGACGCGGCCGGCGTCGCGCGCGACGATCTTTACATCGCGTGGGACTTCACCGTCGCGAGCGAACGTTCGCTGTCGGAACGCCTGCTCCACATCCGCGACGACGCGTTCGGCGCGTTGGGTTCGGATGCTCCCGCGTTCACGGTGACCGAGACCGCGGCGGCGGGTGCGGCGCGCATCGTGCGGGGCACGTACGAAGTCCCGAACTACATGACGGGCGCGGGCGAGCCGGGTGAGACGTTCAACAACGACGACGACCCGAACGGCATCCCCACCGTCAACGGCACGTACACGTCGACCTTCGTGTGCACGGTGCCGACGACGGCGGAGCCGGGCACGGCTCGGGCCGCGCTGTACGGCCATGGCCTGCTCGGCACCGCCGACCAGGTGATCGGCATCGGCACCGTCGCCGCGACGGTCGGGGTGGCGTTCTGCGCGACCGACTTCATCGGCATGTCCACCTACGACGTCCCGAATGCCGCGGCGGTGCTCGCCGACCTCGGCCAGTTCCGGTCGTGGGCCGACCGTTTACAACAGGGTCATCTCAACTTCTTGTACCTGGGTCGCCTGATGCGCAACGAAGCCGGGTTCGCCGGCGACCCCGCGTTCCAAGACGCGGCGGGTGCGGGACTGCTCGACGGTTCCGCGGTCTTCTATCTCGGTGCGAGCCAGGGCGGCATCCTCGGTGGCGCGACGAGCGCGGTCGCGCAGGATTGGGAACGGGTCGTGCTCGCGGTGCCCGCCATGAACTACAGCGTGTTGCTCCGCCGCAGCATCGACTTCGACGAGTTCGCGCCGGTGTTCGAGACTGCGTACCCCGACGAACTCGACCGGCAGTTAGGCCTCGCGCTCGTCCAGATGCTCTGGGACCGCGGCGAGAACCAGGGCTACGCGCAACACCT
>JAWXCJ010000205.1:0-3077 GCA_034408875.1 Actinomycetota bacterium
ACGATCTCGCTGACCGAAGTCGCGGACCCGAGCGCATTCGGAGTCGTACCGACGCGTGAGGACGGGCAGGTCATTGCGTTCGTCGAGAAGCCGCCGCCCGGGAACGCGCCGAGCACGTGGATCAACGCCGGAACGTACGTACTGGAGCCGTCGTTTCTCGAGCGTATTCCGCCGCGGCTGAACGTGTCCGTCGAGCGCGAGACCTTTCCCCGCATGCTCGAACAGCCGGGGTTGCTGTACGGATACAAGAGCGACGCGTACTGGCTCGACATTGGTACGCCCGAGAACTACGTGCGCGGGAATCTCGACGTGCTCGTCGGCCGCACCGGCCTGCCCCCCGCGCCGAACGCGCGCGAAGTCGCCGAAGGCATCTGGGTCCAGGGCGACGCCACACTCGAACCTGACGCCGTCGTGGCCGCCCCGATGCTCGTCGGTGAAGGTGCGCGCGTCGAAGCGGGTGCGCGCGTGCGGGGTTCGGTGCTCGGCCCCCGCACCGTCGTCGAACGCGGTGCCGAACTCGACGGCGCGGTGCTGCACGCCGGCGCCCGAGTTTCGAACGGGAGCATCGTCCGCCAGTCGGCGATCGGAGCCGACTCGGTCCTCAAGCCCGAGGTCACGGTGGGCGACTTCACGATCGTGGGTGCCGGTGCGACGGTGGCGTCGGGAACACAGATCAGCGCGGGGCGGGTTCCTGCCGATCGAGCCTAGGGTGGCCTTGTGAACGCGTTGGTCACCGGCGGTGCCGGATTCATCGGTTCGACATTGGTCGACCGCCTCTTGGCCGAAGGCTGGCGGGTCGACGTCGTCGACGACCTCTCCACCGGCTCGCTCACGAACCTGAGCGAAGCCCGGTCGCTGCCCGACCGGCGGTTCTCGTTCCACCGCCTCGACGTCTCGTCGCCCGCGGTGATCGACCTCATCGCGCATCGGCGGCCCGACGTCGTGTTCCACCTGGCCGCGCAGGCCGATGTGCGCGTTTCGGTTGCCCGTCCGGTCGTCGACGCAACCGTGAACATCCTCGGCACGCTCCAGGTGTGCGAGGGTGCGCTCGCGGCGGGCGTCACGAAGATCGTGTTCGCCGCGTCGGGCGGCACGCTCTACGGAACCCCCGACGAGTTCCCGGTGCGGGAGGCGGCCCCACAGCGCCCGGAGTCGCCGTACGGCGTCGCCAAGAAAGCGGCCGGTGACTACCTGCACTACTACCGCGAAGTGCGCGGGCTCGAGTACTCGGCCCTCGCCCTGGCCAACGTGTACGGGCCCCGACAGGACCCGCACGGTGAGGCCGGTGTCGTCTCGATCTTCGCGGGCATGTTGCTCAACCGCGAGCGGCCGGTGATCTACGGCGACGGGTCGCAGACGCGCGACTTCGTGTACGTCGACGACGTCGTCGACGCGTTCGTGCGCGCCACCGACAAGGCCGGCGGTCTGATCTGCAACATCGGTACGGGCGTCGAGACGAGCGTGCAGCAGCTGTACGACACCATGGCGCGCCTCACCGGCTTCAAGGAACCGGCCCGCTACGAGGCGGTGCGCGCCGGCGAAGTGATGCGCAGCGCCATCGACCCCGGCCGCGCCGACATCCACCTCGGGTGGAAGCCCTGGACGTCGCTCGAAGAAGGCGTCGCGCGGACCCTCGAACACTTCAAAGGCCAACGCAGCCGCTAACCCCCAGGTGCGAACGTGCGCCAGATATGCGCCCTCAGGGCGCATACTCGGCGCCAGAACGTTTGTGTCTCACCCCGCGGCAATGCTGCCGGGATGAATTCTCGCCTGCGCGCACTATACGAACTCGCCGCGGAGTCCGACGGCATCTTCTCGATTGATCAAGCACGTGAGTGCGCCCTGACGGATGACGAGATCCGCCATCGCGTGACTTTCGAGTGGCAAACGCTGTACGAGAATGTCTACGCCGTGGCTGGGTGCCCGATCACATGGAGGGGCCAGCTGCGCGCGGGATGTCTCGCCGGGGCGCCGCACGCTGCCGCATCGCACCGATCGGCCGCGGCCTTGTACGACGCGCCGGGCGGCAACCTGTCGCTGATCGAGATCGCGACACCACGTTGGCTTCGAACGAAACGGCCGGGGCTCATCGTGCACGAACGAAAGCTGATCCTCCCGGAGGACACGCAGCTCATCGACGGGATACCGGTGACGCGGGCAGAGCTGGTTGCTATCCAGTTGGCATCGATTTATCGCTCGGTCGATTTCATCGAGCGGGTATTGCACGCGATGCGACGCAAGAAGTTGATCACGTTCGAGTCGACGCAGGCGACGCTGGCGCGTCACGCGCGACGCGGGGTGCCCGGGATTCGAGTCACAAGGGCCGCCCTTGAACGCTGGGACCCGACACTGAAGGCGACCGAGAGCTACATGGAGACGACGCTGCTGCAGATTCTGCGCGACGAAGAGATTCGCGACCTCGAACCGCAGGTCGAGATCTTCGACTCCGAGGGTCGGTTTGTCGCCCGCGTCGACCTCGGTATCAGGAAGTACAAGCTCGGGATCGAGTACGACAGCGACGAGTTCCACTCCGACGAATTCTCGGTCGCGAGGGACAACGATCGACGGCTCGATGCTGCCGGCACTGGCTGGACGATCCTCACTGCGCGCAAGCGCGACGTGCGGAACGGAGCTCCACGTCTCCTCAAGGCGATCCGCGCCCACATACATGCGTCCGATGTGCGCCCTCAGGGCGCACATTCGACGCAAGAATCAGAGAAAACGGCGTAACTCGTCGAGGGGGACGGGTGGGCGCTCGCGGACGACGTAGTCGGGGTCGGGGACGCCCACCATGACCAGCGCGTGGGGGAGCCACGGCTCGGGGAGTGCGAGCGCGTCGCGTGCTTCTTCGGGACAGAAGATCGGTGCCGCGACCCAACACGACGCGAGTTCGCGGGCCGCGGCCGCGAGCATCATGTTCTCGACCGCGGCGCCGAGCGACAACAGCGCCATGCCCCACTCGGCCCGCCGGCGGCGTTCGTCCGGGTAGCGGTCGAGGCCGTCCCAGGTGAGGCATCCGAGGATCAGCGCGGGCGCGCCGGTGATCTTGCGGTGCGACGACTCGACGAGCTCGTCGA
>JAWXCJ010000206.1:0-5325 GCA_034408875.1 Actinomycetota bacterium
GCCCCGTGGAACTCCCCGAAGAGCCGTCCCCGCCCGGCGTCGCTGTTGGCCACGGTGTTGGGCCAAGACCTCGAAGACGGCGTCCTGAACGCGAGCCTGCGCGCCGACAGTTCCGACGCGCAGCAAGTGCTCCGCGACGCGCTCACCCAGCTCCGTTCCCGCCTCGAGCTCGAAGGCGTGCGGGCCGGGCAGCTTTCCGTCGACGACGGTCGCGCCAACGCCAACGGCGGCCAGAGACAGGCCGCGTCGCAGAACAATCAATCGGCCGGTCGTGAACGCAGTTCCCTACCGACCCAACCCGAGGCCATCGTCGAACTCGCCGAGTCCGACGACAACCTAGATGTGAGGTTGTGACGCGATGACTGCCATCGATCCCTTTGCCGACGTACGGCTGCCCACGACAACGACCCCGCCGGTCAGGAACACCAACGACCAGTTCGGCAAGGACACGTTCCTGAAGTTGCTCGTCGCGCAGCTTCGCTTCCAGAACCCGATGTCTCCGGCCGACCCCGGCGACTTCCTCGCCCAGTCGGCGCAGTTCACGATGGTGGAGAAGCTCGCGGAGATCGAGAAGGCGAGCGTCGAAGCGCGGAAGTCGAACGAGGTCCTCGCCGCCAGCGCCATGATCGGTCGCACCGTCACGTTCGGGACGCTGACGGGTGAACCGACCACCCCGATCGCGACGAGCGAGATCGGCATCGGCGGCAACCTGCCCGCCAGCGCCGCGACCGCCGCGTCGTTCGAGACGACCACCGACGTGTACACGAACGACGGCGCCAAGGTGCCGCTCAAATTCCAGTTCGTGCGCGCCGCCGACGCCCCCGAGGGCGGCGGCACGCAGTGGGACATGCGGGTCCTCGTCGGCACGCAGCAGATCGGCGCGTCGACCGTCACGTTCGACACGAACGGCGAGCGCACCAGCGGCGACGTCGGCGTCTCCATGGGAGCGCTCGAGACGATCGTCGGCACCGCCGGGAAGTGGCCTGCCGAAGGGATCACATTCAAGCTCGGCGCACTTACCGACCCCGCGCGTTTGCGGGTCGGCACCGGCGCCGCGACACCGACCGTGCGCGAACAGAACGGGAGCGACGGCAACACGCTCACCGGGATCGTCACGGGAATTCGCTTTACCGAAGACGGCGCGGTACTTCGCGTCGGCAACCGCGACATACCGATGGCCTCGGTTCTCGAGGTCCACCCCACCGCCGTCTAGTACGACAGAGGAAAGGTCCTTTCATGCTGCGTTCGATGTTCGCCGGTGTCTCCGGTCTCCGTTCTCATCAAGGTTTCATGGACGTCGTCGGTAACAACATCGCCAACGTCAACACGACCGGTTACAAGACGAG
Organism: Actinomycetota bacterium; assembly: GCA_034408875.1. Taxonomy (GTDB): domain Bacteria; phylum Actinomycetota; class Acidimicrobiia; order IMCC26256; family PALSA-610; genus JANNHK01. Next base: position 1,347 of record JAWXCJ010000206.1, read on the forward strand.
CAACATCCTGTTCCAGGACTTGCTCAGCCAGTCGTTGCGAGGTGGCGGCGCCCCAACTGCGGGGACCGCCGGCGGTACGAACCCGGCCCAGGTCGGTCTGGGTGTGCGGCTCGCGGGCATCACGCTGAACATGGCGCAAGGTGCGTCGCAGCTCACCGGCCGATCGACCGACTTCGCGCTCCAGGGCGACGGGTTCTTCATCGTCGACCAGGGCGGTACGCGTGCGTACACCCGTGCGGGCAGCTTCTCGATGGACGGTCTCGGCCAGCTCGTGACCTCCGAAGGTGGCTTCGTCCAGGGCTGGCCGGCGACCGCGGCCGGTGTCGTCGACACCAACGCGAGCGTTTCGCTGCTCCGCATCCCCGTCGGTCAAACCATCTCGCCGGTGACGACGACCTCGCTCGACATCGGTGGCAACCTGCCCGCCGACAGCGCGACGGCGACGAACATCAGCGCGTCGATCACCGTGTACAACAGCCTCGGTACCGCGATCCCGCTGCGCGCCGAGTTCCGCAAGATCGCGAACGTCGCACCGGACGTGAACTGGGAAGTGCGGGTGTACGACGCGGCCAACAACGTGATCCACGCCGCGACCGCGGTGACGTTCGGACCGACCGGCGCGCTGACGACCGGCAACGTCACGGTGACGCAGGCCGAGTTGAACGCCATCACGGGTACGTCGGGCACGTGGGCCGCGGGCGGCATCGTCCTCGACTTCGGTACCGCGGCCGACCCCGACCGCCTCACCGGTGCGTCGACGCTGAACAGCGTCGGCGCCCTGTCGCAGAACGGTTCGGCGATCGGTTCACTCGTCGGGTTCAGCGTCGCGTCCAGCGGCCTCATCTCCGGCGTGTTCTCGAACGGTCGCAACCAGGCCCTCGGCCAGATCGCGCTCGCCGCGTTCGCCAACCCGGCCGGTCTCGAAAAAGCCGGCGGCTCGCTGTACCGCGCGTCGGTCAACTCGGGAGAGCCCCAGGTCGGTGTGGCGGGCCAGGGCGGCCGCGGCACCCTCGCCGGCGGCACGCTCGAAATGTCGAACGTCGACCTCGCGGCCGAGTTCACGAACCTGATTATCGCGCAGCGTGGTTTCCAGGCGAACTCCCGCATCATCACCGCTTCCGACGAGATCCTCCAGGACCTCGTCAACCTCAAGCGATAGCTCGGACATAGGGCGATCAGGCCCCTGACCAGGGGCCTGATCGTCCTTTCCCTAATCCGCCTCTGTAGGTGTGCCGATAGTCGGGTTAACCCTCGGCGAGGTCCACTGTGCGGACGCAGCGGAGCCACGGACGGCGCAGTGAGGGAGCCATCGACAAGGACGGATCGATGATCACGGTGACCCGGCTCAACGGGCCGGCATTCGCACTCAACCACGATTTGATCGAGAGAGTCGAGGCAACGCCCGACTCGGTGATCACGCTCGTGGACGGCACCAAATACGTGGTGACCGAAAGTGTCGAAGAGATCGTGGCGCGCATCCGGGAATCGAAGGCCTCTGTGATCGCGCTCTCACACTTGCTCGAACATCGGATCAGTGGCGGACCGACGCTGCGGATCGTGCCCAGCGAAGAGGACTGAGCCGAATGGCCGAAGAAGAAGAGGCAAGCGAGGCCGAAGCGCCCGAAGAAGAAGAGGAGAAGAAGAAGGGCGGGATCAAGAAGATCCTGATCAAGGTCATTCCCTTGCTGCTCGTCGGGTACTTCGTCGCCAAGATGACCGTCTTGAAGCCGCCTCCGCCGACGCAGGAGGAGATCGACGCGGCCCACCAAACCGAACTGGTGGAGACGTGGGCCATGTGCGCGACCGAGAACCACCAGCCGTTCGACGTCGACGACCTCGCCGCCGAGGCCAAGGCCAAGATCGAAGAAGAGCACGAAGAAGCCGAAGCGGCCGAGTTCGAAGCCGAACCCAGCTCGAGCAGCAAGGACGACGAAGAGGAAGCGGACCCGAACGTCGAAGCACCCGCGGACGAAGAAGCGCCCGCGGCCGAGGAAGAAGGCCACGGCGCCGGGCTTCCCGGAACCGGCGGGCTCGGCATGAAAGCGCTCGCCGGCTCCCGCCCCGGTACCGCCGGCGGAGGGCCGGCTTCGGGTCTGAATCCCGTGTACGACAACGACGCCGTCACCCTCAACCTCGCCGACGGTCGCTACGTCAAGATCAAGCTCGCCCTGCAGCTCCATTCGGTCGTCGACGTCGAAGCACTCGGCGCCTCGAACTACGGCTCGAAGGCACAGGACATCGTGAACACCCGCCTCCGGGCGCTCACAGTCGACCAGCTCCAGTCGCCCGAAACCGTGACCGCGCTGAAGTACGAGCTCGGCAACACGATCTGTCGCGAGTACCACGGCGAAGTCACCCAGATTTACTTCACCGAGTTCGTGACGCAGTAACGCCTCATCGCGGCACGAGCGGCGTACCCGCCGGCTCGGTTACGGAGACCCGAGGAGTTGGTCGACGGGAGCGAACTGGTCGCTCAGCACGACCGAGTCACCGGCAAAGTCGCGAACGTCGGCGCCGGAGATGGCGAGCGAGGTCGAGCCGAACGTTGCCGCGATTGCGGCAAGTTCGTCCGCGCCGGGCAGATCATTGCCGCCCACGATGACGAGATTCGTGTTCGGGCCCGACTCGGCGAGGAAGGCCGCCGGACGACCGAGAACCACGACATCGTCGAACGCAACTTCCAGCGTCCGGACCGCCGCTCGGGCGAAGCGGTAGTCGCCGGAGTCGACCACGTTCATCACGTAGAGCCCGTCCGGCGCGAGCCGGGCTCGCACCTGCGCGAGGAACTCGATCGTTGTGAGGTGCCACGGCACCGACAACCCCGAGAATGCATCTGCGACGATCACATCGAACCGGCTCGACCCGAGTTCGGTGATCGACACCCGAGCATCGCCAATCCTCGTGCTGATCCGATCCGAATGCTCGCGCAGCCCGATCGCGTCCGTCACGGCCTCGACGAGCCGAGGATCGATCTCGAGCACGACATGGGTCGAGCTCGGATACGCATCGGCGAAATAGAGGGGAAGCGTGTATCCGCCGGCGCCGACGTAGAGGAATCGGCTCGGGGTTCCGTTGGCGCCCGCGACCGCGCCGGCTAGGTCGCGCGCGTAACTCAGGCGCAGATTGCTCGAATCCTCCGTGTCGGTGATGCTGCTTTCGTACACGTCACTGCGGAACAGATACTCCGACGTTCCCGGCAGCTGAACGATGTCGAGGCAGACGTACTTCGTCTCGGTAGTACACGGAAGCCGGGCGTCGACGGACGCCCCGATCACGAGCATTGCTCCGGCGCATGCCGCGGCGGCCGCGACCGCGAGGGGCGTGCCGCGGCGTGTCCTGACGAGAAGCGCACACCCGAGTGCGGCGATGGCAGAACCGGCGACAACGAGGATCGTGTCGGATCTGAACGTGCCGACGAGGAAGAAACCCGTTCCGAAGTTCCCGACGAGCGCTCCGATAGTGGCCAACGCCGCGATGTTTCCGGCGACGCGCCCGAGCCGCGCCGGATCGTGACCGAGACCCTTGAGCACCACCGGGCTCGCCATGCTCAAGAGCACGCTCGGTAGGAAGAAGGCCCCCATCGTGAGGAGCACCGCGGCCTTCGGGTCGGTGCCGGCGACCCGGGGACCGATCAGATCTATCGCGACCGGCGCCAGCGCCAGGAGTACGCCGCCGGCGACGAGCGCGCCACCCAGGGCGGCCCGCGGTGCTCGCGAATCGGCGACGCGCCCTCCGGCCCAGTTGCCGATTGAAATGCCGGCGAGGATGCAACCGATGACTGCGGAGATCGTTTCGAGGGTGACCCCGACGTAGGGCGCGATCATCCTGGTAGCGACGATCTCGGCCACGAGCACCACGGCCGAGGCGAGCCCGACGATGGCCGTGCCGGCCCGAGGCCCGAGCGGCCGCGCGCCTCGAGCCGGGCGGTACCCCGCGCCACCTTCCGTGGCACCCGGTTGGACGGCCCGCTCGATCACCC
>JAWXCJ010000207.1:0-9801 GCA_034408875.1 Actinomycetota bacterium
GGCGGCCGGACTCGACGCGCTGGGTATCGGGCGCGGTGAGCGTGTCGCCGTCGTGTCGCAGAACGCGGCGCGGTTGCTGACCGGGTTCTTCGGCGTGAGCGGTTCGGGCCGGGTGTTCGTGCCGATCAACTTCCGGTTGAACGCCGAAGAAGTCGCGTACATCGTCGAACACTCCGGCGCGACGATGCTGCTCATCGACCCCGAACTCGACGAATCGCTCAGCGGAGTCGACGCCAAACTGCGCTACGTCATCGGATCGGACTCCGACGCCCAGTTGTACCGGGCCGATGTCGAGCCCGAACCGTGGTCGACGCGCGACGAAGAAGCGATCGCGACGATCAACTATACGAGCGGCACGACGGCGCGGCCCAAGGGCGTGCAGTGCACCCACCGCACCATCTGGCTCAACGCGACGGTATTCGGCTGGCAGACGACGGTGAGCGACCGCGACGTCTACCTGCACACGTTGCCGATGTTCCACTGCAACGGCTGGGGCATGACGTTCGCGACGACGGGTATGGGCGTGCGCCACGTCGTGTTGCGCAAGGTCGACGGGCCGGAAATACTGCGACGCGTGCACGACCAGGGTGTGACGCTCATGTGCGGTGCGCCCGCCGTGGTCAACGCGATCCTCGACGCCGCGCCCGAGTGGGGTACCGACATTCCGGGGCGGGGCACAACGCGCATCGTCGTGGCCGGCGCGCCGCCGCCGACGCGCACGATCGAACGCGTCGAAACCGAACTTGGCTGGGAGTTCATCCAGATCTACGGCCTCACCGAGACCGCCCCGCTGCTGACGATGAACCGCGGCCGCGAGGAGTTCGACGCGCTGACGCCGGGGGAGCGGGCGGCGCGGTTGAGCCGCGCGGGCGCGCCCGCGTTGGGCGTCGAGCTCGCGGTCGACGCCGAAGGCGAAGTACTGGCGCGGAGCAACCACGTCATGGAGGGCTACTGGGAACAGCCCGAGGCCACCGCGGAAGCGATCCGCGACGGGTTCTTCCACACCGGCGACGGCGGCACGATCGACGACGGCAGCTACCTGACGATCTCCGACCGCAAGAAAGACGTGATCATCAGCGGCGGCGAGAACGTCTCGTCGATCGAAGTCGAAGACGCGATCTTCTCGCACCCGGGCGTGGCCGAGGTGTGCGTGATCGGCGTGCCCCACGACAAGTGGGGCGAGACGGTCAAGGCCCTCGTCGTGTGCGCGCCGGGCCAGAACGTTTCGGAGCAGGAAATCATCGACCACTGCCGCGACCGCCTGGCCCACTACAAGTGCCCCACGTCGATCGAGTTCCGCGACGGCCTCGCCCGTACCGCCACCGGCAAACTCCAGAAGTTCAAGCTCCGCGCGCCCTACTGGGAAGGCCGCGAGAAGCAAATCAACTGATCACTCGTGCGTCGGTAGGGGGGAATACTTACCCCCTACCGACGCACCTGTCTCAGCGGGGTCGTACGATCCCGGGGTGGCTTGCTCGGTGGTGACGACGGCGTACGGACGCGCTGCGGCCGTGGCGTTGCACGCCGAAATTGCCCGGGTGAAGCGCGACGATCCGCTCGCGCCGGTCACAGTCATCGTGCCGACGAACTCGGTGGCGGTTGCCGCGCGACGGCTGCTCGCGTCGGGCGAACTCGGACCGTGCTCGCCGGCCGGGCTCGGCATCGTCGGCGCGCAGTTCCTCACCGTGTTGCGCCTGGCGGAGTTGCTCGGCTCGGCGCGGCTCGCGGCGACCGGTCGCCGGCCGGTGTCCACACCTGTGGTTGCGGCGGCGGTGCGGGCCGTGCTCGCGCAGAACCCGGGGGTGTTCCGCCCGGTTGCCGAGCACCCTGCGACTGAAGAAGCGATCGTCGCCGCGCACCGCGAGTTGTCCGACATCGCCGACGCCGGGTTGCAGGTCCTCGCCCGGCAGAGCCCACGAGCGCGCGACGTCGTCCGTATCCACCGCGCCGTCACGGAACGGCTCGCGGCCGACTGGTATTCGGAGCACGACCTCATGGTTTCGGCGATCGACGTCGTCGGTGTCGGTTCGCCGCTCGCCGACCAGCTGGGCACGGTCGTGGTGTATCTCCCGCAACGGCTCACGGGCCCGGCGACGCGTTTGGTGCGGGGGCTGGCCGAACGGGTGGATGTCATCGTGGTCGCGGGGCTCACCGGCGACGCGCGCGCCGACGAACCGGTTGTGATCACGGTCGCCGCGCTCGACGCGAAGGTCGACGAAGCTGCGTTCGCGCCCGCACCGATGCCCGGGACAACGCGCGCGATCAGCGTCTCCGATCCCGACGACGAGGCGCGCGCGGTCGTGCGTGAGCTCGTCGACGCGATGCGCGCCGGAGTGCCGCTCGAGCGCATGGCGGTGCTGTTCGCCGCGTCCGAGCCGTACGCGCGTGTGCTGCACGAACACCTCGAGCTCGCGGGCATCGTGCACAACGGTGCCGCGGTCCGCACACTGCGGGAGTCGGTGCTCGGCCAGGCTCTGACTCGCCTGCTCGCGCTGGCCGACGGTGGCTTCCGGCGCGACGACCTGCTCGGGCTGCTCGCCGGTGCGCCCGTCGTCGACGCCGACGACGCGTGGGAGCGCATCTCGCGTGGCGCAGGTGTCGTCGGCGGACTTCCGCAGTGGCGGGCGCGCCTCGCCGACTACGCCGCGTCACTCGGAACCGAAGCCTGGGACGAGCGCGAACGGGCGCGGGTCGAGCGGCTGCGCGCATTCGTCGACGCGCTCGCGACCGACGTCGACCCGGCTTCGGTCGGCGAGTCGTGGTCGGCCAAGGCGGCGTGGTGCCGGCGGCTCGTACGGCGCTGGTTGGGCGACGAACGCCGACGTGAGTCGTGGCCCGCGTTCGAACAGGAAGCCGCCCGCCGCGTCGATGCCGCACTCGACCGCCTCGCCGGCCTCGACACCGTCGAAGCAGCGCCGTCGCCGGCTGTGTTCCGGCGGACACTCGACCTCGAACTCACGAACGCGTACGAACGGGTCGGCCGCCTCGGTGAAGGTGTACTCGTCGGGCCCGTCGCGTTCGCGCTCGGTGTCGAGCTCGACCGCGTGTTCGTGTGCGGCCTGGCCGAAGGGACCTTTCCTGCGGTGCCGCGCGACGACCCGTTGCTTTCGGACGGCGAACGGGCCGCGCTGAGCGGCGAGCTCAGGCTGCGCGCCGACCGCATCACCGACGATCACCGCGCGTTGCTCGCCGCGCTCGCCGCGGCAACGGGCGAGCGCGTGCTGTGCGTGCCGCGCGGCGACCTGCGCCGCAGCACCGAGCACGTGCCGTCGCGGTACGTGCCATCCGACGTCGACACGTTCGAGGTCGCGTCGTTCGCGCACGGATTGGCGAGCGTCGCGTTCCCGGCCACGGCGCACGAGTACGACGTGCGGAGCGTGCTCGCCGGGGCGCCACCCGGAACGCGGGCGGTCCAGCGCGCCGCCGACCTGGTCGACGCCCGCCGGAGCCGTGAGTTCACCCGGTTCGACGGCAACCTCTCGCACCTGCGCGATCGGCTCGCGGTCGTCGGGCCTGCGTCCGAACGCGTCGTGGTGTCCGCGACCCGGCTCGAAACGTTCGTCGCGTGCCCGCACGCGTACTTCGTGAAGCACCTGCTGCACGTGTACCCGGTCGAACGTCCCGAAGACGTGATCCAGCTGTCGCCGCTCGACCGTGGTTCGCTCGTGCACGCGGTGCTCGACCGCTTCGTGAGGGGCGGGGGACGGGCCGCCGACCGGACCGACCTCCGGACCATCTTCGACGAGGAGTGCGCGCGGGTCGAGGCGCGCGGCCTCGCCGGCCGGCGCCTCCTCTGGAACCGCGACCGGCGCGTGCTGTGGGCCGAGCTCGACGCGTGGCTCGACGCCGACACCGAGTACCGAACCGAACGTGGTGCCGAAACGCTCGCGACCGAGCTCGCGTTCGACCGCCTGGAAGTGCCGCTCTCCGACGGGCGGGTGTTGCGCTTCCGCGGCGCGGCCGACCGGGTCGACCGCGCCGCCGACGGCCGGCTCGTCGTCATCGACTACAAGAACGGCAAACCCGACAGCTACCGGGGCCTCGGACCCGACGACCCCGTCCTCGGTGGAAAGCGGCTACAGCTGCCGCTGTACGCGTACGCGGCACGCGCCGCGTTCGACGCCGCCGACGCGCCGGTCGAGGCGCAGTACTGGTTCGTCGGCCGGGGCGGCGACGAGCGCATCGGCTACGAGGTCGACGCCGCGGTCGACGACGTGTTCGACCAGGTGGTGCGCGCGATCGTCGACGGTATCGACGCCGGGTGTTTCCCGAGTGTCCCCGAGCCACCGGGGCCGCGCATGTGGGTGGGCTGTCACTACTGCGACCCCGACGGGCTCGGTACCGGCGACCGCTGGCGCGAGTGGGAGCGCAAGGCCGCGGCCCCGGCGATGGAGCCGTTCACGAGTCTGTTCCAATCCGATGAGTGACGACCAGCTCGCGCTCTTCGCTCCCGTGGGCGACGACACCGTGCGCGAGGCGATTACGACGCGCTTGGGCGAGACGCTCTTCGTCGAGGCCGGGGCGGGAACGGGCAAGACCCACGCGCTCGTGGAGCGGATCGTTGCGCTCGTACGCGACGAGGGTGTGCCGATGCGCCACGTCGCTGCGATCACGTTCACCGAGAAGGCGGCGGCCGAGCTGCGCGACCGCGTCCGGCGCGCGCTCGAACAGCACGCGCCGACCGACGACACGTGCCGGATCGCTCTCGACGACCTCGACCACGCCGCGATCTCGACCCTGCACGCGTTTGCGCAGGCGCTGCTCACCGAACTGCCGATCGAGGCCGGGCTCCCGCCGCGCATCGAAGTGCGCGACGAGATTGCGTCGGGTGTTGCGTTCGACGAGCGGTGGCGCCGGTTCGTCGACCAGCTGCTCGAGCATCCCGAGTACGAGGAGACGGTCCTCGTCGCGCTCGCGACTGGGGTGACGCTGGCGAAGTTGCGGACCCTGGCCGAGAAGTTCGGCGACAACTGGGACCTCCTCGACCGTCTCGACGCCCCGCCGCCGCTGCCGCTGATCGCGGTCGGCCCGTGGATCGACGAACTCGAAGCGACGTGCGGGTTGCGCGGCGAATGTATCGACGCCGACGACAAGATGGTCCTGCGCCTCGACGAGTGCGCGGCTTACGCGGCGAAGCTGCGCGCCGCGCCCGACGACATCGAGCGCCTGCGGCTGCTACGGGCGGGGCCGTCGTTCCGCGTGAGCCGGACGGGCCGCAAGGGCAATTGGCGCTGCGACATCGATACGGTCCGGGCGCGTGTCATCCATCTCGACGACCAGCGCGAGGCCGTGCTCGGCGCCGTCGCCAACGCGGCGGTGCGGCGGCTCGCGAGCGTGATCGCCGAGTTCACCGCGGCCGATGTCGTCGAACGGCGCGCCGCGGGCGAGCTCGAATTCCACGACCTGCTCGTCCTCGCCCGCGCATTGCTGCGCGATCCGGAGCACGGGGTGCGGGCCCGGGCCCGGCTGCGGGCCCGCTACCGCCGGCTGTTGATCGACGAGTTCCAGGATACGGACCCGATCCAGATCGAGCTCGCCGTGTTGCTGGCTTCGGACGACGCGGGCGCGGCCGACCGCGCGTGGACCGACGTCGCCATCGAACCGGGCCGCTTGTTCTTCGTGGGCGACCCCAAGCAGTCGATCTACCGGTTCCGGCGCGCCGACATCGCGACGTTCCTATCGGCGCGCGACTCGCTCGCGGTCGAGTCGTTGCTCCTCACCCGCAATTTCCGCACGGTCCGGCCCGTGCTCGACTGGGTCAACCGCGTCTTTGCCGACCTCATCAGGGCGCATCCCGGTTCCCAGCCCGAATACCACGCGCTCGAACCGACACGTGACGCGGCACCGGTCGGTCCGGCCATGTCGTTGCTGGGCACCCAACCGCACGACGACAAGCCCGACGCCGCAATGCTGCGCGTACGCGAGGCGGCCGACGTCGTCGGTGCGGTCCGGGCCGCCATCAACGACCGTTGGGCCGTGCACGACGACGGCGAGTGGCGCGCCGCCTGCCTCGGCGACATCTGCATCCTCTTGCCCGCGCGCACGTCGCTCGGCTTCCTCGAACGTGCGCTCGACGACGCGGGCATCCCGTACCGCGCCGAGACCAGCTCGTTGGTGTACGCGACGCGCCAGGTACGCGACCTGCTCTCGGCGGTGCGCGCCGTCGACGACGCGACCGACGAACTCGCGTTGGTCACGACGCTGCGTTCGTCGTTGTTCGGGTGCGGCGACGACGACTTGTTCGAATACCACGTCGAGCATCGCGGGCGCTGGGACATCACGGCACCCGTGCCCGATGCGATAGCACCCGAACACCCGGTTGCGGAGGCGATGCGCTATCTCGGGGGGCTCCACGAGGAACGGCGGTGGCTCACGCCGAGCGAGCTCCTCGAACGGCTCGTGCGCGACCGCGGCGTGCTCGAAGTGGGCGCGCTGAGCGGCCGGTTCCGCGACATTGCCCGCCGCGTGCGTTTCGTCGTCGACCAAGCCCGGGCGTTCGCCGAATCGACGGGCGGGTCGTTGCGCGACTACCTCGCGTGGGCGACACGCCAGGGTGTCGAAGGCGCACGTGTGGTCGAGACCGTCCTGCCCGAAACCGACGACGACGCGGTCCGTATCCTCACCGTGCACGGCGCCAAGGGTCTCGAGTTCCCGATCGTGATCTGCTCGGGAATGACGACGAAGGCGCAGACCGCACGGGGCGGGGTCGACGTGTTGTTCCCGCCCGGCGGCGGGTGCGAGATTCGTCTCGGGCCCGGCGTGCAGACCGACGAGTTCGAGCTGCACAAACCCATCGACGAACAGATGGGATTCCACGAAAAGCTCCGGCTCCTCTACGTCGCGTGCACGCGGGCGCGCGACCACCTCGTGGTCTCCGTCCACCGCAAGGCGCGCGACCTGGGTGACGACCGGCCGACCTGGACCCACGCCGAACTCCTCTGGACCGCGTCGCGAGGGACCGTGTTCGACGAGTTCACGCGCGCGCCCGGTTCGGTGCAACGGGGTGCGCCACCGGTCGTGGCGCCGCCGCCTGATCGGGCGGGTTGGGACGTCGAACGTGCGGAAGCGTTCCGGCGCGGTCAGCGACGCCGCTTCGTCGCCGCGACCACGCTGGCGCAACGAGTCGGTGCGGAGTACAAGCCCGACCCGGGACTCGCGAAGGAATCGCGCGATCTCGAACTGCCACCTTGGAACAAGGGCCGCTACGGCACGGCAATCGGGCGGGCGGTGCACGCCGTGCTCCAGACCGTCGACCTCGCGACCGGCGCCGGCATCGACGACGCCGCCGCCGCCCAGTCGGCGGCCGAAGGTGTCCTCGCCCACGCGGCCATGATCGCCGCGCTCGCCCGGGCCGCCGTCGACGCGCCCACGGTGCGCGCCGCGGCCGCGCGTCCCCACTGGCGCGAGACCTACGTCGCGGTGCCGCTGGCCGACATCACGGTCGAGGGATACGTCGACCTCATCTACCGCGACGACGACGGCCTCCTCACTGTCGTCGACTACAAGACCGACGCGATCGGCTCCGATGCCGAGCTCGAAGCGCGCCTTGCGCACTACCGCGTCCAGGGCGCGGCGTATGCGTACGCCGTCGCCGCGGCCACGGGCATCGCCGTTGCCCGGTGCGTGTTCGTGTTCCTGCACCCCGCCGGCCCCCGGGAGGTGGTCGTGAGCGGCCCCGAGCTGGACGCGGCGATTGCCCTGGTAGGGACCCTGGCGGCCGCAGAACGCGAGGACCCCGCGCCGATTGTCCCGATGGCGTTCGCCGAACCCTGAACCACGGTTCGCGTATGCCATTCTGGTGCGGCCCGTGAAGTTCCTCCGTTTCGTCGTCCTGTTCGTCATTACCGTCGCCGTGGGCGGCGCCGCGCTCGGTGGCTCGCTCGCGCTCCTGGCCCCGGCCGGCGCCGAGTTCAAGGACGTGACCGACTTCAGTCCCATCGACCCGGCGACGATCACGTCGGACGAGACGTCGTTCATGTTCGACCGCAGCGGCAACCTCATGACCGAGCTGTTCGCCGAAGAGGACCGGACGCCGATCACGCTCGAAGAGGTTCCCCAGAACCTGATCGACGCCGTGATCGCGATCGAGGACCGTAAGTTCTACGAGCACGAGGGCGTCGACTGGAACGGTGTCGCGCGAGCCCTGTTCCAGAACCTCGACGCCGGCGAGGTGCAACAGGGCGGGTCGACGATCACGCAGCAGCTCGTGAAGGTCACCATGACCGACCCGAAGCAGGACCGCGACCTGCAGACGAAGGTGCAGGAAGCCGCGGTCGCGATCCGGCTCGAAGACGCGATCACCAAGGACGAGATCCTCGAGCGCTACCTGAACGTGATCTATCTCGGCAACGGCGCATACGGCGTGCAGTCGGCGGCAACGCGTTACTGGGACAAGGACCCCAAAGACCTCACACTTGGCGAGGCAGCGTTGCTCGCGGCTCTCATCCAGGCGCCCGAGAACCTGAATCCGGTGACGCATCCCGACCGGGCCGCGCGCCGGCGGGCGCTCGTGCTCGATGCGATGGTCGAGACGAACGTCATCACCCAAGTAGAGGCCGACTTCGCGAACCTCGAACCCCTGCCGACGCAGGCGCGGAACCCCGACAAGAAGCGCGACTTCTTCACGACCGAGGTGATCGAGGTCCTGCTGAACGACGACCCCGATGTCGAAGGCGACGTAGCCGAATATCTGGGCGCAACCCAGGCGGCGCGGTACAACGCGGTGTTCCGCGGCGGCCTCAATATCCACACGACGTACGACCAACTCATCGACTTCATCGCGCTCTCGTCGGTGAAGGAAATCCTGCCCGACGGTGAGGTCGTCGCATCCGTCGTCGTCATCGACAACAAGGATCTCTCGGTCCGGGCGATGTATCCCGGATTCGACTTCTCCGAACTGGAGTACAACCCGATTACGACGACGGGCCGCCAGACGGGCTCGTCGTTCAAGGCGATCACCCTCGCGACCGCGCTCGACGCCGGATATTCACCGAGGGACAGGGTCGGCGGGAACACCGTCACGATCGAACGCCCGGGTGAGGACTACACCGCGAACTGCAGTGGGGGAACACTCACGCTCACGAATGCCATCGCGAAGTCGAACAACTGCGCGTTCATCCGCACCATCACGTCGCTCGGACCGGGTCACTTCGGCGACGACGGCGCCGAGCGGGTCAAGGAGATGGCGGGCAAGCTCGGCATCGACACCTCGAAGCTCGACGCGGTACCGGCCTTGACCCTCGGAACCTCCGACACCAACATGCTCGACATGGCCGAGGCGTTCGCGACGTTTGCGAACGAAGGCGTGCACCTACCGCCGATCTTCGTCACGAAGATCGAGGGTCCCGACGGCGACGTGATCTACGAAGCCGACCAGGAAGGTGACCGCGTCCTCCAACCGCAGGACGCGCGTACGCTCACGTCGATGCTCTCCGAGGTCGTCAAGAGCGGTACCGGTACCCGGGCCGACATCGGCCGGCCGCAGGCGGGCAAGACCGGTACCACCGACGACAACAGTGACGCCTGGTTCGTGGGCTACACGGCTCAGTACACCGTCGCGGTGTGGATGGGCTACCCGCACGCCAGCCGGTCGATGAACGAGTTCGGGATCAACAACGTGCAGGGTGGCCGCCAACCCGCGCTCATCTGGAACGCCATCATGACCCCGCTCCATCGGGACCTCCCGGTCGTCGAGTTCACCGCGCCGGACGAGAAGTTGTGGCCGACAGGCCAGCGTGTCACCGAGCACGGGCGCGAGTTCACCCGCGACTTCATCTCCGACGACACGGTGCCGCCGACGAC
>JAWXCJ010000208.1:0-7551 GCA_034408875.1 Actinomycetota bacterium
GCGCTAGCCTCGGCGCTCCATGGCACTCACCGAATTGAAGGGGCGCCCGCTCGGCACCCAGAAGGTCGTCATCGAACGGGGTCCGGTGCGCGTGTTCGCGCAGGCGCTCATGGACGACGACGAGGTCTACCGGTCCGACGCCGCACCCGTGCCACCGACGTACCCGTTCGTCATGCCCTACTGGGGTTCACTCGGCGAGGGCGGCGCGGCCGGCCTGCCGATCGAGAACCTGCGGGGCAACGGGCGGGCGATCCTGCACGGTGAGCAGGAGTTCGAGTTCCACGGCGGCCGCTGGCCGCATGTCGGCGACGTCCTCGTCGGCGACGGCGTGATCGCCGACGTGTACGAGAAGGAACGTTCCGACGGCGGCAAGCTCGAGTTCTACGTCACCGAGACGACGTGGAAGCACGAGGCGTCGGGTGACCCGATCGTGACCGCGAAGTTCACGCTCACGATCGTGTGCAAACCCGACGCCGCCGCGCCGAAACCGCTCTCCTAGTTTCAGCTCTCGCACAACAGCGACGTGTCCTTCTTGTCGCCCTTGCACTTGTCGGTGCCTTCGGCTCCGTACATGAGGTCGATGCCCTCACCGGCGTAGATCGTGTCGTCTCCGGCACCGCCGTAGATCGAGTCGTTGTTGCGCTCGCCTTCGAGGATGTCGTTGCCGAGCCCACCCTCGATGTGGTCGGCGCCGTCACCACCCCAGATTGCGTCGTCACCGGAGCCGCCGAAGAGTTGGTCGAGATCACCGCGCCCGCGAATGATGTCGTTGCCCGACCCGCCGCAGATGATGTCTTCGCCGTCGAGACCGTCGATGAAGTCGTCGCCGGCCAGACCCATGATGACGTCGGGACCCTTCGTGCCCCGCAGCCGGTCGTTGCCGGAGGTGCCGAGCACCGTCGGCGTACGACCCAGACACGTCTTGGGCTCGAGGACGATGTTCACCACCTTCGTCTCGCCGTCGGCCACGGTCACGTTGGGAATGTTCGTGTTCACGTACTTGTCCGGCGCGATGCAGTCGTCGACGAACAGTGTGTACGTCCCCGAAGGAACGTCACCGATGCGATACCCACCGGTCGACGACGTCGGTTGGGGGAACGACAGAGGTCCGGCACGCCGGACGCACACGTCGCCGCCGACCGAGTTTCCGTCGGTGTCGGTGACAGCGCCGACGATCGTTCCACCGCCGAGCACGGCGTCGACGTGACTGCGGGTCGTACCGATTGGGAGATCAATCGTGTTCGCCGCTTCGAGCGTCGGCTTGTCGTTCCACCACTCGCTGATCGACGTCGAAGTTCCGAAGCGGAACGCCGTGAACAGCACCTTGTACGTGCCGCCCGGCAGCCCGCCAAGCCGGTACGCACCGGTCGGGCTCACACCGGTCGAACCGACGAACTGGCCGGCGGCCGTGTACGCGTCGACGAACGTGAAGTCCGCCGGCGATCCGAGCATGGTCACGGTTCCCAAGAGGACCCCGCCCACGCGCAGACTCTCGTCGACGTTGGCGGTGCCGCCGCCGGTGACATGCACAGCTTGTGCCGCGGCCTCGGTGGCGGCGTCGTGGTACCACTCATCCGCGTATTCCGCCGCGCGGTTGAACGCGCAGTCCACGAACCGCACCTTGTAGTCGCCCGCAGCGAGGCCGTCGATGCGGTAGGCGCCGGACATGTTGGTGAATCCGGAGCCGAAGTTGAACTCGTTCGTGCCCGAGGCGAGCACGCAGATCTCGTTGAGGGGCCCACCGGTCTGGAAGTCGGTGACGACACCAGTGAGCGACGCCGGGCGCGCCAATCCGGCGTCGGCTACGAATGTCGCATCGGAGCCGAGGTCGATCAAGTCGATGTCCTCGTACTCGCGTGCGTTGTCCCACCACTCGCCGACGTAGCGGTCGCGGCTCCCGTAGGTCGCGCAGTCGAAGAAGTTGAGTTGGTAGGAACTCGGCGCCATCGGACCCAGCCGGTACGCGCCCGTCACCGACGTGCGCCCCTGGAAGTAGGAGAAGTCAGCACCCGTCGCGGTCACGCAGACGTCGGCAAGTGCATCGCCGGAAACGTCGTCGGTGACGACGCCTTCGACGGCGCTGGTCGGCGCCCACGAGAACACGATGCGGCCGTGGCCCCCCGAGCCCGCGGCGGCCGCGATGCGGATGAACTGGTCGTCGGCATCGAAGGTGACGCGAGCATTCGTCGTGCTCGGGTCGAAGTCGTCGTTGCAGGTCTCGACCACGTCGCCCGCGCCGAGGATCTCGATGACCGGGTCGGCATCAGGGGTGGTCCCGAAGACCGTGATCGTCATCTCGCCCGAGAGGTATTGCTTTCCGGGGAGCTTCCACCACAGGTCGCCGTCGACCTGGACACCGCAGGCCGTCGGACCACCGTCGAGCGTCACGGCACCCAGGTCGACCTCGAGGTCGGCCGGTGGTGCGTCGCTCCAGGCCCTCGCCCGGTCGTCGTTGTCGGCCCCGCCGTGATCGGCTGCGGCCACTGACAGGTTGAAGGGGATGCTGCCGAGCGCGATGACGCCCGCCAAACCCCACATCCAGCTCTTACGCACGTGCCGCCCCTCGCGCTCGGACCCCGCCCGGGTCCCCCTTGTTGTTCATATGACGCCGGCGGCCGGTGTCCGGTTGCGTGGTAATTCGACCCAGATGCGCTCTCGGTAGTGTCCGGCCGTGCCGTACACACCCGGGCAGCTTTCCGACCTGGCCGAGATCCGTGACGTGGTCAACCGGTACGCGTGGGCGCTCGACACCAAGGACTGGGCGCTGCTCGACACGTGCTTCGCCGCCGACGCGTACCTCGACTATTCGTCGAACCCGGGCGGCAAAGAAGGCCCGTACTCCGAGATTCGCGGCTGGTTGGAACACCAACTCGCCGCGTTCGTGATGCTCCAGCACCTCATGATGAACGCCGAGGTGCAACTCGACGGCGACCGCGCGACGGTGCGCACGATGATGGCGAACCCGATGGGCGCGCGCACCAAGGCGGGACCGCCGCACGTGTTCTACGTCGGCGGCCGGTACGACGACGAGTTCGTACGCACGGCCGACGGTTGGCGCATCACACGCCGCGCCGAAACGCTCCTGTGGTTCGAAGGGTCCCTGCCGCCGGAACTGATACGCGAGTAAGCCGGACGGTCAGTCGCGTCGCAGCAGGAACGCGACGTTGTCGTGGCACAGTCCGGGCGCGTCGGCGGGCTCGACCGGTGGGATCGGGTCGTGTTGAGGATGCGAGAGCGGACGGCCGTCGACCAGCGCCGGCGCGATCTCGTCGGTGATCCACGCCTCACCGCGCAACGTGAGATGCGCGACCGGATGCACGCGACCGTGGCCGTCGGTGACGACGCTCGCGCACCAACGGTCCCAGGCGAGCATGTTGGCCGTGAGCGCGGCGAGGTCGACGTCGAGGCGGCGTTCCCACAGCAACAATGGCTCCCTCGCGCACCATGTCGGGGCCTGCGGCTGGTGGATGCTGCGCTGCGTCCGCACGCTCACGGTCGGAGCTTTCACGGCTCCACGTTCGCCTAACCTGCCGGCGATGTCATCTGCGTTCGACCTCGGCCCGAACCGTGAGATCGACGCCTACCGGCGGCGCATCCGGGTCACAGCGGTCGAGCCGGGCGTCGTGGTCTCCGCGCTCGAGGACGACTTCCACCACTTCGTCGTCACCGTGCGCCACGATGGAGCGCACGTGATTTCGTGCGAGGCCGAGTCGTTGCGCTGGCCGTGGTCGACGTGTCCCGACGCGGCCGGGCCGCTCCGCGCGCTGGCGGGCATGCCGCTGTCGGAACGGTTCACCGCCGCGGCGAAGTGGACCGACCCGAAGCAGAACTGCACGCATCAGTACGACACGGCGTGCCATGCGATCACCCACGCGGCCGCGGGCCGCGAGACGCGGCAGTACGACGTCGAGATCCCCTTGCGCGATCCGGCGACGGGCGCGACCGGCGTGCGCCTCTGGGTCGACGGCGCACTGTCGTTGTCGTGGACGTTGCGATGGGACGGCATCGTCGACGCGGCGGCACCGTTCGACGCGGCGCCGTGGCGCGGCGGTTTCATGCGCTGGGCCGACGCGACCCTGCCCGCAGACGATGCCGAACGCGCGATCGTCCTGCGGCGCGCGTGCGACATCGGTATGGGTCGGGGCATGGACCTCGACGGCGTGCCCGTCGCGTCGAAGTTGCCCGGGCAGATGATCGGCATCTGCCACACCATGCAACCGGGCGTGGTCGAGGTTGCGCTGCGTCACGTCGGATCGATCCGCGACTTCGCGGCGCGACCTGAGGCGATGTTGGCCGACGAGATGCCTCGGCGTTAGCCGAGCACTTCGGCGAGGTCCTCCATGAGGTGGCGCTTGCCGCGGGCGCCGATCAGTCGGAGCACGGGTTCGCCCTCACGGAAGAGGATGAGGGTCGGCATCGACATCACGTCGTAGCGAATCGTGGTCGCCGGGTTGTCGTCGACGTCGATCTTCGCGATGTGCAATCGGTCGGCGTGCTCGACCGCGAGTTCGTCGAGGACCGGTGCGAGCTGCTTGCACGGGCCGCACCACTCGGCGGTGAACTCGACCAGGACGGCGCGGTCGGCGCCGAACACGGTCTCGTCAAAGGTCGCGTCAGACAGCTCCTGTACGTGAGTCATAGGCCGGTGAACCCCGCGGGTTCGTCCGGTATTCCCCTATTCCCCGACGGGGTCGCCGGTGGTGACGTAGCCGCCCTGGTTGCTGCGGCCCCAGCCCCCGGCCGCGAGATTGCCGCCGTCGACATGCACCGTGGTGCCGGTGACGAACTGCGACAGGTTCGACACCAGGTACAGGGCCGCGCCGGCGACGTCGTCGACGTGCCCCTGGCGCGGGAGCGGCGTCTTGATCGGGACGTCGCCGATTCCGGGGGTGGGGATGACATCGGGCGCGATGCAGTTGATGCGAATGTTGCGGTCGCCGAGTTCGAGCGCCAGGGTCTGGGTGAGGTTCGCGACACCGGCCTTCATCGCCGAGTACACCGCGAAGCCGGGCGCGGCCCGGTGCGCCTCGATCGACGTGATGTTCACGATCGACCCGCCGTTCGCCATCTTGGGCACGCACGCGCGGACGAAGTTGGTGACGCTGGTGAAGTTCTCGCGGATGAGGGAGTCCTGGCCCTTGTCGTTGACGTCGGTGAACGCGGCGAAGAAGCCGCCACCCGCGTTGTTGACGAGGATGTCGACGCGGTCGAAGCCGTCGATCCACTCGCGCACGGCGTCGCCGTCGCGCACGTCGAGCACGGCGGTGTGGGCTCGCCGCCCCGCGGCCTCGATGTCCCGCACGGTCGTCTGGAGTCCGTCGGCGTCGCGGTCGCAGATCGCCACGTCGGCACCGAACCGGGCGAACGTCGCGGCGATCGCCTGTCCGATGCCCGATGCCGCGCCGGTCACGACCGCGAGGCGATCGGTGAGCAGGATCGAGTCGGGGGTGATGGCCATGTGCGCCGGAGGCTACTTTCACGGCGTGGCCTACAACTTGAAGGGCAAGAACGTCCTCGTGACCGGTGCGTCGACCGGCATCGGCGCCGCACTCGCAGAAGGGTTCGCCCGGCGGGGCGCAAGCGTGGGGATCTGCGCGCGGCGAGCCGAGATGCTCGACGAGGTGCTCGGGCGGTGCCGGGAACACGCGCCCAACTCGAAGGCGTGGACGATCGACCTCGGCGAACTCGACGGACTCGAAGCCTTCGCCCGGAACGCGTCGGCCGAGATGGGTGGCATCGACGTGCTCGTCAACAACGCCGGCATCCCGAAGCGGCGTTCGGTCCTTGCGCTCGACGTGCCCACGATCGAGAACGTCATGCGCATCAACTATTTCTCCCCGATCCGCCTCACGATGGCGTTGATGCCCGAGATCATCGAACGATCAGGGCGGTTCGTGTTCGTCTCGTCGGTTGCGGCGCGCCTGTCGCCCCCCGGCGAGACGTCGTACGCGGCGTCGAAGGCCGCGATCTCCGCGTTCGCCGAGTGCATGCAGGTCGACCTCCGCGACACCGACGTGAAGATCCACGTCGTCTATCCCGGCGTCATCGACACCGAGCTGTTCCACCTCCCCGACAACGACCCGGGGCCGCTGGGCATGGAGCGGCTCCCGGTCGAGGCGATGATCGAACCGGTCATGACGATGATCGAAACCGACCAGATCGAGGTCACGGTCCCCGACTGGTTCGGCGCCGTCTTCGCGGGCAAGTTCAACGACGTCGGAGCCTTCGTCAACGGCACCATCGAATACGCAAGATCGCAGGAGACGAGCTAGTACCCCGGCTCCTACACTTCCCGCCATGGCCAACATCGATCTGACCCGGGCGGAGCAGCTGCGCCGCATCCCGATGTTCTCTTGCCTCGACGAACTCGGGCTGCTGCACGTGTCGAACATCGCGACCCCGGTCACGGTGCCGACCGGTCACGTGCTCCTCCAGCCGGGCCAGGAGGGCTCGGGCATGTTCGTGATCGCCGAAGGCAGCGTCGACGTGGAGCTCGGGTCGACCACGGTCTCCTGCCACGCGGGTGAGTTCATCGGCGAGATGTCGTTGCTCGTCGACGGCCTCGTGCACACCGGCCGCGTCCGCGCCGCAACCGAAGTCACCTGCCTCGCGATCAGCCGAGACGACTTCGACGTACTGCTCGGCGACTACCCGCAGATCGCGGTCGCGATGGTGAAGGTCCTCGCCCAGCGTCTCGCCGTCGCCGACGAGATGCTCACGTCTCGCTGACGGTCAACTTCACGGTCACGAGCAGGACGTTGCCCTCATCGGCGGCGGGCGGGTCGTCGGCGTTGCCGTCGAAACTCTCGTTGCCATTGCCTTCGGTGTGGGCAATGAGGAAGACGTCGCCGGTCTCGGTCACCGCGGGATCGAGCGCGATCTCGACGTCGGACGATTCGCCGCCGGGCAACAACTCCGAAGCGCCGATCTGCACGCCGGGCGCGCCGCCGCCGTCGGCGTAGGCCACGACATAGCCGCCGGCTTCGGGCAGGGTCACGTCGTCGACGACGATGACCGTGCCGTCGCCTTCCTGGTCGCGTGCGACCAGCGCGACGCCCACGGTCTCGGACTCGACCTCCTGGGGGTCGCCGCTGCGGCCGTCGTCGTCGTCACCACCGCACGCCGCAACCATCGCAAGGAGTACAACCGCCAGTACCGCTGTGAAGCCCCGCATACCTCGCCCATTCAACCAGGGAACGCTCGGAAGGCGCTCGCTGTGCCCACCATGACGCAGGCCCGGCGCCTTGCCCATTGTCCAGGTGACCAGTTTTCGCCTCCCGCATCCCGCCCCAAAGCTCCAACTGGCGTACCTGAGGCAGCCGCCGTCTTGCTGAGGTACGCCAGTTCAATGTGGCGCAGGCGTTTGGGATAGTTGCGCATGGTCACCGCCGCAGACGTACGCCTCGCCCGGGTCGCCGCGAACCAGGACAGCGTCTTCACCCTCGAGGACGCCCGTTCCGCGCTGCTCACGCACGCCCAGATCGATCACCGTGTAGCAAGTGTGTGGACGCATATGCACGAGGGCGTCTACCGCATGCCCGGAGTGCCCGC
>JAWXCJ010000209.1:0-7180 GCA_034408875.1 Actinomycetota bacterium
CCTAGTCTCGGGGCCGTGAACGGCGCTCAGGCATTGATCCGCACACTCGTCGCGTGTGGTGTCGACGTGTGTTTCTCCAACCCCGGCACCTCGGAGATGCACTTCGTCGCCGCGCTCGACGACGTCCCCGAGATGCGGGCCGTGCTTACGCTGTTCGAAGGCGTCGCCACGGGTGCCGCCGACGGCTACGGGCGCATGGCCGACCGGCCCGCGGTCACGTTGTTGCACCTCGGCCCCGGGCTCGGCAACGGCATCGCGAACCTGCACAACGCCCGCCGCGCGGGCACCCCGATCGTGAACATCGTCGGCGACCACGCGACATATCACCGCCAGTACGACGCGCCCCTGCAGTCCGACATCGAGATGCTCGCCCGCAACGTGTCGGGCTGGATCCGCGACACGACGCGCACCGAAGACGTCGCCCGCGACGCGATCGACGCCGTCACCGCCGCGCTGGGTGCGCCGGGGCAGGTCGCGACGCTTATCCTCCCCGCCGACACGTCGTGGCTCGAAGGCGGCCAACCCGGTGGCGCCCGGGTCACACGATCGGTGCGCCCGGTCGACGCCGACACCGTCGACGTCGTGGCCAAGGCGCTGCGCTCGGGTGAGCCCGCCGCCGTCATGCTCGGAGGCGGCGCGCTACGGGCCCGGGGCCTCGCGGCCGCGAGCCGCGTCGCCGAAGCGGCCGGCGCGAAGTTGATGTGCGAGACGTTCCCGGCGCGCCAGGAACGCGGCGCGGGTCTGCCCGCGCCCGAGTCGCTCGGGTACTTCGCCGAGTTCGCCGTCGCGCAGCTACAGGGTGTGAAACACCTCGTGCTCGTCGACACCAAGGCGCCGGTGTCGTTCTTCGCGTATCCCGACAAGCCGAGTTCACTCGTCCCCGACGACTGCGAGGTGCATGTTCTCGCCGTCGATGCAGACGACGCGCCGCTTGCACTCGAACAGCTCGCCGACGCGCTCGGTGCCCCGTCCGACAATGCCCGCGCGACTGCGGCGCCGCAAGCCGAGCGCCCGACGGGCGCGCTCGACGCGGCCGCCGTCGCAGCCGCGATCGGGGCGGTCCTCCCCGAAGGCGCGATCATCGCCAACGAAGCCAACACGAACGGCATCTTCATCGCCGGTGCCACCGAGGGTGCCGCCCGCCACGACGTCCTCACGCTCACCGGCGGCGCGATCGGGCTCGGCCTCCCGCTCGCAACCGGCGCCGCTGTCGCGTGTCCCGACCGGCCCGTGCTGTCACTCGAGGCCGACGGCAGCGCCATGTACACACTGCAAGCCCTGTGGACCCAGGCCCGCGAAGGTCTCGACGTCACCACCGTGATCTTCAACAACCGGTCGTACGCCATCCTCAACATCGAACTGGCTCGGGTGGGCGCGGGTGCGGGCGGACCGAAGGCGCAGTCGCTCCTCGACCTCTCGAACCCCGACCTCGACTTCGTGGCCCTTTCGCGCGGCATGGGCGTCGACGCGGTGCGCGCCGAGACCGCCGACGGGTTCACGGCGGCGCTCGAACGCGCCTTCCGCGAACCCGGGCCGCACCTGATCGAGGTCGTGCTCTAGTTACTCCGGGTGTGGTCGAAGCGCGTGACGCGCCCGACCGCGAGCGCGAGCAGCGCGCTGCCGATACCGGCCGCGGCGAGACCGACCGCGACGAACACATACCCACGGCGCGCCTCGGAGAAGTCGGACTGGAACGTGTCGTTGATGCCGGTCCACGTCGTACCGACCGACGCCATGATGGTGCCGGCGACAACGAAGATCCATCCGAGCAGGCTGGTCACGCGCGGGCGCGCGTGCACCCACATCTTCGGGCGGCCGTTCGCGGCCGTTTCGGCGATGCGTTCGTTCTCGCGGAAGACGAGCAGCGGCAGCAGCAGGTTCGCGAGTGGGACGAACCAGCTGCCCAGGGCCCATCCAGGCGTCCACCGCCGGTCTGTGACACCGTGGCGCGAGGTAGAGCGCGTGAGTTGGTAGCTCCACACGACGAAGCCCACGAACAACGCGAGGCCGACGCCGTACGACACGTTCATCGCGGTGTTCATCGCGTCGTGCGCGTCGTACCACGCGCTCACGTCGGCATCGGCGTCGAGCCAATCCTCGAAACCCTGCAACGCGCGCAGCGCGAGCGCAGCCGCGCCCACGTTTGTGATCGCCCAGACCAACGCGGCGACCTGCAGCGTGTGGGTGAGCGTGCCGTTGACCGAGGAGCGTCCACCGCGCCGCGGGGCGGCGGCCTCGGTGCCGGAATGGTCGGCGAAGGGTGATCCGGCCGGTGTCGCGACGCCTGATGGCATTTCGGGGGGCGGCGCGTGGCGCGCGAACCGGGAGCCGAGATGCTCGTCTCCCCACTCCTGGTCAGACATGTGGACACACATCGTAGGCTCCGGGCATGCCCAAACGGTTCAATCACATGGAACTCGCGTTTCCCCGCGGTGCGCTCGACGACGCGACCCGGCGAGACATCAACGCCTTCTACAACGAGATGTTCGGCTGGAACGGCTTCGACGTCGAACTGTTCGACCAGACCAACTTCCTCCTCGCGGCCGACGACGGCGCCCAGCACTTCATCTTGTCGGCCGAAGCCGACAAACCCATGCAGTCGCCCGGCTACGGCCACCTCGGCGTGTTGTGCGACACGCGCGAGGAAGTCGACGAACTGCTCGACGTCGCGAAGCGCCGGCAGTTCGTCTGAGTGAGGCGAGGCGACAACACCTGTACTTCGCACGGACCGAGCCGGGGCCGAGCGGCCCGGCGCCGCAGGCGCCAAGAGTGGAGACATGACTGCTCCTCGCAACGCGATCGTTCTGCTGCTCGACAGCACCAACCGCCATTTCCTCACCTGTTACCTCGACGCCGGCGCGCAGCGCGAGCGCCGCCGGGCGACCGGTGTGGGGGAGTGGGGCGACATCGAACCGGTGGACACGCCGAACATCGACCGCCTCGCGGCACGCGCGGTGCGGTTCGACCGGCACTGGTCGGGCTCACTGCCGTGCATGCCGGCGCGCCACGACATTCTTGTTGGTGCGCTCGACTTCCTGTGGCGCCCTTGGGGTTCGATCGAGTTGTGGGAAGACGCGATCACGTACGAACTGCGGCGCGCGGGCGTGACGACGATGTTGGTATCAGATCACCCGCACCTGTTCGAGGTCGGCGGCGAGAACTACCACACCGACTTCACGGCGTGGGACTACGTGCGGGGCCACGAGAGCGACCCGTGGCGCACGCGTCCCGACCCGACCTGGACCGGCACGCCGACGCTCCCGGCGCAGCCGCGCGAAGTCCGGCTCGGCTACGACGATTCGCGGACGTACTTCCGCAGCGAGGACGACTTCCCCGGGCCGCGCACCATGCGGGCCGCCGAACAGTGGCTGCGGACGAGCGCCCGCCATCACGATCGTTTTCTGCTCTTCGTCGACGAGTTCGATCCGCACGAGCCGTTCGACACGCCGGCACCGTGGGCGGGTCGGTTCGATCCCGGGTGGGACGAACCGATGCTCATCTGGCCTCCGTACTCGACGCACACGCTCGAGCGGGGCACGCTCGACGAACGTCAGGCCCGGCACATCCGCGCCAACTATGCGTCGAAGCTCGCGATGATCGACCACTGGCTCGGCCGAGTACTCGACGCCGTCGACGACCTCGGACTGTGGGACGACACCGCAGTCATCCTGTGTACCGATCACGGCCACTACCTCGGCGAGCGCGACGCGTTCGGCAAGCCCGGGCTGCCGATTTACGGCGACCTCGCGAACACGCCGTTTCTCGTCGCGTGGCCCGGAGCCGAGCCCCGCGGGATCGACGCGCTGACGACGAATGTCGACATCCATGCGACGCTGACCGATCTGTTCGGCGTGACACCGCAGCATCGGACGCATGGCCGTTCACTCGTCCCGGTGTTGGAGGGCACGGCGACCGATGTTCGCGAGTACGCGCTGCTCGGCTACTGGGGCAAGCAGGTACACGTCGTCGACAAGTCGCGCCACTACGCACGCGGTCCGGTCGGTGAGAACGCCCCGCTGACGATGTGGTCGAACCGCTGGTCGACGATGCCGATCCATTCGATGCCCGAGTTGCGTCTACCGCGGCCCGACCGCCGCGCCGAACTCGCGTACATGCCCGGCTCGGACGTGCCCGTGATCCGCCAGCCGTTCGCACCCGGCGACTTCCTGCCGTTTTGGGCCTACGGCACCAAGCCCGACGAGCATCTGTTGCACGACCTCGACACCGACCCGTGGCAGACCCGCGACCTGGCGGGCGAGCCCGGCGAGAAGGAGGCGATCGACCTGCTGCGGGCCGCGCTCGACGACGTCGAAGCGCCGGCCGAACAGTACGAACGCCTCGGCTTGGCGTAACCGTCCCTTCCGGACGCGCGTATCTGTTGCCGACAACAGATACGCGCGTCCAGAACGGTCGCTCTAGCGCTCGAGCTTCAAGGCCCGGTCGGCGATGATGTTCTTCTGCACTTCGGTGGGGCCGGCGCCGATCGTGGTGTAGCGCTGCCACACGTAGTTGCGGGCCCACATGCCGCCGTCGATGGCGCCGGGCGCACCCTTCACCAGGGTCCCGGTCGGGCCGAGGATGTCGAGCGCGAGTTCGGCCAGCCACAGCGAGATGTAGCCCCACTGCAACTTCGCGAGCGGAACCTCGGGCCATCCCTTCTCGCCCTTCAGGACCTTCGACAGTGCGCGTGCGATGAGTAGACGCGTGTATTCGATCTGCGTGTGGAGGCGCGCGACCCGCTCGCGGATCTGAGGGTCCTTCAGCGCATCGGGGTTTTCGGCCTCGGCGATGTGCAACAGGCGCCGCAGGTCTTGCGCCATCGAGATCGCCTGACCCGCGCTGCCGACGCGTTCCTGGCCGAGCGCGCCCATCGACACGAGCCAGCCGTTGTTCTCGTCGCCGAGCCGGTCGCCGATCGGAATCTTCACGTCGGTGAAGAACACCTCGCAGAACATCGAATCGCCCGTGATCTCGCGGATCGGGCGGATGTCGATGCCCGGCAGTTCCATGTCGACGATGAACGCGGTGATGCCTTCGTGCTTGCGGCCGCGCGAGATCGCGGTCGGGTCGGTGCGGAACAGGAACAGCCCCCACTTCGCGATCTGCGCAGAGCTGATCCACACCTTCTGGCCGTTCACGACGTAGTGCTGCTCGTCGTCGCTCAGGATTGCGGTCGTGCGCAGGTTGGCAAGGTCGGAACCGGCCTGCGGCTCGGAGAAGCCCTGGCACCAGTGCTCGGTCGCGTCGAGGATGCCGGGCAGCCAGCGGGCCTTCTGGTCTTCGGTGCCCCACGTGATGATCGACGGACCGACCTGCACGATGCCGTTCTGGTTGAACACGCCGGGCGTACGCAGGCGCGACATCACCTGCGTGTAGATCACTTGTTGTGCAGTGGTCGCGGCTCGGCCGCCCCACTCCTCGGGCCAGAGGATGGCGGCCCAGCGGTCCTCGTTCAGCTTGTGCTGCCACGCCTTGCGCTTGTCCATGACGCCCATGACGCCACGCGACGCTTCGAGGTCGTCGTCGGCCCACTCCTCGAGGAACGGCGGCAGTTCCTTTTCGAGGAACGCTTCGAGTTCCTCCTTGAACGCGACGTCTTCGGGTGCCCACGCAAAGTCCACGGAACTGACGCTACCGGGAACCTGACATTAGTGTCAGGTCAATGTGCGGACGCAGGGCGTTGCCCACGCGCCGAAGGCCACTCGCGACAACCGAGGGAGCCATATAGATGGACTTCGTCTTTTCCCCCGAACAGGACGCGCTGCGCGCCGCGGTGCGCGCCTTCATGGGCGCCGAGGCGCCCAAGGCGTACGTGCGCCGCATGGCCGAAGACGACGACGTCGGTGTGACGCCCGAGGTGTGGGCGAAGATCGTCGACCTCGGGTGGACGGGCGTGCTCGTGCCCGAAAAGCAGGGCGGGCTCGGCCTCGGCATCGTCGACGCGGTCGTCGTGCAAGAGGAAATGGGCCGGGCGACGTTCCCGGGTCCGTACTTCTCGTCCGCGATCCTCGCCACCCTGGCGGCACGCGCGCTCGGGCTCGACGATCTGCTCTCGGGGCTCGCGAGCGGCAGCGCGCGCGGCACGGTCGCGTTCGACGAACCCGGCTACGGCGACCCGATCGCGCGCATCAGAGTGCGTGCCGACGGCCGCGGGACCCGTTTCAAGCTCGACGGGGTAAAGCCGTTCGTGCTCGACGGGTGCAGCGCCGATTGGGTGCTCGTTCCGGCGCGTACGCGCGAAGGGCTGCAGACATTCCTCGTCGAGGGCACGAACGCGCAGGCGGCCGCGAGCCTCGACATCACCCGCAAGTTCGCCCGCATCGAGTTCGAGACGGCGCCCGCGCAGCTCGTCGGCCCGGTCGGCGACCACACCGCGATTTGGCGGCGGGTTGCCGACGACGCGGCCGTCCTCCTCGCGGCCGAGTTGACCGGTGTGAGCGAAGCCGCCAACAAGACCGCGCTCGACTACGCGCAGGATCGGATCGTGTTCGACAAGCCGCTGTCGAAGTTCCAGGTGACGCGGCACAAAGCCGTCGACATGCTGCACCGCATCGAGATGGCGAAGGTCGGCGTGCAGTACGCCGCGTGGGCATCCGACAGCGAGGCGCCCGACCGTGAATCGGCCGCGGCGATGGCGAAGGCGTACGCGGGTGAGGCGGCCAACTACATCGCGGCCGAGTGCCTGCAGATCCACGGTGGCATCGGCTTCACGTGGGAGAACGAGTCGCACATCTACCTGCGCCGCGCCAAGGTCAACGACCTCATGCTCGGCTACCAGGGCTGGCAGCGCGAACGCGTCGCCGACCTCTACTTCGCGGCGCTGTAGTCGCTACTCGTGCACTTGGTGGGCGAGATAGTGCGCAACGTCTAACTCGGCGAGGAGGTGGACCTGCGTCTCGATCCAGTCGAGGCGTTCTTCGCCTTCGAGAAAAAGGATGCGCTCGATGAGTTCGTCGGCGTCTTTCATCTCGCCGATCGACTCTTCGTGATGGTGATCGGCCCGACGTTTGTAGCCCCAGTTCGCGCACATCTTGGAGTGCACGAAGTATCGGTTGATCGCCGTGAGGTCGGCGGTGAGGAAGTCGTTCGGCAACTCGATGACCGCGGGGAACCCTTGCACGCGGGTCAGGCTGCGGCGGTGACAGGTTGCTCGGTACCGGTGTCTCGGAGCAGACGCTCG
>JAWXCJ010000210.1:0-6570 GCA_034408875.1 Actinomycetota bacterium
ATAATTCCCCCGCCAGCCGGGATCGCTCGCTACGGCGGACTGACTCGTCGGCGCACTCGTCGAAACGCTCGACGCGCCGACAACCGGAGCCGCATCCTGCGCGCCCGACAGGTCGATCTCACCGGCACCGACGCGCGTCGCGTCGCCGGCGACCGGCACCGCCGACTCGGTGAGCACCGCCTTGACCTGAGCCGGCGTCAGCGCGGGGTTGGCCGACAGCATCAGGGCCACCGCACCGGACACAACCGCAGTTGCCTCCGATGTACCCGTGCCCTTCACGTGCGTGCGGCTGAGGTACGGCGACGGCTCGTCGACACACGCGGCGCGCAGCGCCGGGATGACCTCGTTCGTCGCCCAATCGTAGACATCGTCGTCGGGCCCGAGCGTCGCGATGGCGACGTCGTGCTCGCGCGCCACGCGCACCAGGTGGTCGTGGACGCCCTTGTCGACGAACGATCCCGGTGTGCGAACACCCGGCACGTGCTGACCCGGAGCGACGACATCAGGGGCCCGGTCCGTGCCACCGGCCGAGTAGTCGGGAACCGAGTCGTCGGCGGTCGCCAGGGTGCCCTGCGTTTCGACTGCGCCGACCGTGATGACGTTCGGGTTCGAGCCCGGCGCCGTAATCGCGCCGCCGTCGTTGCCCGCGGCAGTGACGACGACGATGCCGGCATCCCACGCGCGCTGCACCGCAGCCGACAGCGCGCCGCTGTCGGAGGGCGACCCGTACGCGAGGTTGACCACGCGGATGTTGAAGCCGTCGACGCTGTGGTGCGCGGTCGCCCAGTCGAGGGCGGCGATCACCTGGTCGTCGTCGGCGCGGCCGTCGTAGCCGCCGACCTTGAGGCTCACGATGCGGGCGTCGGGCGCGATGCCGGGGTACACCGCGCTTCGGGACGCAATGATGCTCGCCATGTGCGTGCCGTGGCCGAACGTATCGGCAGCGGCCGCTGCGGAACCGGTGCCGGAGAAGTCGGGACCCTGCACCAGGTTGGTGCCCGCGACGTCGTTGACGCCCGTGTCGACGACCGCGACGTCGACACCCTGGCCGGTCGCCGGGCGGGCGAGACCGTAGAAGGCGTCGGCACCGATCGTTGCGGCGATGGCGCGCGACGAGTACCCGTCGCTGTACGTCGTCCACTCGGTGACGGAACAGACCGGGGCGTCGGGCGCGTCGGCACCGGACGTCGCGGCACCGCCGGCGACACCGCCGACCGCGAAACCCACCACGACTGCAACCGCGACGAAGCGCGACGCTCGGTTCCGACAGTCCCGCAGTTTCCGCACCCGACAGCACCCCCGCGCTGAACCTGTTGCGAACCGGGGTGGCCGCAACGGAGACAGAGCGGTATCGCCACTTTCGGGCGTACTACTGAGCGCGCGATGCCGGCGGGAGTGACCTAGGTCACAGCGGTGTCGTCAATGTTGCCAATGAGCTACGTCGGGTCGGCGCCGCCGGAGATCGCCGAGGCGCTCAACATCAGCCGCCGCACCGCGGCCTCGCACGTGTCCAGCATCCTGCGCAAGCTCGACGCGACATCGCGGGCGGGGGCGGTTTCCACGGCCCACCGCCGCGGCATCGTCTAGGCACCCGAGAAGTTCCGTGCGTCGCTAGAGGCCACCAGAGGTACCTCTAGCGACGCACCGGGGGTTACGCGAGGGCTATCTCCAGCACTTCCCTCACGTCGCTGACGGGGTGGAAGGTGATCTCGTCGCGGACGCTTTCGGGAACGTCGTCGATGTCGGGCTCGTTGTCGATCGGGATGATCACGTCGGTCAGACCCGCTCGGTGCGCGGCCAGCGCCTTCTGCTTCAGGCCCCCGATCGGCAACACGCGGCCCTGCAACGTGACCTCGCCGGTCATGCCGACGGTCGGCTTCACCGGCCGGCCCGTGAGCAGGCTCGCGAGCGCGGTCGTCATCGTGATACCGGCCGACGGGCCGTCCTTGGGCACCGCACCCGCGGGCACGTGCAGGTGGAACCGCCGCTTGGCGAACGCGCCTTCGGGCACGCCCAGCTCGTCGGCGTTGGCGCGCACGAACGACAGTGCGATCTGCGCCGACTCCGCCATCACTTCGCCGAGCTGACCGGTGACGTGCAGGCCGGGTTCGCCTTCCATGCCGGTGACCTCGATCGTGAGCACGTCGCCACCGACACCGGTGACGGCGAGACCCGTCGCGAGCCCGGGGATCGGCGCACGCGTCGCATCTTCCGGCTTGAACCGCCGGCGACCCAAGTACTCCTTCACGTCCGGTTCGTCGACGACGACCGACGACACACCGTCGGTGATCTTGCGGGCCGCCTTGCGCGTCACTTTGCCGAGCTGACGCTCAAGTCCGCGCACACCGGCTTCACGGGTCCAGCCCGCGACGATCGCGTGGAAGGCGGCGTCGGTGACGTCGAGTTCCTCGTCGCGCAGGCCCGTCTTCTCACGCTGGCGCGGGAACAGGTGATGCTTGGCGATCGAGACCTTCTCGTCTTCGGTGTAGCCGTCGAGCTGCACGATCTCCATGCGGTCGAGCAACGGTGCCGGAATCGTCTCCAGCACGTTCGCGGTCGCGAGGAACAGGACGTCGGAGAGGTCGAGATCGACCTCCAGGTAGTGGTCTCGAAACGTGTGGTTCTGCGCGGGATCGAGCACTTCCAGCAGCGCGGACGCGGGGTCGCCGCTCCACCCGCCCTGTTGCAACTTGTCGACCTCGTCGATGAGCACGACCGGGTTCATCGCGCCCGCCTCGGTGAGCGCGCGCACGATGCGGCCCGGACGCGACCCGACGTAGGTGCGCCGGTGGCCGCGGATCTCGGCCTCGTCGCGCACGCCGCCGACGGCGACCCGCACGAACGGCCGACCCAAAGCGCGCGCGACCGACTCACCCAGCGACGTCTTGCCGACGCCGGGAGGGCCCGCCAGTGCGAGGATCGCACCGGAACCACGGCCGCTCGCCGAACCCAGCCCGCGCTCGCGCCGCAGCACGCGCACGGCCAGGAATTCGAGGATGCGTTCCTTCACCTCGTCGAGACCTTCGTGGTCGGCGTCGAGCTGCGAGCGCGCCGCACCCAGGTCCGACTGCTCTTCGGCGAATTCGCCCCACGGGAGGTCGACCACGACGTCGAGCCAGTTGCGGATCCACGCGTGCTCCGGATTCTGCTGGCCCATCCGCTCGAAGCGGTCGAGTTCTTTGTCGACCGCGGCGCGCACCGCTTCCGGCAGGTCCTTCTCGGCCAACTTGGCGCGGTACTCGGCGACGACGTCGTCGTCACCGTCGCCCAACTCCTTGCGGATCGCGTCCATCTGGCGGCGCAGCAACATCTCGCGCTGCTGCTGCTCGAGGTCGTCGCCGACTTCGGTGCGGATGCGGTCCTTCAGTTCGAGGTCGGCCAGCGTTTCGCGGCCCCACCCGATGACAAGTTCGAAGCGCGCTTCGAGATCGACGGTCTCGAGCAGTTCGACGCGCTGTTCCATCGAGAGGTCGGGCGCGTACGCGGCCGTGTCGGCGAGCTGGCTCGGGTCGTCGACTCCGGCGAGCACGTCGGCGATGCGGCGCGCGCCGCGGTGTTCGAGGATGTTCTCGACGATCGCGCGGTACTCGCGCGCGAGTTCACGGACCCGAGCGGTCGGCTCGGGCTCGTCGATGGGTTCGACCTCGACGTGCAAGGCACCCTCGGCACCGGGCACACCCGCGCCGATCCGGCCCCGGCCGATGCCCCGGATCACAAGGCCTCGGCCGCCGCCGGGGAGGTCGCCGGCGCTTTCGATCTTGGTGATGGTGCCCACCGACGCGTACGTGCCGTCGATGCGGGGGACGAGCACGAGCTGTCCGCCGTCGTTCTCCGCCGCAAGGGCGGCCCGGCGAGCTTCGTCGCTCTCGATGGTCACGGTGACCACCATCTGCGGGAACACGACACCGGTCGTGAGGGGCAGAAGGGGCAGCGTTTGGGTGCGCGTTTCTGACGTGTCTGACATAGTCCCCTCTACAACCACAACGGGTCATTCCCGATTCCCGAGGTCGGCTTTTCGTGAACGTCCTCTTCATCACCGCAGATCAATGGCGGGGCGACTGCCTCTCGGCTGCGGGCCATCCGGTGGTCCGCACGCCCAACCTCGACCGCCTCGCGGCGGGCGGCGTCTCGTTCCGGCGGCACTACGCGCAGGCCGCGCCGTGCGGGCCGAGCCGGGCGTCGCTGTACACGGGCATGTACCTGATGAACCACCGGTCGGTACTGAACGGGACACCGCTCGATTCCCGCCACACCAACGTCGCGCTCGAAGCGCGGGCGCAGAAGTACGAACCCGCGCTGTTCGGCTACACCGACACGAGCATCGACCCCCGCACGGTCGAGCCCGACGACCCACGCCTGTACCGCTACGAAGGTGTGCTCCCGGGGTTCGACCCCGTGTGCCATCTCCCCGAAGGCGAACCCGAACTGTGGCTCGACTGGTTGCGGAAGGAGGGGTACGACGTCCCCGAGCAGTGGCGCGAGTTCGTCGACCAACCCGCCGAAGGAACGACGTGGCGCACGCAGTACGGCGCCGAGCACACGCAGACCAAGTTCCTCACCGACGCGCTACTCACGCACATCCGCAGTCGGGGCGACCGGCCGTGGTTCGCGCACGTGTCGTGGCTCCGCCCCCACCCGCCGATCCTCTCCCCCGCGCCCTACGACACGATGTACGACCCCGCGTCGGTACCTGCACCGGTGCGAGCCGGTTCCCGGGCCGAGGAAGGCGCGCAGCACCCGATCCTCGGCATCATGATCAACCACCCGTTGCTCATGTCGCCCGACGACGAGCAGGAACAGCGCGAACTGCAAGCCGCGTACTACGGGATGATGAGCGAGGTCGACGACCAGCTCGGCCGCATCCTCGACTTCCTCGACGAGAGCGGGCAGGCGTCCGACACGCTGATCGTGTTCACGTCCGACCACGGCGAACTGCTCGGTGACCACTACCTGCTGCACAAACTCGGCTGGTTCGACACCGCGTTCCACGTCCCGCTCATCATTCGTGACCCGCGTCCTGAGTTCGACATGACGCGCGGTGCGACCGTCGACACGTTCACCGAACACGTCGACGTGCTGCCGACACTGTGCGAACTGATGGGCGGCGAGGTACCGATCCAGTGCGACGGGCGGTCGCTGCGCGACTGGCTCAAAGGAACCGACGGCGACGACTGGCGCAACGAAGCCCACTGGGAATTCGACTTCCGCGACCCCGACAGCCCGCTCCTCGAAGAAGCGTTCGGCATCACGATGGAAGAGTGCGCGCTCGCCGCCTTGCTCGACGACCACGGCCTGTACGTGCAGTTCGCGGGTCACCCCAAGCTCCCCGCGATCTTCTTCGACCGCGATCGCGACCCGCGTCACGTCGAGAACCGCGCCGCGGACCCCGAGTACGCGGCTCGCGTGCTCGAGTACGCGCAGCGCATGCTCGCCTGGCGCATGCGTCACGCCGAACGCACGCTCACCGGCATGAAGCTCACGATGCACGCGGGCCTGGTCGAACGCCACGCCCCCCGCCGCTGACTTCCCCCTTCCCGAAATTGCGCCATGCGGCGACCGTTTCGGTCGCCAGATGGCGCAATTTCGGCCGGCGTTAGTCTCCCGGGCCGATGGATGCCCGGACGTTCTACGGACTCGAACCGACCGACGACCCGTTGCGCTGGCGCATGCCGATCGTTCCCGGCCTGACATCGGGCCGGCACGCGTTGTTCGGCGGGTGCGGACTCGGCGCCGCGATCGAAGTGATGGAACAGCTCACGGGCCGGCCGTGCATCTGGGCGACCGCGCAGTACCTCACGTACGCGACCCCGCCCTCGGTGCTCGAGATCGACGCGCTCGAAGTCGTGCGCGGGCACCAGATCAGCCAGGCGCGCGTCATCGCCCACGTCGGCGACACCGAAGTGCTGACCGTGCTCGGCGCGCTCGGTCACCGCGAACTCGAACACGAGGGCCAGTGGGCGACGCGGCCCGACGTTCCCGCGCCCGACGAATGCCCCGGCCGTCCGCACCAGATGCACCACGACGGCACGATCCACGACCGGCTCGAGATGCGGCTCGCGGCGGCGCGGTCGTTCGACGACTTCCCCGGTCCGCCGGGTTCGGGCACCAGCGCACTGTGGGTGCGCATGCCGGAACTGTTGGAAATGTCGGCGGGGTCGCTCGCGATCATCGGTGACTTCGTGCCGTTTGGCATCGGCCAGGCCCTCGGGCGCCGGGCCGGCGGCAACAGCCTCGACAACACCTTGCGGGTCGCGCACCGGGTGCCGCCAAACGGAACCGAGGCCGAGTGGGTGCTGGCCGACATCCGAATCCATGCCATCGCCGACGGCTTCGGCCACGGCCTCGTGCACCTGTGGGCCGAGGACGGCACGTTGCTCGGCACGGCAAGCCAGTCGGCGATCGTGCGAGAGCACCGTGCGGACGCAGCGGAGCCACGGACGGCGCAGTGAGGGAGCCATGTTGACCGTGCGAACGCAGCGGAGCCACGGACGGCGCAGTGAGGGAGCCATGATGTATGGCGCGACGAGCCCGAACAAGAGGAGCAGAAATGACAGTTCCGCAGCGTTACGG
>JAWXCJ010000211.1:0-9075 GCA_034408875.1 Actinomycetota bacterium
CCAAACCCGCGCCCGATCTCTACCTCGAAGCCTGCGCGGCGCTGGGTGTCGATCCGCGCGACGCGCTCGCGGTCGAGGACTCGCCCAACGGGATCGCCGCCGCGAAGGCGGCCGGCCTCAGGTGCATCGCGGTCCCGCACGCGATCACGGTTCAGCTCGACCTGTCCGCGGCCGACCTGATCGTGCCGTCGCTGGCCGACATCTCGCTCTCCGACACGTTGGCGCAACTACTGCGCTAGCAGCGACCGTTCCACGGTTGGTTGCCCTGCCACTCGTAGAGCACCCATGCGAGGTCGTCCTGGTCGAACTCCTGCGCGCGTGAAGGCAGCACACCGACGAGCTCGATGCGGCCCGCCTGGCTCGCGGTGACGTTCCACGTCGTCACGGCGAACTGGTACGCGCCGTAGTACCCCGACGGGTTGACGGCGGCGTAGTTCCCGCCGCTCTCGCGGTCGCGTGTGCACACGAGGAAGGATTCGTCGTGGCGGGGGTGGGTGCCCCGCGGTTCGGACACGACGGGCGTGGCCGCGGGCGGGACCGGCGTCGGGGCTGCGGGCGCCGATGCCGCCGATGGTGCGGCCCCCGTCGGTCGGGAGCGGGCGGCTTGGCGGCTGGCCTCGGCCGCGCGCGCCGCGGCCTCGTTGGCGGCCTGCGTCTCGAGTTCGGCCAGCCGGGCGTCCAGGTCGTCCTGCTGCGCGCCCAGCTCACCGGTCAGCTGGGCCTGCGCCGCCCGCCGGGCGGCGAGGGCCTCGCGGTGGGCGCCGAGGTCGGCGGCGGCGGTGTTCAGGGCCTCGATGGCGCGTTGGGCTTCGTCGTCGGCCCGGTCGAGCAACTCCGCGGCGCGGGCGCTGGCCAGCGCGTCCTCGCCGGCGAAGACCGGCGCCAGCGGGCTCGGCGATCCCGTGTACAACTCGACGGCCTGCGCGGACGCGATGTCGCCGAGTTGTTCGGCTTCGGCGCGTGCATCGGCGACCTGCTGTTCGAGCGTGGCGATCTCCGCGTCGATGCGACCCGCTTCAGCTTGGCTGTCGAACCAAGCATCCGCGACTTCCGCGATCTCGGCGCGAGTTCGCTCGATCTGTTCTTCGGTTGTGTCGGCGCGTGCGGGGACAGCAAGTGCACTGATGGCGACTCCGCACGCGACCGCGGCAGCGCAAAGGCGGAACCGGGGCACGGGGTGACCCTAACGAAGGGATTTCTAACCGTCGAAAGCAAGGCTCACGTTTCGTCACATCGACGTCACCATGCGCGAAAAACCCCTGGTCACGTTATAAGCGCGCCACCTTCTACCGGAACAGTTTGTCCAGTTACATAGCGCGCGTCATCGGAACACAAGAACGCGACGACGTCGGCGAGATCTTCAGGTTGTGCGTAACGACCGATCGGAATACGCGTACGCGCACGTTCTTGCGCGTCGGGCGATGCAAACACGCCGTTCGTCATCGGTGTGTCGACCCCGCCGGGACATACGCAGTTCGCGCGCACACCGTTCGGTCCGTACTGCACTGCGAGCAAACGCGTCAACGCGTCGACGCCGCCTTTGCTCGCGGTGTATCCCGCGCCGAACCCGTGGCCGCGCAACGCCGCCGTCGAAGCAATCGTGACAATCGCACCGCCACCGTCGACAAGTTGCGGCAGCGAATGCTTGATCATCGAGAACGTGCCGACGAGGTTCACCGACAGCACGTGCACGAAGTCATCGACGCTCACGAGGTGCGCGGGTTGCAGATCGGGACCGTGGAAGATGCCCGCCGCCGTGACGACGCCGGAGATGCGGCCGAGGTCGGTCGCCACGGCAGTCGCAACGGCCGCGACCGCGGTGTCGTCGGCGACGTCGCACTCGTACGCCCGGCTCGTTCCGCCCGCCAAACGCACGGTTTCTTCGGCGTTCGGGCCATGGAGATCGACGACCGCGACCGCCTTGCCGTCACGAACGAGTCGAATCGCCGTCGCTCGACCAATTCCGCTTCCACCACCGGTGACCACGACAGTTCCCATGGCAATGACGTTACGCTCACCCGCATGACGAGTGTCGAGGACACGCGCGCCATGCACGGCGTCGAGGACCGCGTGGTCATCGTCACCGGCGCGGGCAAGGGCGTTGGCAAGGGCATCGCGCATCACCTCGGCAAGGGCGGCGCGCGGATCGTCGTCGCGGAGTGGAAGCCCGGCTTGATGCAGGACACCGTCAATGAACTCGATGCACTCGGTGTCGAGTGTCTCGGTGTCGTGTGCGATATCCAGCAACGCGAACAGATCGACGCGATGGTCGCGCAGACCGTCGAGCGGTTCGGTCGCGTCGACTGCATCGTCAACAACGCGCAGACGTTCCGCCCGATGGCATCGGTTGCCGAAGTCAGCGAATACGACGTCGACGTCTTCTACGGTTCGGGCGTGAAGGGCACACTGTGGGCGATGCAAGCGGTGTATCCGCACATGCGCGAACAAGGTTGGGGTCGCATCGTCAACTTCGCGTCGTCGATGGGTATCACCGGTGGTCGCGGATTCGCGGCGTACAACGCGTCGAAGGAAGCGATCCGCGCGCTGACGCGCACGGCCGCGCGCGAGTGGGGTGCCGACGGCATAGCGGTGAACGCGATCGCACCCGCGGCCGCGACCCATCACGGCGACGCGGGGAAGCAGAGCGAGGGCTACCGCATCTTCATCGAGAACTGTCCCATGGGTCGCCAGGGTGACCCCGAGCTCGACATCGGATCGGTCGCGTGGTTCCTCTGTAGCGACGCGTGCCGCTACATCACCGGCCACACGTTCATGGCCGATGGTGGTGCATTCATGTGGGCCTGAAGACGGTGATGTGGGCATGACGGGTCCCGGAGATTGGCCGTCGGATTCGTGGCCGCGGCCTTCGAACGCGCCCGGATTCGGCGCGTCCCCGCCGCCCGCCGGTACCGCACCACCGGGATACCCGCCGCCCGGCGGGTGGGCGCCGCCCCCACCGCTGCCGGGGCAGTACTACGGACCGCCGCGCACGAACCCGCTCGCGATCGTCTCGCTCGTCGCCGGCCTCGCCAACTTCGCGTTCTGCGGCGTCGGCGCGATCGCGGCCGTGATCACCGGTCACATTGCCCGCGGGCAGATCAAGCGTTCGAACGGCGCCGAGGGTGGCGGGGGTTTCGCTACGGCCGGGCTCATCCTCGGCTACGTCGGCCTCGGCCTGGCCGCGGTGGTACTCGTTTTCATCGTCTTTGCCGCGGCAAACGCCGACGACTGGGAGCGCAACGAGCTCCGCGACGAAGCCCGCGAGTACGTGCGGTTGGCGGAACTCAACGCGTCGGCCTCGGGTGAGGGCGCGCTGCACGACCCCGACCTGCTCGCAGTCGCGTACTACGACTGGTCCGAAGACAACTTCAGCGACGACGACATGCGGCTCGCGACCGGCCGGTTCATACCCGGCGCCACCCGAGCCGACTGGGAGGCTGCCGGCTGGCGCATCGAGCTCGGCGGTGACGCCGGCGTCGACGTATGCGCGACGATCCCCGACCGAGCCGGTGAAGACGTGCTCATCGCGAACGGCCGGTGCAGCTTCTGAGCAGATCGTCGACGGCGCGGACCGCACGCGGCACGGCCGCGTCGTAGCCCTCTCCGTCGATGTGCGGACCGATCAGCTCGAGGTCGAACGCGCCCGGGTAGCCGGCGTCGAGCAGCGCACCCACAATGCGCGCGAGGGGAATGTCGCCGTCGCCCGGGACGAGTCGATCGGGCGTGCACAGTGTTCCGACGCGGAAGTCGGAGACCTGGACGAGCGCGATGCGGTCGACGCCGGTGTGGATCGTCGAGAGCAGGTCGCGCTCGGCCCAGCACGCGTTGACCTCCATGCACACCCCGGTGTCGAGGCGGCGGGCGAGGTCGATGACGTCGCGCAGTGTGTGCACGAAGCCTACGTCGACGCGTAGCGAGTTCGTGTGCTCGATTGCGAACTGCACGCCGGCAGCCCGCGCCGACGCGAGCACGGGCTGGAGCGCGGCTTCGAGCGCATCGGCCGCTTCCTCCCACGACAACGGTGTAGACGGTCCCGTCGTGAACACGAGCCGGTCGGCGCCGATTGCCTGCGCGGCGCCGATCGCGCGGACCAGTCGTTCGCGTTGCGTGTCCCACTGGGCCGGGTTCGCGAGTTCGAACGGCCCGAGGCCGATCAGGTTCCCCACGCGGAGCCCGCGACCGATCGCGTCGGCGACGAGCGCGGTGCCGTCGTCCCAACCGTGCGCTTCGAGCTTGGCGACGGAAACGCCGACGTGGTCGATGCCGTGCCGCGACCAGAACGCGAGGTCGTCGGTGAGCGACAGTTTGTACGTGCAGATGGCGCTGACGGAGATGCGCGGGTTCATGCTCAGCCGAGCGTCGTGCCGCGCGCGCTGCTGCTGCCGCCGTCGAGCGGAAGGTTCACGCCGGTGAGGAAGCCCGACTCCCCGCCGGCGAGATACACGGCGGCGTACGCCACGTCGGCCGCGGTTCCCAACCGCGTCAAGTGCATCGCTTCATAGCGCTGCCGACGTTCGTCGGTGATGTCGGAGTCGCGCCGGTCGTTCAGCACGTAGCCGGGGCTGATCGTGTTGCACCGGATGCCGTCGGCGGCATAGTCGACGGCGATCGAGCGCGTCAGCGCGTTCAGCGCTCCCTTCGCCGCGATGTACGCGGCCAGCCCGCGACTCGCCCGCTCCGCCTGGCGCGACGAGATGTTGACGATCGAGCCGTGGCCTGCGTCGCGCAGGTGCGGGATCGCGGCCCGCGCCATCCAGAACGGCGCGGTCAGGTCGACCCGAAGGATCGCTTCCCACGCCTCCGTTGTGAGGTCGGCGACGGGCCCGTCCGCGATGTCGCCGCCGGCCGCGTTGTTGACAAGCACGGTGAGCCCGCCGAGCCGGTCGGCGGCCGCGGCGACGAGTTGCGTGCAGGCGGCTTCGTCGTGCAGGTCGGCGGCAACGAACGAAGCGGTCGCGCCGTCGCGCTCGATCTCGGCGACGACCTCGGCGCCGCGTTCGGCGTTGCGTCCGGTGACGACAACCGCCGCACCTTCGCGCGCGAACTCGACCGCGATCGCGCGGCCGATCCCCGACGTCGATCCGGTGACCAGGGTCTTCTCGCCGGCGAGCCGCACGCCGCGGAAGCTACTCCAGTGTCCGCGAACCCGGAGCCGTCAGCGACGACACTGGCCCGATGCACACGCACGACGTCGCGCTCGCCCCGGCCACGCGACGCGCGCTGGTGGCGGGCACGATCGCCATCGGAGTGCTCGTCGCGATCGCGGTCGTCGGCATCTCGGTTCGGGCCGAGGTCGACCGGAGCCAGGCTGACTTCCTGGTCGGCACGGTGTACGAAGCGCGCGTCGTCGACATTCGCGTCGAACCGTGCGAGGGGACCACGATCGACTGCATCGGAGTCGAGGTCCGACTCACGCAGGGACCCGACGACGGTGAGACCCGCACCCTCGTCTTCACGGCCGACTCGCCGGTGACTCCGAGCCTGGGCAAGGGCGACCGCATTGTCCTGTCATACACGGAGGGCGCCGACGAGGGATTCGAATACACCTACTCCGATCGACAGCGCCGACGGGTGTTGCTGGCGGCGGCGGTGGTGTTCGGCGTCGCGGTCGTGTTGCTCGGCCGCCTGCGGGGTCTGGCCGCGCTCGGCGGTCTCGTCGTCAGCATCGGCACGATCATGGTGTTCGTACTGCCCGCGATCCTCGCCGGCTACAGCCCGGTGCTCGTCGCAGTCCTCGGCTCGGCGGCGATCGCGTACATCGCGCTCTACCTCGCGCACGGCCTCAACCTGCTGACGACCGTTGCACTCCTCGGCACGTTGGCCGCGCTCGCGCTCACGGTCCTGCTCTCGGCGGTCTTCACCGCGCTGGCCGAGTTCTCGGGATTCGCCAGCGAGGAAGCACTCTTGCTCGGCAATCTTTCCGCCGGTATCGACATGAGCGGCCTCATCCTCGCCGGCATCGTGATCGGCGCCCTCGGCGCGCTCGACGACGTCACGATCACCCAGGCGTCGGCTGTCGCGGAATTGCGCGAAGCGAACCCGACGATGTCGCGAACCGCGGTGTACGCCAGCGCAATCCGAATCGGGCGCGACCACATCGCTTCGACGGTGAACACGTTGGCGCTTGCGTACGCGGGCGCCGCGCTCCCGCTGTTGTTGCTGTTCGTCCTCTCGGAGCAGTCACTCGGAACGATCGCGAACAGCGAAGTCGTCGCCACCGAGATCATCCGCACGCTGGTCGGGAGCATCGGGCTGGTGGCATCGGTTCCGATCACGACCTGGCTCGCGGCACGAGTCGTCGCGGGACCAACCGGCCATGAGCATCCGCGGGCGCGCCGCCCGGTGGCTGACGACGAAACGAACTTCTGGGAGTAGGTCCTGTCAGCCCGGCAGCACGGGGCCCGCGCCGACGCGGCGAGCGACGCCGGCGGTCGTGGCCGTCACGATGAAGACCGCGAGTGCGGTGAGCACGATTGCGCCACCGGGCGCGAGGTCCCACTCGCGTGCTGCGGCGAGACCGACGACGACCGACACCATGCCCACCAGCGCGGCGCCGAGCAGCGTGTCTCGAAACGACCGGGCCAACAGGCGACTCGTCGCGACCGGGACGACCATGAGCGCGGCGACGAGCAGCACGCCGACGATCCGCATCGCGGCGACGATCGTCACCGCCGTGAGCGCAGCCAGCACGGTGTTGAGCGTGTCGACGGGGAGTCCGGCGACGCGGGCCGATTCCTCGTCGAGCACGATGGCGAACAGCGCGCGGCCTGTCACCAATAACGTCGTGACGATCAGCGCGCCGAGCACGACGATGACACGCACGTCGGCCCAGGTGACCGTGATGATCGAGCCGAAGAGCCACGGCAGCATCGCGCCCGTACCCTCGTCGGACCGGTTGACGAGTACGACGGCGAGGGCGATGCCGCCGTAGAACGCCAGCGCGAGTGCGAGGTCGCCCGACGTGCGGCCATGGGCGCGCAGCCATTCGATGAGGATCGCGCCCCCCACCGCCGCGACGAGCGCCGTCCAGATCGGCCACACCTCCGCGAGCAGGCCGGCCGCCACACCCGCGAACGCGAGGTGGCCGATGCCATCGCCCATCAACGACATGCGCTTCTGCACGAGGAACGTACCGATCAGTGGCGCGCACGCACCGATGACGAGACCCGCGACGAGCGCGATCTGCATGTACTCGCGTTCGAAGGGCCAGGGCATCAGCGCAACCCTTCGAGCCACATCGGCAGATCCTCGGCGTGCACACCGAGGCTCACACCCTGCGCGGTGAGGTCGGGTGCCGGACCGTCGAACAGGACCCGTTGCTTCAGCACGATCACCCGGTCGAGCACGTCGGCCACGGCACCGAGTTCGTGCGAGACGAGCAGCACGGTGACGGCGTCGTGCTCGACGAGGTGCACGAGCGATTCGCGGAACAGTTGCTGCGACGGCGCGTCGACGCCCGCGATCGGCTCGTCGAGCAGAATGACTTCGGGTTCGCCGACGAGCGCCTTGGCGATGAGCACGCGTTGCTGCTGTCCGCCGGACAGTTCGCGCATGCGTCGGTCGCGCTGGTCAGTGAGCGCGACGGCGCCGAGCGCATGGTCGACCGCGTCGCGATCGGCCTGATTTGACGGGCGCCACCACCCCCGGCGCGCCAGGCGCCCGGCGCGCACGACCTCCTCGACCGTCGCAGGCAGATCGGGCGGGAGCTGGAGTCGTTGGGGTACGTACCCGATGCGCCACCGGTCGCCCAAGTTCCGCGGGTCGTCGCCCAGCAGCCGCACCGAGCCGCGGGCCGGGCGTTCGAGGCCGAGGAGCAGCCGTAACAGCGTCGACTTGCCGCTGCCGTTCGGCCCGACCAGCGCCGCGAACTCGCCCGACCCGATCGCGAACGAGACGTCGTCGAGCACAGGAGTCGTGTCGTACGCGAACGACACCCCCTGCGCCTCAATGACGGCGTCCTCGATGACGTTCACCCGGGTCCACCTCTCTGAGAGTCATTCTCAGAATAGCGGATCGCCCAAATCTAGGACCCGTGCGGCTCGCCGGGCGTCAGGGTGAGCACCTCGACACCGGTCGCCGTCACCAACACCGTGTGCTCGAACTGGGCGGAGCGCGAGAGGTCGCGCGTCGGTGCCGTCCAGCCGTCGGCCCAGATGCGGCCGAGCTCCCACGAGCCCTCGGTGATCATCGGCTCGATCGTGAACGTCATGCCCGGCACGAGCGGCGTGTCGGCACGGGGGTCGTAGTAGTGCGGCACCGACGGCGCGGTGTGGAACACCTCACCGATGCCGTGGCCCACGAACGAACGCACGACGCCGAAGTCTTGGGCTTCGGCGTGCAGCTGAATCGCGCGACCAATGTCGGAGAGGAGCCCGCCCGGTCGCACCGCGTCGATGCCCTTCCACATTGCCTCCTTGGTGACCTGCACCAAGGACGTCGCGACATCGTCGACCTCACCGCCCAGAAAGGTCGCGTTGCAATCGCCGTGCACGCCGCCGAGAAAGATCGTGACGTCGCAGTTGACGATGTCGCCCTCTTGCAGTGCGCGGTCGTCGGGGATGCCGTGACAGATGATCTCGTTCACCGACGTGCACAACGACTTCGGGAATCCCTTGTAGTGCAGCGGGCTCGGATAGCCGCCGCGCGCGATGCACCCGGCGTGGCAGATGCGGTCGAGCTCGTCGGTCGTCATTCCCGGACGCACCGCCGCCGCCAGTTCGAGCAACACCTCGCGGCCGGCCCGGCCCGCGACGCGCATGCGCTCGACGAACTCGTCGGGCGGGACCGCGGGAACCAGCGGCGGCGCGTCGGGCGCGTACGGCGGACGCGGGATCGACGCGGGAACCGTGAGGAACGGCGAGACGATCCCGGGCCGCAGGGCCTCCCGCCGATCTCCCGGGCCCCGCCGCGAAGCCTCACGGCGTCGGGCCAAGCGATCCTTCTGCTGCCGCTTGCTCATGCACGTTCCATTCTCATTGCGGCTCCCGCCTCCGGCACTCCATCTCAACTGATCGGTGTCGAACCGACCGTGCCTGCGGTGTCCGCCTGACATTCTTATGCGGCTCCCGCCTCCGG
>JAWXCJ010000212.1:0-7111 GCA_034408875.1 Actinomycetota bacterium
CGCCGCCGAAGAGGCGCTGAAGGAAAACCCCGACGACGCCGACGCGGTCGCCGCGTTGCGCCGGGCCGAAGCCCGCCTCGTCGTGGCCGACGAGGTCTAAACCGCAGGTTTTTGCGGCGTAGGACGACCGAAACGGTCGCCGTATGACGCCGAAACTGGGTTAGTGGCCGTGTTCGCCGGTCTCGGCGCCGCCGTCGTGGTGCTGGTAGTCGTGGGTCGCGGCGTACACGACACCCGTCGTGCCCATCGCGAGCACGGCGAACACGGCGATCGGGCCGAGCAGCAGCTTCTTGCCCGATGCCGGGCGGAACCAACTGCCCGGGACGAGGAGCAGCGCCGCACCCGCGAGGGCGACCAGCTGGAAGAACTGCGTGACGATGTCGCGCCACTCCAGTGGTTCGAGCGCTTCGAGCCCGGGAAACCACGAGATGCCCTTGGTGCGGCTGAACACCCAGACGCCGATGGAACCTGCCATCAGCAGGCCGCCGAGGATCACGATGATGCGCCGCGGCTCGACGACGAGCAACACCGCCCACGCGATCTGCAGCACCGCGACCGCGAGGAATGCACGCCCGACAGCCGGGTGATGATCGGCGTGCGCGACCATCGCGAGCAGGTGCA
Organism: Actinomycetota bacterium; assembly: GCA_034408875.1. GTDB lineage: Bacteria > Actinomycetota > Acidimicrobiia > IMCC26256 > PALSA-610 > JANNHK01. Next base: position 622 of record JAWXCJ010000212.1, read on the forward strand.
GGATGCCCGCTGCGAACGAACAGATCGCCGTGTAGTAGCGGACCTGCTGGGTGAGAACGGTCTCACCGGCGGTTGGCCCGCTCGGCGGGGTCGACTCGACCGTGAGACCGGCGCCGAACGGCTCCTCCTTCTCGGCGTCGAGCAAGCTGATCGTGTCCACGAACTTGCAGTCTACGTGCAACCGGCTCGATCGGTACAGGCGCCGGGATCTAGTACGGGATGGCCGAGTATGACATCAGCTTCGTCCACTTGTGCTGGGCGTCGATGATGCGAATCGTCCCCGACTTGGACCGCATGACGAGGCTCTGCGTGCCGGCCCCTTCGGCCCAGTAGCGCACGCCCCGGAGCAGCTCGCCGTCGGTGACGCCGGTCGCGGCGAAGAACACGTCGTCGCCCGTGACCAAGTCGTCGATGGTGAGCACCTGGTCGAGGTCGTAGCCCATGTCGAGGGCGAGCTTGCGCTCGGCGTCGTCGCGCGGGTGCAGCCGGCCTTGAATCGTACCGCCGAGACACTTCAGCGCGCACGCGGCGATGACGCCCTCGGGCGTGCCGCCGATACCGAAGAGTATGTCGGTACCCGAGTTGCGCCATGCGACCGCGATCGCGCCGGCGATGTCGCCGTCGGGGATCAGCCGGATGCGGGCACCGGCTTCGCGGCACTCGCGAATGATGTGCTCGTGCCGGGGGCGGTCGAGGATCACCGCGGTGACGTCCTTGACCTGCTCGCCCAACGCCTTGGCGACCGCTTCGAGGTTCGCCTTCACCGGCGCGTTCAAGTCGATGACGTCGGCCGCCGCGGGACCGGCCGCGATCTTCTCCATGTACACGCACGGCCCCGGGTTGAACATCGTGCCCCGCTCGCTGAGCGCGATGACGGCGATCGCACCGGGCAGCCCGGCCGCGGTGAGTGTCGTGCCGTCGATCGGGTCGACCGCGATGTCCATGCTGGGGGGCGAGCCGTCGCCGAGTTGTTCGCCGTTGTAGAGCATCGGCGCCTCGTCCTTCTCGCCTTCGCCGATGACGACGACGCCGTCCATCTCGACGCTGTTGAGAACGACGCGCATGGCTTCGACCGCGGCGCCGTCGGCCGCGTTCTTGTCGCCGCGTCCCATCCACCGGCCGCCGGCCAATGCCGCGGCTTCCGTAGCCCGCATCAACTCCATCGCGACGTTGCGATCTGGATGCTGCTGCTGGGTCTCCATACGTGCTCCTGTCCAGGGTTTTGGCGACCCTAGCAAGGGGCTTGTGGGTTTGGGCGAGGCCCACCTCGGGAACACTCTGAGCGGTCCGCATGCGGTTTTCGATGCGGTTCGGTCGCCGCCGAACAGCGGCGATTCAACGCGGTCATCGGAGGTCTCAATGGGTATCGGTGTCAGTCTCTTTCTGATTGCCGTCGGCGCGATCCTTGCGTTCGCGGTCAACACTGCGGTCGACGGGCTCGAACTCGACACGATCGGCTGGATCCTCATGGGCGTGGGCGGAATCGGCCTCGTGCTCTCGATGATCTTCTGGTCGACGTGGGGCGGCTTCCGAGGCACCCGCACCGAGACGCACGTCGAGCAGCGCGACGTCGTCTAACGACGGCGCGCCGCCTGATCGTCCGCGCTTCACGAGGGCCGGGTCTTCGGACCCGGCCCTCAGCGCGCCCGGAGGCCTGCGTGCCAACATGGCGCCATGGGTGCACTCGAAGGAAAAGTCGCGTTCGTCACCGGTGCCGCGTCGGGCATCGGTGAGGCCTGCGTTGCCCGCTTTCTCCGCGAAGGTGCGCATGTCGTCGGGTGCGACCTCGTCGAGCCGCAGCGTGAACTCGACGTTCCCGACGGCGTCGAGCCCGCGAGCTTTGCTCAACTCGACGTGCGTGACGAAGACGCAGTCGCCGGCCTCATCGCGGCGACCGTCGAGGAGTACGGCCGCATCGACAGCGTCGTCACGTCGGCCGGAGTCGCCGGTGGTGGTCCCGCCCACATGGTCGACCGGAACGAGTGGCAGCGCGTGCTCGACGTCAACCTCACAGGCACGTTCCTCGTGTGCAAGCACGCGATCACGCACATGCTTCGCCAGGAACCGCAGAACGGAGAACGCGGGAGCCTCGTCACGATCGCGAGCGTCGAGGGGCTCGAGGGAACCGCGGGTGGCAGCTCGTACAACGCGTCGAAAGGCGCGGTCGTGATCCTCACGAAGAACCTCGCGATTGACTACGGCCGCAGCGGTATCCGCGCCAACGCCATCTGCCCCGGATTCATCGAGACGCCGTTGCTCGCCGGCGTCATCCGCGCGCCGGGAATGGAACATGTCTACGAAGGCATCCGCGAGGAACACAAGCTCCGCCGGCTCGGCCGCCCCGACGAGATCGCTTCAGTCGCATCCTTCCTGTGCTCAGCCGACGCATCGTTCGTCACGGGCCAGGCCATCGCCGTCGATGGCGGCTACACGGCCGGCCGCGACCACGGCATCACGAAAATGCTCGGCCTCTAGCCGAAATTGCGTCACTCGGCGACCGTTTCGGTCGCCGTACGCCGCAATTTCGGGCGGGGGGTGGGGTCGTACACTTCCGGCGATGGACGAGCGCGAGGCCGACTTCACGACGATGTCGGGTGTTCCCGTCGAGCCGGTCTACGGGCCGCCCGAGGGTCGTCCGGGCGAGTACCCGTACACGCGCGGGCCGTACGCTTCGATGTACCGGTCGAAGCTTTGGACGATGCGCATGTTCGCAGGGTTCGGTACCGCGCTCGATACGAACGCGCGCTTCCACGAACTGTTGCAAGCGGGGAGCGATGGGCTCTCGACCGCGTTCGATCTCCCCACACTCATGGGACGCGACTCCGACGACGAACTCGCGTTGGGTGAAGTCGGCAAGTGTGGCGTCGCCGTCGACACGCTGGCCGACGTCGAAGACCTCTACCGCGGCATCGACCTCGGCACGGTGACGACGTCGATGACGATCAACGGCCCGGCCGCGATCGTGTTCGCGATGTACGTCGCCAACGCGGAATCGGCAGGTGTCGAGCGGGCCCGGCTCGGCGGGACGCTGCAGAACGACATCCTCAAGGAGTACCAGGCGCAGAAGGAGTTCATCTTCCCGCCGCGTCCGTCGTTGCGGTTGGTCGCCGACAGCATCGCGTTCTGCGCGGCCGAGATGCCCCGGTGGCACCCCATCTCGATATCCGGGTACCACATCCGAGAAGCCGGTTCGACGGCCGCGCAGGAGCTCGCGTTCACGCTCGCGAACGGCTTCGCGTACGTCGAACTCGGTCTGCAAGCCGGCCTCGACGTCGACGCGTTCGCACCGCGCCTCTCGTTCTTCTTCAACGCGCACCTCGACTTCTTCGAAGAGATCGCCAAGTACCGTGCCGCCCGCCGCGTCTGGGCCCGCTGGATGCGCGAGCGATACGGGGCGACCTCGGAGCGTTCGCTCCAGATGCGGTTTCACACGCAGACCGCGGGCGTGTCGCTCACGGCGCAGCAACCCGAGGTCAATATCGTGCGCACCGCCATCGAGGCCCTCGCCGGTGTACTGGGCGGCACGCAAAGTCTGCACACGAACTCGATGGACGAAACGCTCGCGTTGCCCACCGAGAAGGCGGCGCGTATCGCGCTGCGCACGCAGCAGGTCATCGCGAACGAGACGCGGGTGACGAATGTGGCCGACCCGCTCGGTGGCTCCTATTACGTCGAGGCGTTGACCGACGAGATGGAACGCCAAGCCGAGGCGCTGTTCGCGCGTATCGAAGCGCTCGGCGACGGGTCCCTGCTCGAAGGCGCGATCCGTGGCTGCGAAGAAGGTTGGTATCAGGGCGAGATCGCCGACTCCGCGTACGAACTGGAACGCAAGCTCAACCGCGGCCGGCACGTGGTCGTCGGTGTCAATGCGTTCCTCGAAGGCAACGACGATCCGCCGCCGCCGACCTTGCGCATCGGGCCCGAGGTCGAAGAGGAACAGCGCCGCCGGCTCGAGAAGGTGCGCCACGAACGCGACACGGCCGCCGTGGAACGGGCCCTCGCCCGCGTGCGTGCGGACGCGGCGGCAACCGACGTGAACCTGATGCCCGCGCTGATCGAGGCGGTCGGGCACTACGCGACGCTGGGTGAGGTCGTCGAGTCCCTGGCCGGCGAGTTCGGCCGCTGGGTCGAAGACCCGCGCATATGAGCGGCTATTACCCGGACGCCTCGTGAAACGTGAACTGCTCGAGGTCGCGCGCGCGGCCAAAGGGTTCATGCCCGATGACGAAGGTCTCGCGTTGTACGAGGCCGGGCTCGACGGCGGCCAGGTCGGTCCGTTGCTGGAGATCGGCACGTACTGTGGGAAGTCGGCGGTGTACCTCGGCGCCGCGGCGCGCGAACGCAACACCGTGTTGTTCACCGTCGATCACCACCGCGGGTCCGAGGAGAACCAGGCGGGCTGGGAGTACCACGACCGCGAGGTCGTCGACCCCGAGACCGGACGCATGGACACGCTGCCGTTCTTTCGCCGCACGATCGAGCAGGCCGGTCTCGAAGACGCGGTCGTCGCGGTCGTCGGCCACTCGACTCCGGTCGCGAGGGCGTGGGGAACGCCGCTCGGGCTGGTGTTCATCGACGGCGGCCACGCCGAAGAGGTCGCGATGTCCGACTACGAGGGCTGGTCACCGCACGTCATGGCCGGCGGCATCCTCGTCTTCCACGACGTGTTCGACGATCCGGCCCAGGGCGGTCAAGCACCGTTTCGCGTATGGCAACGCGCGGTCGCCGACGGGTTCACGCCGGTCGCGACAACCGGGTCGTTGCGCGTGCTCCGCCGTTAAAACGTCGGGGGCGGTGCCCAACCCGGAGGCGGGCCGTACATGTACGCGGCGCGCCGCATCCGGCCCCGCCGGCGGGCGGCCACGATGAGCATCACGAGGCCGGCGATCGCGACCAGACCGCCGAGGCCGGCGACGAAGAACCACTGCATTGTCGATTCGATCGCGCCGGTGAACGAGCGGCCGACGATCACCTCGTTCGTGCCGTCGGTGTTGATCGCGACTTGGTAATCGCCCGCCGACTCGATGTCGAAGTCGACGACGGCGGAGTACTCGCGTGAGCCCTGCGTGATGTCCTCGGTCGTTCCGAAGTCGTCCTCGTAGGCCCAAATCCGATCTCCGCCGGGCCCGGTGATCACGACGTTGTCGGGGCGGACATCCCTCGTCCCGTCGACGTACTCGTAGACCGAGTACTCACCCTCGTCGAAGTGCATCGTCGTGTTGACCGGTGTGCGAATCGGGTCTTCGAGCAAGGTCGAGAGGAGCGGCTTGATCCACAGGAACCCCGCGACCCCGGCGATCACGAGGCCGGTGACGAGCACGGCGACGCTGATGCCGACCTTCGGACCCGGGACCGGGTACACGGGGGCCTGTGGCGCCAACTGCATCTCGCGGAGATCGGCGCGCCGCGCGGGTGCCTGAAGCGCAGGCTCGCGGCCCCGTTGTGATGCGGCACTGCGGGTCTACGAGGCGCCGCGGGCCGACCGCTCGGCCTCGATCTCGGCGCCCGCCTCGATGAGCTCGTCGGCGGTGAGACCGGCGGGGAGGCCCTCGCCGCGGAACAACCCGGCGGTCGGGCCGTCGCCGCCGAGCGCATTCGCGGCGAGCACGACCGCGGCGCTGTTCCACGTCGGGTGTTCGGCCGTGTAGTACTCGCCCCACGCGTCGAAACGGTCGTCGGGGAAGTTCATCCCGGTCCAGTAGCTGCCGTCGTCGTGGCGGAGGAACTGCACGTCGGTGAACAGTGTGCGCGCCTGGTCGTCGAGTCCGAGCGCGTCGAGGGCCATGACAAGTTCGCACGTTTCCGCCGCGGTGACCCACGGCTGGTCCGAGACGCAGCGCACACCGCGTCCGGGTGCGACGAACGTGTTCCAGCGCGCCGCGAGCCTGATTTCGGCGGCGCGACCGCGCAGGGCGCCCCCGAGGATCGGGTAGTACCAGTCCATCGCCCAGCGTTCCTTGTCGAGGAACCGCTCGGGCCGGTGCGCAATGGCAATCGCGAGCGAACCGAGTGACAGCTCCCAGTCGGGGCGTTCGCGCCCGAGGCGCTCGGCCGACGCGATCGCGCAGCGCAGCGACGAGTAGATACTCGACGAACCGGTGAGTAGCGCGCCGCGCCCTTCGACGCGCGTCGGGTCGGCGTCCCACTCGATTTCGCCGGTCGGGTGCTGGTGGTCGAGCGCGAAGTCGATGGCGTTCTCGACAACGGGGAACATGTCGTCGAGGAAACCGGTGTCGCCGGTGGCGAGGTAGTGGTGCCACACGCCGCTTGCGACATAGCAGGTGACGTTGGTGTCGAGCGTCTTCTCCTTGACGTCGTCGCCCTGGTAGTACGCGTGCCACGCACCGTTCACGTTCTGGCGCCGGCGCAACCACTCGTACGCGCGCTCGGCCTCGATGTACCGACCGCCGACGTCGAGTGCCATCGCGGCCTCGACCAGATTCCACGGATCGGTCTGACCCCCCGGCACCCACGGAATGTTGCCGTCGCG
>JAWXCJ010000213.1:0-11231 GCA_034408875.1 Actinomycetota bacterium
CCTCGGTTCACTGGACCGGGCGCTCGTCGCCGTGGCGCTGTGTCACTTCACCGAGGAGTATCGCCAGGAAGTGTGGAACGCGCTCCCGACGGGAACGCGAGCTGCGACCCGCAGCATGCTGCCGCAGGTCCCCTCGATCACGCAGAGCCGCACCAAGCGGTACGCGCAGGAGTTGGCGAAGCGAGCCGGGTTGACGACGCGGATTACCCAGTAGCGATCGCCGCTGCGGGGTGGGCGGTGTCGGTATCCGACCGCGCGTCGACGACCGTCGTGTCCACGGGTGCGGTCAGGACGAACTGCAACCACTGCACGGTGCCGAACACGACGACGGCACCGACGACGTGGATCGCGACGAGCACTTCGGGTACCGCGTTGAAGTACTGCACGTAGCCGAGTATCCCTTGCGCCGTCATGGCGCCGAGCGCGGCCGATGTCGTCAGCAGCACCGGCCGCGGCGCGCGTTCGCGCACGACCAGGAAGACCAGTGCGAGGACGAGGATCACGAGCGCGTCGACTGATACCGAGTGCACGCGGGCGACGTCGCTGATCTGCCACTCCAACCGTTTCGCGTCGATGTCGCCGCCGTGCGGACCGGCTGCGGTCACGAGCGTCCCCGCGACGAGGACCCACACGGTGAGTGCGTAGATCGCGCGGGCGAGGCGGCGCACGGCCGGAGACACGACGGGTTCACGCGGGCCCTCGGGTTCGCCGCTTCGGCGGTATGTGTCGAGCGCGACGCCGACCAGCGCGATCGCGAGCAGGAAGTGCCCCATCACGCTGAACCACGCGAGCTCGACCATCACCGAGACGCCGCCGACAACCGCGTTGGCGAAGAACAGCGCCAGCATCAGCCAGGCTCGGACGATGAGGTCGGTGCGACGAGGTCGTCGCCGGTACGCGCAGAACAACGCGGCGGCGAGCGGAACACCGATGAGTCCCGAGAAGATGCGGTTCAGCTGCTCGATCGCCGATTCGCTCGTTTCGAGGCTGACGAAGTTGTCGGCATTGCAGTTCGGCCAGTCGGCACACCCGAGCCCCGAATCGGTCAGTCGAACCGCGGCGCCGCTCGCGATGATGACGACGAGCAGCACCACGTTGACCAGGGTCAGGCGCCGGAACGCGCGCGGTGAGATGACCGGAATGCGCACCGGGCCAGTCTACGAACCGGGCCCGACGGCCGACTGATCGCTTCCGTCAGTACGCTGCGCCGCGATGTGGACCCGTCGGAGCCTGGCTGCGGGCGCCGTGCTCCTGGCCCTCGTTGCCGGCGCGTGCAGTGGCGACGACGACGCGGCCTCCTCCGACACCACGGCGCCGGCCCCGACAACGACCGTCGTCCCGACCACCACGACGGTCCCGCCGACGACGACCACGACGCGCGGGCCGCGTGGGAGCGGCGAGGCGGTGACGATCGCGTTCGGTGGCGACACCCACTTCGAAGGTGTCGTCGGCCAGAAGCTCGGAAACGACCCGACGGGCATGTTCGCCGCGATCGCGCCCGCGCTCTCGGCCGCCGACCTGACGATGCTGAATCTCGAGACCGCGATTACCGAACGCGGAATCCCGGAGCCCAAGACCTACACGTTCCGCACCCCTGTGAGCGCGCTGCCCGCGCTCGCGGGGGCAGGTGTCGACGTCGTGAGCATGGCGAACAACCACGGCATGGATTTCGGTGCCGAGGGGCTCGAAGACTCGCTCGTCGCCAAGGAGACGAGCGGCTTCCCCATCGTCGGGATCGGCCGCACCGCCGCCGACGCGTACGCGCCGTACCGCGTCGACATCAAGGGCCAACGCACCGCGATCATCGGCGCGACCCAGGTGCTCGACGCCTCCCTCGAGTCGCGCTGGACCGCGACCGACACGCAGGCCGGGCTCGCGTCCGCCAAGCACGTCGAGCGGCTCGTTGCCGCGGTGGTCGAAGCGCGCCCGACCAGCGACACCGTGATCGTGTTCCTGCACTGGGGCATCGAGGAACAGACCTGCCCGAGCGGCGCCCAAACGGATCTGGCCCGGCGACTCGCCGACGCGGGCGCCGATGTGATCGTCGGCGGCCACGCCCACCGGCGCCAGGGCGCAGGCCGGCTCGGCAACGCGTTCGTGGCGTACGGACTCGGGAACTTCATCTGGTACTCGCCCGGCGGTCCCGGCGCCCAGACCGGAATCCTGACGGTGACCGTGACCGGACGCGAGATCGACAGCTACACATGGCAGCCCGCTGTCATCCGCGATGGCATCCCCGGCCTGCTCGACGGTCAGGCCGCGACCGACGCGCTCGCGGAGTGGGAAGGGCTCCGCGGTTGCACCGGGTTGACACCCTGACTTAACTCCCAGGGCGTGGGCCAGGCGCAAGCCGTAGCCGCGGACCGGAAAGTTCAACTGAACGCTCCAAGAGATGGAGTGGCGGAGGCTGTAGCCGCATGAGTTTGCCCACCTACGACGAGTTCGGGCTGTTCCAGGAGAACGCGCAGGAGTTCGGCCTCCCGTGGACCGGTCCGCCGCAGGTGCGGCGGACGGCGGTCGACGTCGGCGGCGGCCAGGAGATCAGCGCGCTCGTGTGGGGCGACGCACCCGCCCGGCTGGTGCTGATCCACGGCGGCGCGCAGAACGCCCACACTTGGGACACGGTCGCGCTTGCGCTCGACCTCCCGCTCGTCGCGCTCGACCTGCCCGGCCACGGGCATTCGTCGCACCGCGACGACCACGCGTACTGGCCGCACGAGAACGCGGTCGCGGTCGAGGCCGCCATCCGCGACCTGGCACCCGACGCCGAACTCGTCGTCGGAATGTCGCTCGGCGGCCTCACGTCGATCGCGCTGGCCGACCGCGCACCCGACATCGTGCGACAGCTCGCGCTCGTCGACGTCACGCCCGGCGTGAACCGCGAGAAGTCGACCGCGATCGCGAACTTCATCGACGGTCCCGAGTTCTTCGAGAGCTTCGACGAGATCCTCGAACGAACCGTGTTGTTCAACCCGACGCGTACGGGTTCGTCGTTGCGGCGCGGCATCCTGCACAACGCGATCGAACTGCCCGACGGCAAGTGGCGGTGGCGGTACGACCTCCCGCGCCGCGGGAGCGGCGACGGCGAGAATGGTGCGATGCTGCCCGGCCTCGACGACCTGTGGGACGCGGTCGGCCGGCTCAAGATGCCGTGCACGCTCTACCGAGGCAGCTTGTCGCCGGTCGTCGACGATGAAGACGTCGCCGAGCTCCGGCAGCGCAACCCGGCCGCCGATGTCGTCGTCGTCGAGGACGCGGGGCACAGCATCCAGGGCGACAAACCGGTGGAGCTGGCTGAGCTATTCCGCGCTCTGCTCGACGGGTAGTCCGGCGGCGCGCCACGCCTGGAACCCGCCGTCGACGTCGGTCGCGCGGTGCAACCCGAGGTCGAGGAGCCGGGCCGCGGCCAGGCTGGAGCAGTAGCCCTCGTCGCACAGCAGCACGATGTCGACGTCGTGGTCGCGTGCCTGCTCGATGCGGTCCGGGCTGTTCGGGTCGAGCCGCCATTCGAGGTGGTTGAGCGAAAGAATGAGCGCTCCGGGAACGGAGCCGTCGGCGGCGCGCTGGTCGATCAGGCGCAGGTCGACGAGCAGCGCACCGGCGCGCCGGCGGGCGGCCGCCGCGGTCGGGCTCACGCGCACGAGTCGCGCCCGGGCCAACGCGAGCAGCTCGTCGACGGTCGCCACGGTCGGGATGGTAACGGTGCACCCGCGCGTGGGAGCCTGGCACCCATGCTCGTCGAACTCCCCCCGACCTACGAGTCGACTCGGACCGCGCTCCACGCCGCGGCGGAGCACGTGCTCGCCTCCGCCCGCTACCAGGCGGAGGGCCGGATCGGGCTGCGCCCTACGCGGGGCGGTATCGGCACGCCGGCGTTCGGCGACCGTGAAGTGCTGCGGGTCGAGATCGACCAACTCGTACACGAACGTGCGGGCGCGGTCCGTCGGGCGCCGCTCACGACGCTCGGTGCTGCGGCCGCGTTCGCGGGCGTCCCGCTCGGCGCGCCTCCCGTGTACACGCCCCTGACGCCGGGTGACCCCGACCTGCCGCTCACCGTCGACGGCGCCGCGGCCCGGATCCTCGCCGAGTGGTACGCGATGGGTGCCGCGGTCCTCGGCGATCTTGTCGCCGAATATCCCGATGCGGCCGAACTCACGCTTTGGCCCGAGCATCTCGACCTCGCCACGTCGTTCGCGGCTGCCAACTACGGCGCCTCCCCGGGCGACGATGCAATCGCCGAGCCCTACCTCTACGCCGGCCCGTGGGACGAGGCCCGCCGCACGGGCCGGTTCGCCCGCCGCCAATGGGGTGACGCCGTCACCTATTCCGAACTCGGGGCGGGGCCCGACCCCGCGGCGGCCGCCGCCACCTTCTTCCGAACGGCCGCGGCGGAACTGGCGCCCTGAGCGCGATACTTGGGGCATGGCGCAGACCTTCACCCGTATGGACACCTCGACTGCCGAGCAGTGGGCGGTGATCGGCCGCGCGACGGCCGAGAGCCAGCCCCGGGTCGCGGAACGCACGCTCGAGTTGCTCCGCTCACTCGCGGAGATCACCGACGGGTTCGCTGTCGACCAGCTCACGCACTGCCTACAGACGGCGACACTCGCCGAACGCGCCGGCGCCGACGACGAACTGATCTTTGCAAGCCTCCTGCACGACATCGGCAAGGCTGTCAGCGTGCCGAACCACCCCGAGATCGCGGCTGCGATCATCAAGCCGTACGTGCGCTCCGACGTGTACGACGCCATCCGCGTGCATCAGGACTTCCAGGGCCGGCACTACTACGCGCACTTCGGCGGCGACCCGAACGCGCGCGAGCCGTATCGCGGCGAGCCGTGGTTCGACCTCGCCGCGCAGTTCGCCGACGAATGGGACCAGATCGCGTTCGACCCCGACTACGACACACTGCCCCTCGAGCACTTCGAGCCGCTCGTGCGCTCGATCATGAAGTCGGGCCGGATCGTCTCCGCGTAGCCCGCTAGCGTCGGGCCCGGCGCGAATGCGCCTTGGGTTCGGGCCGCGGTTCCATCTCCTGCATCTCGCGGTAGCGAGTTGCGGCCTTCATCGTCCGCATCTGGAGCGGACGCTGGTCGACGGGCAGGCCCTCGCGCGGGAACACGACCGGTTCGGCCGTGACCGTGTGCGGTGGGTGGTTCGGCGGTTGGTTCCCCGCGGGTCGCGCCGAAGTCGGTCGCTGGCCCGCTTGCGGGTCGGCCGCGGCGACACTGACGCCGCTCAACCCCTTCGATCCGATTGGCTGCACGCCGGCAACCTGCATGGCACTCCTTTGTGCCCCACCCTGGTAGATCAACGGCCCCGGGTGCGCGGTACTTGAATGCCGGGCCGTGGGTGTGCCTGGTTCGACGGGACCGGGAGCCGGGTGGCACCCTGCGCGCGGGCCCACACGGGTGAAGTACGGGGGAGAACGGTGCAACTCGACGGAAAAGTGGCAATCGTCTCAGGGGTCGGCCCGGGCTTGGGTCGGGCCAATGCCGTGGCCCTGGCCCGCCAAGGAGCGACGGTCGTGCTGGCCGCCCGCAACGAGGACAACCTCCGTGAGGTCGCGTCCGAGATCAAGGCCGCCGGGGGCCGGGCGTTGTCGGTGCCGACGAACATCGTCGACGCCGAACACGTCGAGCGGCTGGTCTCGACCACGGTCGACGCGTTCGGGCGCATCGACGTGCTCGTCAACAACGCGTTCCGCATGGACCGCTTCCAACCGTTCGAGTCCGTCGACCTCGCGTACTGGCGCAAGATCTACGAGGTGAACGTGTGGGGCACGCTCACACTGACCCAGGCGTGTGTCCCGCAGCTGAAGAAGGCCGCGGCCGACGGCGGCGACGCGTCGATCGTGTTCATTCTCTCGATGTCGATGCGCAAGATCCGGCCGCTCGAAGGCGCGTACTCGTCGTCGAAGGCGGCGCTGCACACCGCGATGCAGACGCTGGCGCTCGAACTCGGGCCCGTACGCGTGCGTGTCAATGCGGTCGCGCCCGGGTGGATCGACGGACCGAACGTCGCCGTGTTCGTCGACATGGAGTCGCAAGCCCGGGGCATGACGCCCGAAGCGGTACGCACCGAAATCGAGGAGCGCATCCCGTTGCGACGTATCCCGCCTACGGACGAGATCGCGAACGCGGTGGTGTTCTTCGCGTCGCCGTGGTCGAGCGTCATCACCGGCCAGACCCTCGACGTCAACGGCGGCGAGTACTTTGGGTGAACCGCGGGTCGCGATCGTCACGGGCGCATCGGGCGGTATCGGCCGCGCGATTGCCGTTGCGTTCGGCGGCCGGGGCTGGTCGGTCGCGCTCGGAGCGCGGCGGGCGAGCGAGCTCGACGAGACTGCGCAACTCGTCATCGATGCCGGTGGGAATGCGTGCGCGCACCCGCTCGACGTGTGCTCATCCGCGTCAATCGACGCGTTCCTCGCGGCCGTCGACGGTGCGTTCGGGCCCGCGTCGATCCTCGTGAACAACGCGGGCATCGCGTGGATCGGATCGGCCCACGAAATGAGCGACGACGACCACCGGCACATCGTCGAGACGAACCTGCTCGGCCCCATCTTGCTGTCGAAGCGCGTGATCGAAAGGTGGCGTGAACGCGCCGAACCGGGCGACATCGTCTTCGTGTCGTCGGACACGACCGCACATCCCCGCCCGTACCTCGCCACCTACGGTGCGTCGAAAGCCGGGCTCGAAGCGTTCGCGACGACCCTCGCGCTCGAATGTGAGGGAACGGCGATCCGGCCCGCCGTCGTACGCGTCGGTCCGACTCTCTCGGGCTTCGCCGACGACTGGAATCTCGAGGTCTTCGAAGAGCTCATGCCGTACTGGCAGCGGTTCGGGATCCAGCGCCACTTCAACACGATGGTCCCCGAAGATGTCGCCCGTACTGTGGTGCAGGTCGTCACCGCGCCGCCACACATGCGGGTACCGCTCGTAGAGGTGCAACCCCGGGCCCCGACGACCTGACCCGGCCAGTTGATCCGACAACCGAAGGGAGTCGCGATGCCGATAGCCGTGCGTATCTCGTGCATGGAGTGCGAAGGCGAGGCTGTGCTCCTCCAGCTTCCCGGCCCCGAGGACGTGATCGAGGCGGGCGACATCTTGGCCTACCGCTGCCAGGAATGCGGCGAGCGGTGGGACGTCGTTGTCGACGAGGCCGACCTCGCCGAGGACGAGCACCCGTACTGAAAAGTCCCTCCTACGCGACGTTGGTCACCGGTTCCATTTCGACGCGCCGGATCTCGACGATTCGACTCGTGCGGAACGACGCGACGCGAACCGCGAATGCCGACGCGAGCCGGCCGGCGCCGCCCGCGCGGTCGAAGAATGTCGTGAGCGGACCTTCTTGCTCGTACGCGTCGGCACCGCGCACCAACGTCGTCGCGTCGTTGTCGAAGTGCACCACGAATCCCATGCGTTCACCATACGACGCGCGCGCTGTGGACGACTAGTGGGTTCTTCGGTGGTCAACCTGTGGATCGAGCTGTGGAAACCGGGAACGCGATGTACTCGTCGATCAACAGCGCACCGAGGGCGCCATCACGCGTGACGTTGCGATCGTCGACGCGTCCGCGTTCGCACAAGTCGTCGACGAGATGATCGAGGATCACGTCGAGTGTGAGATCGTCGGCGTGATCGCGCCAGGTGTCGCATTCGCGTTCGTCGCGGAAGCAATACGCCTTCCACGAGACGGAGAAGCGGAGCTCCGCCCAGTCGTACCGGGCGATCTCGGTTGCCTGTGCGTCACGAACAGTCCACGCGCGCGCACCGTCGTAGTCGAGGGTCATGCCGGGGCGCAGCGGCGGGAGCGCGTCGGGCGCGACGTCGGCAATGCGGTCGACACCGTGGAACACCGTGTCGGTGTCGAGCACCATGGCGGTGTTGTACCGAACCGCGTGCCGAGCAACAGATCCGTCCGCACCGTCGGGCCAGTACGCGAGTTCGCCGCCGTCGCAGTCGTGGAACCAGGCGATACCCGTCGCGATCGGCATGCGGTAGGTGTCGAACAGTCCCGAGTGCTTCATGACCACCAGCAACCACTGGGGGATCACCTTGCGGTTCGCGCCGCGGAACTCGGGAACGTCGGTGTGTACCGCGAGTTCCTGGCCGAGGATCATGAGGTTCGCGTACGCGATCGCCGGTTCGACGACCGGACGACCGTGTATCGCGCGCGCGGCGTCGAGGAAGCCCGGGTGGTGCAGGAACGGTTCGATGCCCGAGATGCGCGCGTCCCGGCCGTACGCGTATTCCTCGCGGAAGTAGCTCGTGCGTACCGCCAGTGCGGAGACGGGCTCGCGGGCACCGGCGAGGCCTCCGGTGCGGAGGAAGTTCTGGAGCGCGTCCTGGCGCTGCGCGAGGCCCGCGCCGATGTCGGTTTCGAGGCGCTCGTGCTCGAGGTACATGCGGTAGCGGCCGAACCGTTCACAGAGGTCGACCATCGCCGCCGCGGCGTCGGTGTCGAAGAGCGGCTCGATCGGGACGACGACAGCGGGCACGACGGAGACGCTACCCGGCGCATCTCGCGGCGCGCCGCCTAGGCTCGGCTCGTGGAGTCCGGAGCCCGCGCGGTACAGGAATGGCGGTCGCGCGGCCGCTACGTCGACGTCGGCGGCCGGCAGATTTTCGTCGTCGACGTTCCCGCCGATCGCGACTCGGGTCACGATCCGCTGCTGGTCCTCCACGGCTTCCCGACGTGTTCGTACGACTGGGTCCACGTCCTTCCGGAACTGCGGGCGGACCGGCGGGTTGTGCTTTTCGACTTCCCCGGGTTCGGCCTGTCCGACAAGCCCGACGTGCGCTACGGCATTCGCATGCACGCCGACGTCGCCGAAGGCGTCGTCGCCGCGGTGGGCGGCGACCGGTTCGGGCTCGTGACCCACGACATGGGCGACACGGTCGGCGGCGAGCTTCTCGCCCGCGACCTCGACGGCGAGTTGCCGTTCGCAATCACGCAACGGCTGTTGACGAACGGCAGCATCTACATCGAGATGGCGCAGCTCACGGCGGGCCAGCAGTTTCTGCTCGGCCTCGACGACGCGCGGGTGGATATCGCGGAACTCGGGCTCGACCCGCGCGACGGGTTCCGCTCCGGCCTGGCCCTGACGTTCTCCCCCGAACACCCCGCGAGCGACGAAGAACTCGACGCGCAGTGGGCGTTCGCCGCCCACGACGACGGCTACACGTTGCTGGCTCGCACAATCCGCTACATCGAAGACCGCCGGGCCGAAGAGGAACGGTTCACGGGCGCGATCGAGGAGCACCCGTCGCCGCTCGGTGTCGTGTGGGGCGCGCTCGATCCGGTTGCGGTGCACGCCATGACCGGCCGTCTCCTTGCGGCTCGTCCCGCCACACCGCTCGTCACGCTCGACCGCGTCGGGCACTACCCCATGGTCGAAGCACCCGCCGCGTTCGCCGCGTCGGCGCGCTCGCTACTGGAGTCCGACTGACCGATGAGGTTCACCGCCGAGCATCAGTTCCCGGCGCCGCCGAGCGCGGTCGTCGACCTCTTGATCGACCCCGACTTCATGACGACGGTCGAGCTACCCGACCTCGCGTTGCCAACCATCCTCGTGCACGAGGTCTCCGACACCGCCGCCCGGCTGCAGTTGCGGTACGAGTACGTGGGCCAGATCGACGCGTTGGCCAAGCGCGTCATCGGCGGCCGTGACCTCACCTGGGTGCAGGACCTGCGCCTCGATCGCACCTCGAACACGGGTGAGCTCACGTTCACGGCCGAGGCCGCACCCGACAAGTTGAAGGCGCGTGCCGCGGTCGCCATCACGCCCACGGCATCGGGAAGCGTGCGCACGCTGAACGGCGACTTCAGCATTGGTGTCCCGCTGATCGGCGGCACCGCGGAACGCAAGATCCTGCCCGGCGTGTTGCGCCGCCTCGACGTCGAGGCCGCGGCCGTCGCCGCCCAGTTGGCGTCGTGATGAAACGTCTCGTCGACGACATGTTCGCCGGCGAGGAGCGGTACGGCACGACCTACGCGGTCGTCATCGTGCACCGCGGCGAGGTCGTTGCCGAACGGTACGGCGGCGCGTTGCCGCACTTCGACCGGCCGCCCGAACCGGTCACGCCGGCGACGCCGCTCCTGTCGTGGTCGATGGCCAATTCGATCCTGCACGCGGCGGTCGGTGTCCTCGTCGGTGACGGTCGTCTCGACATCGAAGCCCGGGCCGCGGTTCCCGAGTGGGCCGACCCGGCCGATCCGCGCCACGACGTCACCCTCGACCAGTTGCTCGCCATGCGCGACGGGCTCGACTTCGCCGAGGTGTACACCGATGATCGGCGATCGAACGTCATCGAGATGTTGTTCGGTTCGGGGCAACACGACGTCGCCGCGTATGCCGCGAGCCGGCCGCTCGCGCACGCGCCGGGGACGACGTTCAACTACTCGTCGGGCACGTCGAACATTCTCGCCCGCATCGTCGGCGATGTTGTCGGGCGCGGTGTCGACTACGAACAGTTCCTGCGGTCGGCGATCTTCGACCCGATCGGCATGACGACCGCGCTGCCCCGGTTCGACGACGCGGGCAACTTCATCGGGTCGTCGTACGTGTACGCGACAGCCCGTGACTTCGCGCGGTTCGGGCGTCTCTCTCTCCGCGACGGCGTGACCGACGACGGCACCCGCATCCTCCCGGAGGGCTGGGTCGCCCACGGCACCACCCCCCGGTCGAGCGATCCGGAAGACGGCCGGGTGTACGGCGCGCACTGGTGGGTCGTCGGCGACGACCTCGGCTCGTTCTGGGCGAGCGGCTACGAGGGCCAGTCGATCCTGGTGTGCCCGCCGCTCGACCTCGTCGCCGTACGACTCGGACGCTCGACCGAGGCCCACGTCGCGGCCCTGACCGAGTGGCGCTCGCTGGTTGTCGAGAGCGTCAGCGGAGCCGGACCGACTGAGTGAAATCGCACGGGCGATCGAAGGCGTAGCGCAAGCCGACCCGGAAATGCGACACGTGTCGCGCATGAGCCCGGGGCGTTGCGCCCCGGGCTCATGACGACTTCTTCGATTGTGTGAACCGTTAGCTGATGGCCTTCGCCTTCAGCGCTTGGAACTCGGCCTCGTCGATGACGCCTTGCGCCTTGAGGTCGGCCAAGCGGGCCAACTCGTCGGCGGTGCTCGGCGTGCCGGCGGTCCGGCGGTCCGGCGGATTATGGGCGAAGTCGGGTTCGTTCCGGGGAGCCACGACGGCCCGCTGTACGACCTCTACTGTC
>JAWXCJ010000214.1:0-5647 GCA_034408875.1 Actinomycetota bacterium
CAGCCGCCGATCCTCGTCGCCGCGCTACGCGAGGGCATGTTGCGCCTCGCCGGCCGCGAAGGCGACGGGGCGATCATCAACTGGCTCTCGGCCGACGACGTCAAGACGGTCGTGCCCCACGTCGGCCCCGACAAGGAAATCGTCGCACGCATCTTCGTCTTCCCGACTGACGACGCGGGCCTCGCCCGCGCGGTCGGCAAGCGCGCGATCGCGTCGTACCTCACGGTCCCGGTCTACGCCGCGTTCCACGAGTGGCTCGGGCGCGGCGACGAACTCGCCGACCTGTGGCGACTCTGGAAGGAAGGCGACCGCAAGGCCGCCGCCGAGTCGATTCCCGACCACGTCGTCGACCAACTGCTCGTGTGGGGCAAACCCGAACAGTGCCGCGAGCACTTGCAGCGCTACATCGACAACGGTGTCACGACACCCGCGCCCGCGTTGTTCAGCGGGCCGGACCAGTTGCGTACCGTGCTGGAAGCCCTCAAGCCCTGATGCCCCGGCCGCGTAACTTCTCGGTCTGGGCGTACTGGCGGCTACGTCTCGAAGAGCTGACCGAGGAAGACCCGATTCCCGTCGACGGCGACGGCGACGAGATCGGCGCGTGGCGGGTGCGCGCCCGCGACCGGCTGCACGAGTTGGTCGGTCCGTGGCCAACCGCGGTGCCGCTCGAGCTCGAAGTCGTCGACGAGACGGCCGCCGACGGGTTCACGCGCCAGAAGGTCGTATACGACAGCGAGAAGTTCATGTCGGTGCCGGCCAACCTGCTCGTGCCCGACGACCACACCGGAACGGGCCCGGCGGTGCTCGCGATCCACGGCCACGGCCTCGACAAGGATTCCGTCAGCACCGGCGACGGATACGGCGCCCAACTCGCGCGCCGCGGGTTCGTCGTGCTCGCGCCCGACCTGCGCACGTTCGGCGAACGCGCCGACGACCTGTTACCGCTCCCCGAGCCCGACGACTTCGTCTCCGACGTCATGCACGAACACTTCCGCTGCGACTGGCCGCTCGTGTGCGCGGTCATGGCCGGTGAACAGCCACTCACCCAGAATCTCTGGGACCTGCGGTGCGGGCTCGACGTCCTCGCCCAGCACCCCGGTGTCGACGAAGCGCGCATCGGGTGCGCGGGCTGGTCGTACGGCGGCACACTGTCACTGTTCCTCGCCGCCCTCGACGAGCGCGTCAAGGCCGCGGTCGTGTCGTCGTTTTTCTCGTCGTGGCGCGTCGCGCACACGCTGCCGTGGAACATGTGTGGCAATCAGGTGCTGTGGGGCATGCTCGGCCGCATCGAGCACGCCCACCTCGGCGGTCTCGTCGCACCGCGCGCTCTGTGTTGCGAGAACGCGGAAGACGACGACTTGTTCCCCGCCGACGTCGCCCGCGTCGAGTTCGAGAAGGTCCGCCGCGTGTACGAGCACCTCGACGTGCCCGACCGCGCCGTCCTCGACGTGTTCCCCGGCGGCCACGCGTGGAACGGCCGCGAAGCGGTCGACTTCCTGAAACGCGAACTTGCGTCATAGAGCTGGGCGGGGCGCACTACCGACTGGTAGGTAGACTGGAACATCATGGCGGCCCTTCCTGCAAGCCCGACGACTCGCGAGCAGATCCTCGAGATCGCGCGTCTTCGGTTCGCCGACCACGGCTACGCGGGCACGAGCCTGAATGCGATCGCCGACGATGTCGGCATTCGCCGCCCGAGCCTGCTGTACCACTTCCCCTCGAAGGAAGCGCTGTACCGCGAGGTGCTGTTCGATTCGTTCGCGAACTGGGCCGCGCTCGTCGACCAGGCGATCGAGGGTCCCCGCGAGGGCTGGCCTCAGGTCGAGCGCGTGCTGCGCGCCGCGTTCCGGTTCTTCGAAGACCGCCCCGAGTTCGTGCGCCTCGTGCGTTGGGAAGCCCTCGACGGCGGACCGTTCCTGCGCGACGAACTCGCGCTGCTGTTGCGCCCCCTGTTCGACCGTGGCGCCGCGTTCCTCGAACGCGAGATGGACGCCGGCCGCCTGCGTCGCTACGACGCCAAACAGCTGTTGCTCACCGGCTACGGCGCGGTGCTCTCGTACCTCTCGGACGCGTCGCTGATGACGGGCTTGCTCGACATCGACCCGCTGTCGGCCGACGCGCTCGCCGCGCGCCGGGAGCACGTCATCGACGTGCTCCGCAATGCCGTCGCGCCGCAGTAGCGCTGGTTCAGAGCTTCCCGTCGTTCCAGCGATCGAGGAGCGACGCGTCGCCGAAGACTTCGACGGCCGTCGGCCGGGCGCGACCCCACGCCATCAACAGCAGGTCCGAGGCCGGGCCTCGAGCCGCGACATCGCCCTTGGCGTGCTCACGCGTGATCTGCAAGCCGTCAGGCGCGAAGCGCACGAGCCATTCGCCGTCGCCGTCGGTGCAGTGCAGGTGCATCGTTTCACCGGTGCCGGTCGGCATTTCGTACTTCGGCCGGTGCGGCAGTAGGTCGAACACCTCCTGGATGCCGTCGATCGCGAGTTGCGTCTCGATCGGGTCGGGTGTGCCGGTGGCACCCTGCGCGTCCCAACGGTGCACGGCGATCTCGTGGGCCTGGCGCCGCGCCCAGAACCCGGTCGTGCGTTCGGGTGTCCACGTCCACACTTCTTGGTCGGGACCCGCGCTCGCGAGCGCGTCGGCCATGCGCGCGACACCCGTCGCTTCGTAGTCGATGAGCGCGTTGCCTTCGGGTGGCTCGATCTTCGACCAGTGCGCCTTCGGGTCGGTGCGGGTCTCGACGATCTCCGCGACCCAGTGATGAATGCGCGCGATGTGCGAGAGCAGATCGGCGACCGTCCATCCGGGGCACGAAGGGACTGACGCGTCGACACCCGCAGCGCGCACCGCCTGCACGAGCGCGTCGCCTTCGCGCCGGATCGCGGCAATGTACTGCGCGTGCTCCATCACGCCGACGCTACCTCGACTCTCGTCGTGAGGTCGGGGGTGTCGTTGTCGGCCTTGTTGACGAGCGTCGACACCGGCCACGCCTCGACCTCGGCGTCGGGCAACGGAACGAGCACGTCCTGCAACGCGGCCGTGTCGCGAAACGCGGGGTCGAGCCAGCGGTCCCACTGCGACTCCGGCAGCACGACGGGCATGCGGTGATGGATCGGCGTCAGCGTGTCGTTTGCTTCGGTCGTGATGATCGCGAACGTGCGGAGGTCGTCCTCGCCCCAGCGTTCCCACAGCCCCGCGAACGCGAACGGTTCGCCGTCGGTGCGGTGGATGAACCACGGCTGCTTCTGCTTGCGGCCCTCGATCGCCTGCCACTCGTAAAACCCGTCGGCCGGCACGATGCACCGGCGCTTTTCAAAGGCGCGCCGGAACGCGGGCTTGGTCGCGACCGACTCGGCGCGCGCGTTGATCTGGCGGTCGCCGATTTTGATGTCGTCGGCCCAGTACGGCACGAGCCCCCACCGGACCCGGTCGAGCACCCGCCGGCCCGAACTCACCGCGACGATCGGCATCTCGGAACGGGGCGCCACGTTGTACTGCGGGTACGGCTCGTCGTCGGGCTTCGGCTCGGGGATCCGTATCTCCTCGATCCCGAAATGGGCCGCCAACAGGGTCGGGGACGAGGCCTGGACGTAGCGACCGCACATGCCTTCCACGCTAATTGCCTTGACTCCGCCCCGAAGTTCCCTACAATCAAACCGAACGGTCGGTTTTTTTCGAAAGGAACCCGGTGCATCCCACGAAGGGTCAGCAGACCCGCCGGCGTATCGTCGAAGTCTCGGCCCCCGTGTTCAACCGGCTCGGCTACGTCGGCTCCTCGATGCGCGACCTGATCGACGCCACCGGGCTCGAGAAGGGCGGTATCTACAACCACTTCGGCTCGAAGGAACAGCTCGCGCTCGAGGCCTACGACCACTCGATGAACCTGGTCGAGAACTCACTGGCCCGCTCGCAGGAGGGCGACAAATCCGGATACGAACGCCTCGTCGCGCTGGTGCACGCGTTCGCCGCGAGCGCCCGCAAACCCGTCATCGACGGCGGCTGCCCGATCATGAACACCGCGATCGAGGCCGACGACACGCACCCCGAACTGCGCGACCGCGCCCGGCACTCGATGAACAACTGGCACCGGCTCATCGGCCGGCGCGTCAAGGACGGCATCACCGACGGCACCATCGCGGCCGGCACCGACCCGTACCAACTCGCGTCGGTCCTCACCTCCTCACTCGAAGGCGCGTTGATGCTCACCCGCCTGTTCGACGACCCGGCCCACATGGACCGCGTTGTCGCGCACGTACTCGACCACCTGCACACACTCCGACCCTCCCCCCGGAACGAATCCAAGGAGGCCTGACATGGCCGCACTGCCCATCTCCGAAGAAGGCGTGCGTACCCGCACCGTCTCGTGGACCGACCCCGCGCGCGCTCGGTTCCAGCTGCGCGACCTCGACGGCTACGAACAGCTGCGCGCCATGATGCGCGGCGACGCCGCTCCCCCGCCGGCCGCCGCGCTGCTCGGCATGGAGATCACCGAAGTCGCGCGCGGCCGGGTCGTGTTCTCACTCGTCGCCGACGAACTGCACGAGAACCCAATGGGCACCATGCACGGCGGCATCATCGCCACGCTCGTCGACAGTGCGATGGGCTGTGCCGTCGCGTCGTCGTTGCCCGCGGGCGCGGGGTACACGACCCTCGAACTGAAGACGAATTTCGTGCGGCCCATCGTGCAGGCGACGGGACGCGTGCGGCGCAAGGTGGTTCCCAAATGAAGCCGCTCGTTCTCGCCGACGGCGCGCTGCTCGCGGTGCGCGCCATCGAACCCGACGACGTCGATCGCCTGGAACGCATGTTCCACCGGCTCTCGCCCGAGACCGTGTACCGCCGCTTCTTCTCCCCCGTGCAGCGGCCGCCGCACAAGTCCCTCGAACGCCTCGCCAACGTCGACCACGACTGCCGGGAAGCCCTCGTGGCGCTGTGCGGCGACGAGATCGTGGCGGTTGCCCGCTACGACGCCACCTGCGGCGAGCACGAGGCCGAGATCGCGGTGACGGTCGAGGACGCGTGGCAGCACCGCGGGCTCGGCCGCCGCTTGGCCCGACGGCTCGCGAACGAGGCGCTCACCCATGGCATCGACCACTTCGTCGCCACCATGCTCCCCGAGAACCGCGCCGCACTCGGCCTGCTGCGCAACCTCTCGCCCGCCGCGTCGGTGCGCTTCGACGGCGGCACGTACGCCGCGGTCGCACCGCTGGAACAGGCGAGCTAGCGCGCTTTCTTCTTCGCCTTCTGCGGTCGATCCTTGACGCGGTAGACGAAGCGGAGCCCCGACCACACGTCGTCGACCGCGCACACCTTGTTGTCGACCAAGCCGTGCGCGAGGCCGACCTCGCGCACGTGGTTCTCGGAGAGGTCGGTCGCGACGTTCGCGGTGCGTTTCGGCCACGCGATCCACAGTCCGCCCGCGGGGACGATCGCGCGGGAAAGCGCGTCGAAGCGGCGTTCGAGCTCGGCGCGGCGGGTCGCAAAGAAGACGACGACCTCGTGGTGACCGCGCGCCTGGGCTCGCAACGACACACCGTCGGGCAACGGATTAAGTGTCTTCTCGAATCCTTCGGGCGCGCGGACGAGTGCCACGCGGGCTCCGGCCTTGATGCCGAGCTTCTGGGGCAATGGTGTCCCGGAGTAA
>JAWXCJ010000215.1:0-5939 GCA_034408875.1 Actinomycetota bacterium
GCACGGCCGTGCCAAACTTCGTGCGTTGCCGCAGCACGGTCTCCATCGCCGCGAGCAGGTCCTCGGCTTCGTCGGCGAGTTCGATGTCGGCATCACGCGTTACCCGGAACGGATGATGGGCGAGCACCTCCATGCCGGGGAACAACTTGGGCAGATGCGCCGCGATCAGCTGTTCGAGGGGAACGAAGCGGGTGCTGCCGGGCAGCGCGACGAAACGCGGGAGCAGGGGCGGGACCTTGATGCGGGCGAATCGCTCGTCGCCGCTCGCGGGATCCTGGACCGCGACCGCCAGGTTGAGCGACAGGTCGGAGATGTAGGGAAACGGATGCGCGGGGTCGACGGCGAGAGGGGTGAGGACCGGGAAGATGCGGTCGTCGAACTCGCGGGCGAGTTGCGATCGCTCGTCGTCGGTCAGCTCGGCCCAGTCGATGAACTCGACGCCGACGGCTTGCAGTTCGGGGGCCAGCTCCTTGGTGAACACCTGGCTCTGGCGGATCGCGAGGTCTTCGACGCGCGCGCGAATCGCACGGAGTTGTTCGACCTGGTCGAGACCGTCGGGCGATGTGCTGCGCACCCCGGCGACGAGTTGCTCCTTCAACCCCGAGACGCGGACCTGGAAGAACTCGTCGAGGTTCGAGTTGAAGATGGCGAGGAACTTGGCCCGCTCGAGCAGTGGGAGCGTGGCATCCTCGGCGAGCGCGAGTACCCGGGCGTTGAAGTCGAGCCACGAAAGCTCGCGATTGAGGTACCGGTCACTCATGCACCCATGGTAGATGCGATGCGGGTAGGCCCACACAGGGCTCCAACGGCGTACTGGGAGGGCGGCGGTAGCCTGCGATGACGGAGGAAGTACCCCGACTCCAGTCCACGACCTTCACGCCGTTCTCGCGCCTCGCGCTCGCGCACGCGATCGCGGTCTGCGGCGACGTGTTCATCACGGTGTCACTTGCCGGCACGCTGTTCTTCACCGAGCCGACCGACGCGGCGCGGCCGAAGGTGTTGCTGTACCTCGTCATCACGATGGCGCCGTTCGCCGTGATCGCCCCGTTCCTCGGACCGTTCCTCGACCGCAGCCGCGGTGGGCGGCGGGCGCTCATCGCCATCAGTTCCGGCGGGCGCGCCCTGCTCTGCTTTCTGATGGCGGGCGCGGTCGCGTCCGAATCCGTGTGGCTGTACCCACTCGCCTTTGGCGTGCTCGTGCTCTCGAAGAGTCACGCGATCGCCAAGAGCGCGCTCGTGCCCGGCCTCGTCGACCACCGCGACGAACTCGTCCTCGCCAATGCCCGGCTCGCGCTCATCGGTGTCCTCGGCGGGTTCATCGGCGCGCCGATCGCGGCTGCGATCTACAAGGTGGGTGGCGCTGACGCGAGTGCGGCGGGGTGGGTGCTGCGCGTCGGCGCCGTGGTCTTCTTCGTCGGGATGTTCGCCGCCTTCGCCATCCCGCGCGCGCGGCGCGCCGGGACTCCCGAGACGACCGAAGAACGCGCGCTGCTGAACGCGCCGAGCATCGTGTGGGCCGGTGCGGCAATGGGCATCGTGCGCCTCGTCGTCGGGTTCTTGTTGTTCTTCGCGGCGTTCGTGCTGAAGAAGGAGAACGAACCCGCGTGGATGTACGGCCTCGTGTTGGTGGGGAGCTCGCTCGGGAACGGCATCGGTACGTTGCTCGCGCCCGCGCTGCGCAACCGAATCCGTGAAGAGTGGATCCTGGCGGGCGCCCTCCTGGTGCCCGCGGTTCCGCTCATGCTCGCGGCCCGCTCGTACGGTCGGGCCGCGCTGATCTTTGCCGCGTTCATCGTCGCCATGTCGGCCGCGACGTCGCGTCTCGCGTTCGACAGCCTGCTCCAGCGCGACGGTCACGAGGCTGCCCGCGGCCGGGCGTTCGCGCGGTTCGAAACGCGCTTCCAGCTGCTCTGGGTCGGCGGCGGCGTGTTGGCCGTCGTGCTATCGCTCTGGGGCGGCCGGGTGGGCGTGTTCCTGATCGCGATGGCGCTGCTGTTCACCGGCCTGTGGTACCTCGCCGGGGTGCGGCGCGACTACGTGACGCGAAAATCGGCGCCGCCCGCCCCGGCGCCGGAGTAGAACGACACGATGCCTCTCACCGTTCGCGCCATCGCGTTCGACGAACTCCCCGACTTCTACCGGGTCGACCAGCGCGGGTTCGGCGTGGCGGGCCTCCCCGAGCGTGAGTCGAAGGCGTGGCCGGAAGCCGAACTCGACCGCACCCGCTGCGCGTTCGACGGCGACGAGATGGTCGGCTGTACCCGGCAGTACACATTCGAGCTGACGATGCCGGGCGGTACCCGCATTCCCGTCGCCGCGGTCTCGGCGGTCGCAGTGCAGCCGACGCACCGCCGCCAGGGTGTGCTCACACAAATGATCGGCGCGCTGCACGACGACGCCCGCGAGCGCGGTGAAATCGCCGCGGTCCTCACCGCTTCCGAAGGCGCCATCTACGGCCGCTTCGGGTACGGCATCGCCACCTGGCGCCTCGGCATGGAGGCCGAACGGCGGGCCGTGCGATTCGTCGCACCGTTCGCCGACGACGGGCGCATGCGCATGCCCGAGCAGGCCGAAGCCGAGAAGATCCTCCCCGGCCTGTATGAGCAGGCCCAGGCGCGGGCGGGCATGGTGTCGCGGCCGTCGTATTGGTGGCCCTCGGTGTTCTGGGGTTGGTCGCTGGGCGAAGAGAAAGCGTTCTTCGTCGCGGTGCACGAGGATGCGAGTGGAACCGCAGACGGCTACGTCGCGTACGAGATCACGGGCGAATGGAACGGTGGGTTGGGCGACCGACGGTTGCTCGTCTGGGACATCCAGTCGACATCGCGCGAAACCCACGCCGCGTTGTGGCAGTTCGTGTTCGGCATCGACCTCGTCGCCATCGTCGCGGCGACGAACATCGCCGTCGACGACCCGTTGCGGCTCATGGTTGCCGACCCGCGCCGCATCCGTGCCGACTTCGTGAACGATGGGCTGTGGGTGTACCCCCTCGATCCCGCCGCGTTCCTCGCGAGCCGCACGTACAGCACCGAGGGGTCATTGGTTGTCGAGGTACACGGGCCCGGGTCCGACGGTTTACGCCTCGCCGTCGACGGTGGTCCCGATGGCGCGACGGCGAAGGCGTCGACGGCGTCGCCCGATCTCACGTGCTCGGTCGCGACGTTGGGCGCGTGCGGGCTCGGCGGCAACGCGTGGTCGATCATGTACGCGGCCGGACTGGTCGAGGAGAACACCCCGGGCGCGCTCCGCCGCGCCGACGTGATGTTCTCGACCCAGCCCGCGCCCGCGATGCTGAGCGACTTCTAGCCGCGCTCATTCTTGCGTCGGACAGGTGTCGTGGAGACGCCTGTGTAACGCAAGAACGGACAGGTCAGGAGTCCAATTCGATGCGGGCGAGCCAGAGCCCGGGGGCTTCGAGTTCCGGCCGTGTCGGCACCATCGCCTCGCTCTCCCAGAGGCGGTTCAACCCCTCCATGCCCGCGCGCTCGACGACGCCGCGGCAGAACCCGACGCCTTCTTCGTAGTGGCGCCGGTCGAGTTCGAGGCCGAGCAGGCGGTCGACGAACGCGGTCGCTTCGCCCCGCTCGAGGCGGTGGCGGCGCACCGCCTCGTCGATGCGGACGTGCGACGGGACCATCTGCTGTCCGAGCGTGTCGACGACGACGTCGGTATAGCCCTCGAGCACCGACACGTACCGTTGCAGTTCTTCGAGCAGGGGCGCCTGGCGTTCGGATGCCATCGCGCCGAGTAACGCGCCGGGGTCGCCGAACGCGTTCGCCGTTTGCATCGCCTCGGGGTCGGTGAAGTCGATCTGCCCGAGCGCCTCTTCGAACGCGTCGGGCTGTACTTCGTACGCGCCGACGTACTCGGACGCGAGGCGCACGAGGCGACTCCGGACCCACGGCACCGAGCGCTGCGCGCCGTGCACGACCTCGCGGAGTGCGAGCGCGTAGTGCAGTTCGTCGGCCGGAACCTCCCACTGGCTCGCGAAGTTGTCGACGTTGCGCGTGACGAACAGCAGCCCGGGCGGGCCGTCGAGAGGAAGCGGCAGGTCGTACTGGCCGAGCGCGTGGTGCGACAGTTGGCCGATCATCCAGCCCGACCACACGCCGAGGAGCACCGGCATCAGCGTGCCCATCAGCATGCCGAACAGCGCGTCACCGGTCTGGGCGTCGCCGGTTTCGCCGGGGTCACTCGGTTCCTTGGGCGCGTCGGCTCCCGAAGATCCGAGCGCGCCGGCGAGTGACTCGAGGACGGGTGTCAAGGCGGTGAGGGTCGCATCGCTCCACTCGCGGCGGTCGGCGCAGCGGCACGGAACCGTCAGGGTCTGCGCGATGCCGGTGGCGTCGGCCACGGCGGTCTGCGCGGCGCGGACGACCTCGTCGAACGCGGTGCGGGTGCCGGATTCGATCGCCGGTTCGGTGCCGGGCTGACCGGTTTCCTCGTCGATCGTGGCGACAACCGACGAAATCTGGCGCGCGACGTCGAGATTCACCGGCCCCTGCGAGTGCAGCATCTTCATCAGTTCGTTGAAGTCGAAGCCGAACGGGTTGCCGGGACTGGGCCCCATTTGGGGAACGTCGCTCACCGCGCCAGTCTATGGAGCGATGGCCGGAACCAACATTGCGGTGACAGGGGTCTCGGGATTCCTCGGACAGCGGCTGCTCCCGTTGCTCGATGCCAACCCGGCGGTCGAGCGCATTGTGGGCATCGACGTCCGCGACCCGGCCCGGCGCGCCCGCAAGCTGACGTTCCACCGGGTCGACGTGCTGAACGCCGACCTGGCGGTCTTCCTGCGCGGCGTCGACACGATTGTGCACCTCGCGGCGGTCGTGTCACCCCTGCTCGACGACGCGCTGATGACGCGTGTGAACTGCGGCGGCACGCGCCGTGTGCTCGAAGCGGCGACGGCCACGAACGTGCGCAAGGTGATCCGGCCTTCGAGTGCGTCGATCTACGGCGCGTGGGTGAACAACCCGGTGCCGATCACCGAGGACGCGCCGCTGCGTCCGAACCCGGGGTTCCTCCCCGCCATTCTCGACGCCGAGAGCGAACGCCTGGTCGCGCAGTGGCACGACGAACGGGCCGGACGCATCGCGACCCGGCTGCGCATCGCGCCGGTCGTCGGTCCGGGCGCGCACTCGTTGTTCGCCGCGATCGTCACGGGCCAGGTGCCGCTGCACGTGCGCAACGTGGCACCGCCGGTGCAGGTCGTTCACGTCGAAGACGCGGCGAGCGCCATCGCGGCCGCGATCGAGCACGATCTCGACGGCGTGTACAACGCGGCCGCCGACGGCTGGATCTCGCACGAGGACTGGCAGGCGCTCCTGCCCCGCCGGCACCTGCCGGGTGTGCCGTACGAGGCGGCCGAACGCATGCTGCATGCGTTGTGGACCAGTGGGCTCGCCGACGTGCCGCCGACCGCGTTGCCCTACGTGTCGCACCCGTGGGTCGTTGCCAACGACCGGTTGAAGGACACGGGCTGGGCACCGCGTCACACGAACGAGGAAGCGATCCTGATGTCGGTTCCGGCGCCCACGCCGAGCCCGCTCCCGTGGATCGCGGCGGTGGTTGCGACACTCGTCGGCGCGGCCGGCGTGACCTGGTGGCTCAGCCGCCGGCGCCGATGAGGTTGCGCTTGCGCCACTCGTCCCACTCGTCGGTGAAGTAGCGCACCCGCACCTTCTTGTACTCTTTGATCGACCACAACAGCGCGTACTCGTCGACACCCGTCTCGGTGCGGATCGCTTCGATCGTTGCTTCGCAATCGCGCGCGGTGCGCCCGTGCACCATCGTGAAGACGCTGTACGGCCAGTCGTCGTAGGTCGGTCGCTTGTAACAGTGGCTCACCGCCGCGAACCGGGCCATCTGCGGGCCGATCGCGTCGAGTTGCTCGTCGGGGACCGCCCACACGCCCATCGCGTTCGCCTTGAAGCCCGCGC
>JAWXCJ010000216.1:0-8695 GCA_034408875.1 Actinomycetota bacterium
ATCCGCACCCCGCCCCACGCCTTGTCGTGTTTCGACGCGGGCGCCGCCGCCGCCGCTGCGGTCCGGGCCCCGTAGCGGGTCGTGACGAACGAGCGGGGCAAGCGGGTGGCGTCGTCGAAGAAGTCGCGCGACGCGAGTTGCGCCGACGCGTAGATCTCCTTGGGCGAGTTCGCGGGCGCGAGCATGAGGTTCGTCTCGCACGCGATGTCGTACAGCTCCTGCATGGTGTGCTGCGCGAAGTACGCGGCGACCAGGGTCTCGATCTCCTTGAGCGCGTCGTCGGTCGCGGTGTTCGGGCTGAACTCGCTCCAGTCGCGCGCGGGCAGGCCGGCCAGTTCCGCGATCTTCTCGAGACTCGGGATGCGGGCTTTGCCGCCGCGCAGCCCGAACGACACGAAACCGTCGAGCGTCGGCCAGATTTCGCGTGTACGGCCGATGTTCGCGCCGCGGCGCGAGCCACGGAACCCGGTCTGCGGGAAGCGAGCGGGCGTGGCCATGTTCGCGACAAGCACGACTTCCTGCATCGACACGTCGACACGTTGGGGGACGCCCGTCCACAGCGCGGTGAGCGCCGCGAACGCCGCCTCGGCACCGGAATGCGCATAGCCGCTCGGTTCGGTGCACCGCACCGGCGCGCGGTCAGGGTCGCCGGTCGAAAACATGTTCCCCGACGCGGCCATCACGCCCAGGTCAGACGCCCGCCACGACGCGTGTGGCCCGGTCAGTCCGAACGGCGTGATCGACACCCACACGGCCTGCGGCGCGCGCCCCGAGTCGACCGCGAGCGTTCCGCGCATGCCCGGCGTGTCGAACACGATGTCGGCCCAGAGGAGGAGCGCGTCGAGTTCGGTCTCCGGGGCGAGCCGCTTGTTCGCGTTCCACGCGCGGGCAACGTTGCCGTCGATCACGTCGCCGGTGTCGGGAACGACGCGCACGACCTCGGCTCCGAGATCGGCGAGCACACGCGCCGCGCGCGCCGCCGGATCACCGCCGAGGTCGAGAACGCGGATGCCGTCTAGGAGCCGGTCGGGCACGGGGCGTCAGTGTACGAGGCGCGGGGCAACGACGGTTCGAGTGATGGCGTTGACTCCCGGTATCGAGAAGGCAACGGCGAGGACGCTCGGGATGACGGCTTCGTTCAAGACGACGTCGTCGGGCTTCTCACCGGACGAGAGGTACTGGACGACGATGAACAGGTTGACCCCGACCACGATCGCAACGGTGGCCCAGCGCATGACGCGCGCCGTCGCGTCCGGAGAAAACCGCCGAATGAGCACGAGGTATTCGACAGCGAGCAGCATTCCGAACGGTATGCCCGCGAGCAGGCCGAACCAGGCGCCGATCAGCGCGAGGACGAGGACGGAGAGAACGGTTCCCTCCAACGTGTGATCGAACGACTGATCCTGGGTGAACCAGTCGACCAGCGCCATCACGAGCAGCGTGGTCGCACCGGCCGCGGGCCGCGGGGACCGTTGGCCCGCCCGGGACCGGGCCCGTAAACTGACACTCCTGTCAGGTCCGTTGCGAAGGGGCCCACGAATGTCGAACTACCGCATCGTCGATGCCGACTGCCACATCCTCGAGCCCCCGAACATCTGGGAGACCTGGCTCCCGGCCAAGTGGCAGGAGAAGGCGCCCAAGCTCGTGAAGGACCCCGAGGGCGGTGACGCGTGGCTCACCGCGGTCGGGGGAGACCCGGACCCGATTGGGCTCGTGTCGACGCCGGGCATGCCGTTCGACAAGTTCCGGTGGTACGGCGTCACCTACGAGGAAGCGCGCACCGGTTGCTACAACGGTGAGGAACGCCTGAAGGACATGGACCGCGACGGCGTGTACGCCGAGATCCTGTTCCCGCCCCAGCGCACGATGTCGCACTTCCTCGGCGACGACGAAGACGACTTCGTGCTCGCAGGTGTCGAGGCGTACAACAACTTCTTGTTCGACGAGTTCTGCGCGCCCGCGCCCGAGCGCCTCGTCGGGCTCGCGCAGATCCCGTCGCTCGGAATCGACACGGCGATCGACGGTTTGCGCAAGGCCAAGGCGCGCGGCGCCAAGGGCGTGCTCATCTCGAACTGGCCGTCGGGCAACCAGAACTTGTCGCGCGACGACGACCCATTCTGGGCCGCGGCGGTCGACGAAGGCGTCCCCGTCTCGATCCACATCAACATCATCAGCCGCCGCCAGCGCGCGTCGAGCCGAAAGGCGGTGGCGGCGAAGGGCAACGTGCTCTACAACATGAGCAGCGAGGCCACGCGCGCCAAGGCGATCGGTGGTATGAGCCACGTCTTCTCGATGGCTGCGGGCAACATCAGCTCGATGCTGTTCACCGGCGTGTTCGAACGGTTCCCAACGCTCCAGGTGTGCTGGATCGAGACGGGCGTCGGGTGGTTGCCGCACCTGATCGAATCCCTCGACGACCGCTGGTGGCGCAACCGCGTGTGGGGCGACCTTCCCATCAGCGAGCCGCCGTCGTTCTATTGGTACCGCAACAACGCGGCGTCGTTCATCACCGACCGGACCGGAATCGAGCTGCGGCACCGCGCCGGCGTGCGCAACATCATGTGGTCGAGCGACTATCCGCACCACGGCAACGACTGGCCGTACTCGCGCAAGGTCATCGAAGAGTCGATGGGCAGCATCCCCGAAGCCGAGAAGTCGCTCATCGTCGGCGGCAACGCCTCGCGCATCTGGGATATCGCGTAGTCGGAGCCTGCCGTTAGTCGTCGAGCGCCCTGCCGTTAGTCGTCGAGCGCGACGCCGCCGACGCCGGTGTGCGTTGCCTCGGCGGTGCGTACCGCGTCGAGGGTCAAACCCTGGATCGTGCGCTGGTGCACGTAGTTGAGTACGCGGTCGATCGCGGGAATCATGCGCGCCGCATTCGCGGTGAGCTCCTTCTGCATCGCGACCAACTTGTCGTCGTCGAGTTCGATCGGGTTCTTGCCTGCGAACATGTCGTGCACGTCGTGCTGCAGGGCGCGGAAGTGGCGCACGTAGATCTTGCCGAGCTCGACGAGCACGGCCGGCTCCATGCCGATCTCTTGGAGTTCGGCGACCGAGCGCAACAGGCCGAGGTCGGTTTCGTCGTACGCCTCTTTGCCGATGCGCTCCGGCGCGGGGAGGAGTCCGACCGCGCCGAGCTTGTCGACGAGGTCGCGCTCGACACCCGAGCGCTCCACCAGCTCGTCGAGCGTGTACTGGCGACCTTCGTCGCCCATGAAGAGGCCTTCGAGGCCGGGCCGGTCCGAGTCGAGCAGCGCCTTGATGGCGGCCAGCGAGAACCGCCGGGCCTGGAGGTCGCGGATGCGCTCGAGCCGGTCGAGGTGGTCGGGGCCGTACAGCTTGTGCCGGCCCGCGCGCTCGGGGGCGCTGAGCAGGCCTTCTCGTGCGTAGTAGCGGATGGTGTCGACCGTGAGCCCGGCCTGCTGGGCCAGCTCGTCGATCCGCCAGGTTGGGGAAGTCATCCGGGATACCCCCGACTTGACAGCGAGTTCACTGAGAGTAGATACTTGCAGTGTTAACGCACCAGAGCAAAGACTCGTTTAGTTCCTGCTCATCGGCGAAACGTACCAGTTTCGGAGGTATCACATGCAGCCCTCCAGCTACTTCAAGCAGTCCGGTCTCGCGTCCGCCCCGCAGGGTGACGCGGTGGCGTGGCTCGTCTCGCGCTTGCGGTGGGAGCGGGTGCTCGACCGCCTGCGCACCGAACGCCCCGAACGCCCCGAAGCTCTCGATCGCGAAGCCGCCTAGGCGACTTCCACCTTCCGTCCGAGTTCTCCCCCCCGGAAGCTCGGAACGGCTGCTCCGGCCCCGGTCTCGCCCGACCGGGGCCGTGACGCGTCGTGATGCGGTTCCGACCGCTGCACCTCGATCGCCCGGCGACTTGATGTCACCGGTCCGGAGCAGCGGATCTCTCACCTCGCTACCGTCGCATCGATGCGGGTGACCCTTCTTCTGGCGGACTCGGCGCAGGCGACGCCGGCGCCGTTCGCCAAGCTCTACGTGCTCGGCGGCGGCTGGTCGTACACCGGACCCGATGTGGGCGCGATGGCGGTCGCGGTACTCATCGAAGTGCCGTGGGACCAGTGCGAGGTGCGGCACCGGTTCGTGCTCGAACTCGTCGACGACGACGGGCAGCAGACCGTGCTGCCGGGCGACGGCACCGTGCGCGTCGACGGTGAGTTCGAAACCGGGCGCCAGCCCGGCCAGGCCGCGGGCACACCGGTGAACATCCCGCTCGCGTTCAACTTCCCGCCGTTGCCGCTCGCGCCGGGGCGCCGGTGGCAGTGGCGCCTCAGCATCGACGACGAAACCCGAGAGGAGTGGCAACTCGGGTTCTCGACGCGCCCGCGAGAGTAGGCGTGGCGAGCGCCTTACGACTGCGACGCTCGCACCCATCGCGGCAAGGAAACTTCCTCGATCTGAGTGAACACGACCCGCACCGGCTCGCCGATCTGAATCGTCGCCGGGTCGATCTCGTTGATGGCGCCGTCCACACTCGTGACGAGGTTGCCCGCGAAGCGAATCATCGGGTCTTCTTCGAGTTCGACGATGATCGCGTTGTACGGCGCGACATCCGCGTACGCGGGGAGCAGCGGGGGATGCGGAACGACGTACGACCAGATCCGGCCCCGCCCGCTGGTGACGTCCCAACGGATCTCGGTCGAGCGACACGCCGGGCACATCGGCCGCGGCGGCATCCGCCACTTCCCGCACGCGGCGCACGCCTGCACGAGCAGTTCGCCCCGCCCGCACCCGTGCCAGAACTCCGCGCCGACTTCGTGTTCGAGGTCGGGTAACAGCCAGCCCGTCTCCATCACGCTTCCTTCGTGAACAGGATCGCCGACGTGGGGACGCCTTCGCCCGACGTCACCAATGAAACGTCGGCGCCTTCGACCTGGCTCGTTGACGTGCCTCGGATCTGGCGGACGCCTTCGAGTACGAGGTTGAAGCCGTGCACGTAGGCCTCGGACATGCCGCCGCCCGACGTGTTGACCGGCAGGCGCCCGTTCGGCCACTCGATGTTGCCGTCGTCGGTGAACGGCCCGCCCTCACCGCGCTCGCAGAAGCCGTAGCCCTCGAGCGACAAGGGAATGAGCGGGCTGAACGCGTCGTAGAGCTGCGCCACCTTCACGTCGGCGGGACCGACGTCGGAGTTGGCCCACAACCGTTTTGCCGCGGTCCACGCCGGCCCGCGCAACGGGTCGTCGGTGAAGTAGTTGGTCATCGTCTGGTGCTGCGGCGGCAGGCCCTGCGCGTACGAGTGGATGTACGCGGGCGGGTGCTTGGCGTCGCGCGCCCGCTCCGCGGTGGTGATCACGACCGCGAGCGCACCGTCGGTCTCCAGGCAGTTGTCGAACAGGCACAACGGTTCCGAGATCCACCGCGCGTTCATGTACTCCTCGCG
Source organism: Actinomycetota bacterium (assembly GCA_034408875.1). GTDB lineage: Bacteria > Actinomycetota > Acidimicrobiia > IMCC26256 > PALSA-610 > JANNHK01. The sequence continues at coordinate 5,405 of JAWXCJ010000216.1, forward strand.
CGACAGCGTCTTGTGGCCCATGGTCGCGACCGGGTTGCGGTTGGCGTGCTTGCGGAACGCGATCGCGACATTGGCCAAGTGGTCGCGCGTGCCGCCGTAGTCGTGCATGTACCGGCGGGTGAGGATCGCGATCTCGTCGACGGGGCGGATGATCCCGAACGGCCGCGTCCACTGCCAGTTGTTCGAGATGCGGCCCGCGGTCTGCGCCCACGGCCGGCTGCCTTTGCCGGCACGCTTGCGCGCCCGCCATGCCACCGCCACCTCGCATTGACCGGTTGCGACGGCCATGGCCGCGTGGCCTGTGACCCCGCACCCGGCGCCACCGCCGTAGCCGACCTGCGAGAAGAACGTGATATCGCCAAGGCCGACGTTGCGGGCCAGGTCGACCTCGCGGTCGTTCTCCATGTTGAACGACGCAAGCCCGTCGACCTCCGACGGCGCGATGCCCGCGTCGTCGAGCGCGGCCGATACCGCCTGGCACGCGAGCGACAACTCGGAGTCCTCGATGCCCTTGCCGAGCGCCGTCTGTCCGATGCCGACGACCGCCGTCTTTCCCAGAAGAAGGTTGTCGCGTATCACCAGCCCTGCCACTTCGGCTCGCGGCGCTCGCGGAATGACGCGACACCTTCGCCGCCGTCGCTGGTGAACTGGTTGAGTTCGACCATCGTGGCTTCTTCTTCGAGGAGATCACGCCGCGACAGCTCCGACGCGTCGTGCAACAGCTTCTTCGACCAGCCGATCGCCTTTGTCGGCCCGGACGCGAGCCGTTCTGCCCATTCCTTGGCGGCTTGTTGTAGTTCCGCGGCAGGCACGACCTTGTTCACGATGCCGAGGTCCTTCGCGTCGGCCGCCGACAAGTCGTCACCGAAGAAGATGAGCTCCTTGGCCTTGTGCATCCCGACGATGCGCGGCAGCAGGTAAGCGACGCCACCGTCGGGTACGAGGCCGCGGCGCACGAACACCTGGATGAGCTTCGCGTTGTCGGCCGCGATCACCAGGTCGGCCGCGAGCACGAGCATCGACCCGCCGCCCGCCGCGGTGCCGTTCAGCGCGACGATCACGGGCTTCTCGCAGTCTTGGATCGACTGCATCAGGGTTTGGAAACCGCGCCGCATCATGTTGATGCCGGTGCCGATCACCCGTTCGGGCGCACCTTCGGGCTTCTCGCGCATCGGCTGCGGCACCGACAGGTCGGCTCCCGTGCAGAAGTGCCGCTCACCGGCGGCAGTCAGGACGATGGCGCGCACGGCCAAGTCCACCTGCGCATCCCGAAACGTTTGGATCAGCTCGTCGCGCACGTAATAGGGGATCGCGTTCCCCTTGTCGGCGCGGTTGATCGTGAGCCACAGCACGCCGTTCTCCAAGCGCTTCTGCAGTTCGTCGGAAGTTTCAGCTGCCACTTCTATGGCTCCCTTCGCTCTCGTTCGAGAGGCCTTCGGCGAGCGGACCTTCGCTGCGTCCGCACTATTTCTTCACCACCAGAGCGTCGAGGGCAACCGCACCGCGCGAGCGCACGATGAGGGGATTGATGTCGAGTTCGCGTACGTCGCCCGCGAGGTCGAGGGCCAAGCGTTGCACGTTCATGATCACGGCGACGAGCGCGTCGACGTCGGCGGGCCTCCGGCCGCGCACGCCGTCGAGGAGTTTGGAGCCCTTCAACTCACGCAGCATGCGCCGCGCTTCGGGTTCGTCGAACGGCGGCACGCGGAATGTCACGTCTTCGAACACCTCGACGAATACGCCGCCGAGACCGACCGTGACGACGGGGCCGAAGAGGTCGTCGTGCGAGACGCCGACGAGGAACTCGACGCCACCCGTGACCATTTCACTGACAAGCACGCCCTCGATGCGCGCCGAGCGGTCGGCCCGCTTGGCCTTGCGCAGCAACTCGTCGTAAGTGGCGCGCACGTCCGTGGCCGAACCGACGCCGACGCGCACGAGCCCGGCATCGCTCTTGTGCAACAGGTCGGGCGACGACACTTTCATCACGACCGGGAACCCGATTGCCTGAGCGGCGCGCACCGCGGCCGCGGCCGAGGTACACAACTCGTCCTTCGAGTGCTTGATGCCGTACGCCTTGATCAGCTGCTTGCTCGCGTGCTCCGACAGCGCTTCACCCGGTACGAGGCCGGCGAGCAGCTTGCGGGCCTTGCGGGAGGCGGGGAGCGGTTCCGTCGGGGCACCCACGAACGGAGAGCGATATCGCGCCGCGAAGGTCCAGTAGTCGACGTACGCCCGCGCCGCCTTCACGCAGTTGTTGAACGTGCGGAACGTGGGAAGCCCGCCGTCGAGGAGTTGCTTGTAGTACGTGTCGTCGGTGCCCGCGGGCGCGCCCCACACGACGAAGATCGGCTTGGTTGTCGTTCTCGCGACCGCGACGATGTCGCGAGTGAACGGCTTCGAGAACATCTCGACCGCGCCGGTAATCGGGATAACCACGATGTCGACGTTGGGGTCGGCGACGATGACGTCGAGGATCCGGCGGCCGCGTGGGTCGGCGACGGGCGGCCCGCCGCAGTCGACGGGGTTCGACACCCGTAGGTATGCAGGGATGAGCCCGTCGTGCAGTGCGCGCTGCGACTCTTTCGTGAGGTCGGGGAGCGCGAGTCCGGCGTCGGCGAGCATGTCGGCCATGTGTGCGCCGGTGCCGCCGCTGACCGCGTAGACGCACACTCCGGGGTTGCCCTTCTTGGCCCATTTCGGCGGCGACGCGGGTCGGGTGCGGGCGAGGGCGGCGGACACGTCGAGCAACTCGTCGAGCCCGTCGACGCGGGTCACGCCGAACTGGCGGAACACCGCGCTCGTGACGTTGTCGGCGCCGGTGAGGTGGCCGGTATGCGACGCGGCCATCGACCGGCCTGCGTCGGTGCGCCCGACCTTCACCATCACGATCGGCTTACGCAGTCGGGCCGCGTGGTCGGCGGCGAGCATCAACGTGCGGCCGTCTTTGAAGCCTTCGATGTAACACGCGACCACGCCGACTTCGGGCTGGTCGGCGAAGTGGCGGGCGAAGTCGGCGAACTCGAGGTCGACCTCGTTGCCGGTCGGCGCCCAGTGCGTGAGCCGGATGCCGATCTCCTGGCCCTGGAACACGGGGCGGCCCTGGTGCCCCGATTGCGTGATGAGCGCGATCGCCGGACCGTCGAGGTCGTCGCGGAAGTCCTCGAACGCGTTGAGGTTGGTGTTCGGCCCGAGCAGGCGCACGTCGCCGCTCTCGACCAACGCCGCGAGCCGGGCTTCGAGTTGTGCACCCGCGGCGCCCGCTTCGGAGAACCCGGCCGCGAAGATCAC
>JAWXCJ010000217.1:0-17362 GCA_034408875.1 Actinomycetota bacterium
CATTCGGCGAGCTTCCACGTGAAGTAGGTCGACACGAGCGCCATCTCACCCTGGGCGAAGTTGAGGATGCCGGTCGTCTTGAAGATGAGGACGAGGGCGAGGGCGAGGGAGGCGTAGATCACGCCCGCCTCGATGCCGTTCATCAGGTGCTGGAGAAACTGTTCAAGCTGGTCCATGAGCTCAAATCCCCAGGTACGCCTTGCGGACGTCGTCGTCGGCCGCCAGTTCCTCGGCCGAGCCGCGCACCGCGATGGCACCTGACTCGAGCACGTAGCCACGCGTCGCGATTCCGAGTGCGAGCCCGGCGTTCTGCTCGACGATGAGCATCGAGAGCCCGGTCGAGGTGTTCAGGTCGGCGAGGACGCGGAAGAGTTCCTGCGTGATGATCGGCGCGAGTCCGAGCGAGGGCTCGTCGAGCAGCAGCAGCTTCGGGACCGACATCATCGCTCGCGCGATCGCGAGCATCTGCTGCTCGCCGCCCGACATGCTGCCTGCCGCCTGGCCCCGGCGATTGCCCAAGCGCGGGAACACGTCGTACCAGTAGTTGACGTCGCGGGTGACCCGGTCGTCGCGGCGCGAGTACGCGCCCAGGCGGAGGTTCTCCTCGACGGTCAGGTCGGTGAGCGTGCCTCGGCCCTGGGGAACGTGCGCGATCCCGAGCTGCGCGATCTTCTCCGGTCGGTTCCCGAGGATCGAACGATCTTCGAAACGGATCGCACCTCGACAGGAGATGATGCCCGACACGGCCCGCAATGTCGTCGTCTTGCCCGAGCCGTTGGCGCCGAGGATGACGACGACCTCACCTTCGCTGACGTTGAAGTCGACGCCGTGCAGCACGTTGACCGGGCCGTACCCGGCGCGCAGTTCCGCGACCTCGAGCAGGGTCATGCGGGGGTTCCCAGGTACGCCTCGATGACCATCGGGTTCGTGCGGATCTCTTCCGGCGTCCCCTCCGCGATCTTGCTCCCGAAGTCGAGGACGACGATCTTCTCCGAGATCGCCATGACCATCGCCATGTGGTGCTCGACGAGGAGGACGGTGAGGTCGAACTCGTCGCGAATGTCGCGCACGAGCTCGGCCAGCTCATCGACTTCGGAGTGGGTGAGGCCCGCGGCGGGCTCGTCGAGGCACAACAACCGGGGTCGCGCGGCCAGCGCCCGGGCGATCTCGATGCGCTTCAGCGTCCCGTACGGGAGCCCGGCGGCCTGCCGGCCGGCGAGGTGGCCGAGCGAGAGCCGTTCCAGGATCTCGCGTGCTTCCTTGCGCCGGGCCCGGCTCCGGCCGCCGCGGGCGTGGGCGCCGACCATCACGTTCTCCTCCACGGTCAGCGCCGGGAACAACGCCAGGTTCTGGAACGTGCGGGCCATTCCGATGGTGGCGATCTTGTGCGGGGGCAGATTCAACGTCGGGACGCCGCCGAACGTGATGCGGCCGCTCGACGGCTCGTAGAGCCGGCTCAGGCAGTTGAATAGCGTCGTCTTGCCCGCGCCGTTCGGCCCGATCAGTGCGCAGATCTGGCCTTCTTCGATCGTGAACGTGAGATCGGCAAGCGCGACGATGCCGCCGAACTCGACCCGAACGTCCTCGACCGAAAGCAACGCCGCGGCGTCGACCACACCAACCCCCCTCTGACCGGCCGGAAACCTAGCCGCGGTACCTGCCCCTGTCGCTGGGCGCGCACCGGCGGTACCGTTCTGACCCGTGATCGATCCGGCAACGCTGCATCGCCGGGCTGCGTCGGGTTTCGGCACGCTCGTGCACGGAATCACAGACGACCAATGGGCGCGGCCGACGCCGTGCGGCGACTGGGACGTACGGGCGCTGGTCGCGCACGTGGTCGACGAGCAGCTCTGGACCGCGCCCCTACTCAAAGGCGGCACGATCGCCGAGGTCACACCGGCGATTCCCGCCGATCCGCTCGGCGCCGACCCGGCGAAGGCGTGGGACACGAGTGTCCACGACGCGGTCGAAGGCGTGGGGCACACCGACCTCGCCGCGATCGTTCATCTGTCGTTCGGCGACTTCCCCGCCGAGGAATACGTGATGCAGCTCTTCGCCGACATGCTCGTGCACGGCTGGGACCTCGCGCGCGCAACGGGCCAGGTCGAGCACCTCGACAACGAGCTGGTCACCGAGTGCACAACGTGGTTCGACAAGAACGAAGAGGCCTACCGCGGCGCCGGCGTCTTCGGCGACGCCCTACCCGTCCCCGCCACCGCCGACCCGCAAACAAGGTTGCTCGCCCGCTTCGGCCGCGCATAGGGATGCGTCGATAGCCCACACGTGGTGTGGGCTATCGACGCATCCCTACAAGCCCAGGAGTTTGTCGAGGCCGACGGTTAGGCCTTTGGTTTCTCGGACACCTCGGATGGCGATGAGGACGCCGGGCATGAAGGACTCGCGGTCGGTGGTGTCGTGGCGGATCGACAGGGTCTGCGCGGTCGTGCCGAACACGACTTCTTGCGATGCGACCATGCCCCGCATGCGGACCGAGTGCACGGTGATGCCGTCGACGACAGCACCGCGTGCGCCCTCGGCCACGACCTTGGTCGTCGGGTCGTCGCCCCATTCTTTCGATGCGGCGGCGATGCGCTGCGCGGTGGAGATGGCGGTGCCCGACGGGGCGTCGGCCTTCTGGTCGTGGTGCAGCTCGATGATCTCGGCGCTGTCGAAGTAGGGCGCCGCGAGTTCGGCGAAGCGCATCATCAGCACCGCACCGATGGCGAAGTTGGGCACGATCACCGCGTTGGACTTGCCGAAGAGGCGGGCGAGGTCGTCGCACTCGGCGTCGGTGAAGCCGCTCGTACCGACGACCGCGTGCACGCCATTGGCGGCACACCAGCGGATGTTCTCGCGCGCGGCGTCGATGATGGTGAAGTCGACCGCGACCTCGGCGCCTGCCTCTTTCAGGGCGTCGGCGCCCGCGCCGATCGTCACCGTGGTGCCCGCGACCTGCTCGCCCGCGTGCACCGGATCGACGGCGGCGACGAGCTCCATGTCGGGTGCGCCCAGGACCGTCTGGCACACGGTCGCGCCCATGCGCCCGCCCGCACCGAATACACCCACGCGAATCACGGGGTTCAGGCTACTTGCCTCTTCCCGCGAACTGCGCGGCTTCGTGGGGTCCGACGACCGCGAGGCTGCGCTCGGGCGCGTTGAAGACGCGGTCGATGACGCGGGCGACATCGTCGGCCTCGACGGCCGCGACCCGGGCGGTAAGTTCGTCGATGGTCGGGATCTCGCCCTCGACCAACTCGGAGCGGCCCAAGCGGCGCATGCGGCTGGCCGACGTCTCGAGCGACATCGCGAGCGAGCCACTGAGGTGACTCTTCGCGGCGTCGAGTTCCGCGCTCGGGAGCGAGTCGTTCGCGAGCCCGGCGAGTTCTTCCTCGATGATTTCGAGGGTTTCGTCGACCCGCTCGGGCGACGTGCCCGCGTAGACGGCGAGGAAGCCGGTGTCGTCGAACGACACGCGGTACGAGTAGACGGAGTACGCGAGCCCGCGCTCCTCGCGGACCTTCTGGAACAGTCGCGAGGCCATGCCCCCGCCGAGCGCCTGGTTCACGACGGTGAGGGCGTAACGGTCGGGGTCGAGCGCGGGCAGGGCGCGTGTGCCGAGCACGACGTGGGCCTGCTCGGTGTCGCGTGTGTCGACGACGACCGGGATCGGATCCGACAACGACGACCCCGGCCGTTCGGGGCGGGTGCCGTCGGTGCCGGGGAACCGGTCGGCGATCGCGGTGAGGACGTCGGTGTGGGTGAGGTTGCCCGCGGCGGCGAGCACGACGTTCGTCGGCCGGTAGTGCGCGCTGTGGAACTGCGCGATGCCCGCTCGCGGCATCGCCTCGATGGTCGCGTCGGTGCCGAGCACCTCGCGCCCGAGCGGATGCTCGGGGAACAACGCCTGGGCGAAGAGGTCGTGCACGAGATCTTCGGGCGAGTCGTCGCGCATCCCGATCTCTTCGAGGATGACCTGGCGCTCCGACTCGATGTCGGACTCGCGGAACGCCGGGCGCCACAACACGTCGGCGAGGATGTCGATGGCGAGGTCGAGGTGCACGTCGGGGACGCGCACGTAGAACACGGTCTGTTCGTGCGTGGTGAACGCGTTCATCTCGCCGCCGACCGACTCGACCGCTTCCGCGATCTCGCGGGCGCTGCGGTCTTCGGTGCCCTTGAACAGCAGGTGCTCGAGGAAGTGGCTCGCCCCCGACTCGGGGTCGGTCTCGTCGCGTGCGCCGCTCCCGACCCACGCGCCGAGTGTGACGGACCGCAGCCCGGGGAGCGCCTCGGTGACGACGCGCAGCCCCGACTCGAGTGTCGTCCTGCTGACGGTCAAGCTCCGGCGCTACCGGCGCGGACCGCGACCGCGACCGCCGCGGCTGCCCCCGCGCGGCCCACCTCGACCACCGCGGTCGCCCGCCGGGGCGGGTCCGGGCTCTTCGGCCGGGCCGAGGTCGCCGAAGGTGTCCTTGGCCTGGTCTTCCCAGAAGTCCTCGAACGAGGCGGTCGCGACGCGACCGGGGCTCTCGCCGCCCCGGTCACCGCCGCCACTTTCGCTGCGGCTCTCACCCCGACTGTCGGGGCGGGGCTCGCGCGGCGGGCGCGCGGCACGCGGCTCGTCGGAGCCACCGCCACCGCCACCGCCACCGTCGCCGTCGCCGTCGCCGTCGTCACCGACGAGCGAGAGTGAGAGCTTTCCGTTCTGGTCGATGTCGTCGACCTTCACCTGGAGTTCGTCGCCGAGTGCGAGCACGTCTTCGACGCGGTCGATGCGCTTGCCGCGCCCGAGCTTCGAGATGTGCACGAGCCCGTCGCGGCCCGGGAGGACGTTGACGAACGCACCGAACTTGGTGATGTTCACGACGCGGCCGTCGTAGATCGCACCGACCTCTGCGGAGGGCGGGTCGAGGATGAGCTCGATGCGGCGCCGGGCCTCTTCGACCGCAGCACCGTCCTTCGAGCCGATCGACACGAGACCCATGCCGTCTTGGTCGCTGACCGAGATGTCGGCGCCGGTCTCCTGCTGGATGAGGTTGATGACCTTGCCCTTGGGCCCGATCACTTCGCCGATCTTGTCGATCGGGATCTCGAAGCTGACGATCTTCGGTGCCGTGTCGCGCACGGTTTCACGGTGCGACGGCATCGCCTCTTTCATGACCGCGAGGATCTTGAGCCGGGCTTCCTTGGCCTGGCGCAACGCCTGGGCGAGCACGTCGGAAGGAATGCCGTCGATCTTCGTGTCGAGCTGAAGCGCCGTGACGAAGTCTTCGGTGCCGGCGACCTTGAAGTCCATGTCGCCGAATGCATCTTCGGCGCCGAGGATGTCGGTGAGCGTCGTGTACTTGCCTTCGGCGTACACGAGGCCCATGGCGATACCGGCAACCGGTGCCTTGATCGGTACGCCCGCGTCCATCAGCGCGAGTGTCGAACCGCAGACCGACGCCATCGATGTGGAACCGTTCGACGCGAGCACGTCGGAGACGACGCGCAGCGTGTACGGCCATTCGATCTTGCTCGGGATGACCGGCACAAGGGCGCGCTCGGCGAGCGCGCCGTGACCGATCTCGCGACGCTTCGGCGAACCGACACGACCCGTTTCGCCCGTGGAGAACGGCGCGAAGTTGTAGTGGTGCATGTAGCGCTTGCGGTCGTCGAGCGTGATCGTGTCGAGCATCTGCTCCATGCGGGGCATGCCCAACGTCGTCACCGACAACACTTGCGTTTCGCCCCGCTGGAACAAGCCCGTGCCGTGGGCAGTAGCGATGACGCCGACTTCGGCGCTCAAGGGCCGCAAGTCGGCGGTGCCACGACCGTCGATGCGCTTGCCCTCGTTGACGATTCGCGTACGCACGACGTCCTTCTGGAGCGAACGGAACGCCCGCTTCACCGGCGTGGCGTGCGCGGCAAACGCGCCGGGCTTCTCGTCGGTGCCGATCAACGCCGCGAAGATTCCGGCTTCGATCTCGGCCAGCTTCACGTTGCGGTCGTGCTTGTCGGCGATGAACATCGCCTCGCTCGTCGCGCTGCGGGCGTGGTTCGCAACCGCTTCGAACACCTCGGGCGAGTAGTCGACCGCGGGGAGGTACTCGATCGGCGTGATCGGGCCGTGCGCCTTCTCGTACTCCTCACGGAGCTTCGACTGGAGGTCGATCGCCGCGGCGATCCACTGCTTCGAGACTTCGAGCCCCTCGGCGATGGTCTCTTCGGTGACCTTCGGCGCGCCTTCCTCGTACAGCTCCCACGAGCGCTCGGTGCCGCCGGCTTCGACCATCATGATCGCGACGTCGTTATTGTCGAGCTTGCGGCCGGCAACGACGATCTCGAACGTCGACTCGTCGCCCTGCTGGAAGGTGGGGTGCGCGATCCACTCACCGTCGAGGTGCGCCAGGCGCACCGCGCCGATGGGACCGTCGAACGGGATGCCCGACACGGTCAGTGCCGCCGACGCGCCGTTGATGGACGCGACATCGTGCGGGTTCTCGAGGTCGACACCGAGGATGGTTGCGATCACCTGGACCTCGTTGCGGAAGTCGGATGGGAACGACGGGCGCAGCGGCCGGTCGGTCAGGCGACAGGTGAGAATGGCTTGCTCGCCGGGACGGCCTTCACGGCGGAAGAACGAGCCGGGGATCTTGCCCGCCGCGTACATGCGCTCTTCGACGTCGACGGTGAGCGGGAAGAAGTCGATGCCTTCGCGGGGCTTCGACGTGCAAACAGTGGACAGGAGCGTGGTGCCCCCGACCGTGACGGTCACGGCGCCGTCGGCAAGCGATGCGAGCTTGCCCGTCTCGAGAATCATCTCGAGCCCGTCGGCATTGATAGGACCGCTAACGCGTATCGCGTCGGTCATAGGTATTTCCTCTCGTAAGGTGCGAGAGGTACCGGTTCCCAGTTGTCAGCGTCCGAGAAGTACTCATCGGGCGCTCGCCACTGACAACCGACGTCGCTCTCGCGTGGGTTGTGGTTCTCAAAAAAGAGAGGAGCGCCAAGGAGGCGCCCCTCACGAACTGCTACCGGCGAATACCCAGCTTGGCAATGATCGCTCGGTACCGTTCGACGTCGTTGCGCCGCAGGTAGTCGAGCATGCGCCGACGCTGACCGACCAGCATCAGAAGCCCGCGCTGCGTGTGAAAGTCCTTCTTGTGGACTTTCATGTGCTCCGTGAGGTGGCGAATGCGCTCCGAAAGGATCGCGATCTGCACCTCCGGCGAGCCCGTATCGGTCTCGTGCAGCTTGTGCTCATTGATTGTTGCGGTCTTGTCGGGCATTGCGCGCGCTGGAACCTTTCACTTCTCAATTGACGTCAGGAACAAGGGGTTACGGCCGGAGAGGCTACCAGAGACCCCCTGTGGAGGCCCGGACCAGGAGATTCAGGGCGCCGCGGGGCGACGTTCCTGGTAGTCGGTCCACAGGAGGCGGGCGGCCGAGAACACGAGGAGCAATCCGAAGAGGATCGTCGAGGTGTTGTCGGAGATCGCGATGGCGACGAGCGCGCCCAGGAACGCGGTGACGATCCCGGCCCCGCCGATGGTGACCGCGAGGTCGATGCGCGCGTTGTCATTGCGGACGTTACGCCACGTGCCGACGATCGACGTCGGGATGATGACAAGCAGCGACGTGCCCTTGGCGATGACCGTCGGCATGTCGAAGGCAAGGACCAGCGCCGGCACCATGATGATGCCGCCCCCGACGCCCAGCAGTCCGCTCAACACCCCCGACACGAGACCGAGGACGACGAAGCCCGCGACCATCGCGGCATCGAGATCGCCGCGGCCCGGCGGCGCTCCCTCGTCGACCAGCAGCCGCACCGCCGTGGCGAGGAGCAGCGCGGCAAACGCAAGGCGCAGCACCCGCTGCGGCAGCACCTGGAGCGCCTTGGTCCCGACGACCGCGCCGAACATCGCACCCGACGCAATGCACAGCGCGGCGGCACCGTCGACTTTGTCGTCGAGGAGATACCCGACGACGCCCGCGGTTGCGATCGGAATGATCGCGGCGAGCGACGTGCCGTGGGCCAGGCGTTGGCGCATGTGGGCCAGCAGCACGAGCCCGGGCACGATCAGGATGCCGCCCCCGATCCCGAACAGGCCCGACAGGAAGCCCGCGAGCCCGCCGACGAGCAATGCCTGCGCGAACTCCCGCTGCGTCGTGCCGCCCCCGAGTCGAGCCATCCGCCCCATCGTCGCGCGGTGCTCATCCGAATCTCGTGAGGGGCCCGGTAGCCTGATCAGTCGTGGAACGCATCCTCGAAGGCAGCGCGCTGCCGTCGCTGCCCAACGGGTCGGTCGTCACTGTCGGTACCTTCGACGGCGTCCACCGCGGCCACCAAGCCCTTCTCGCCGAGCTTCGCCGCCGGGCCGACGAGATCGAAGCGCCGGCAGTGGTCGTCACGTTCGACCGGCACCCGGCCAGCGTCGTGCGCCCCGAGTCGGCGCCGCGCCTGCTGAGCACGCTCGCAAAACGGCTCGAACTCTTCACCGCCGCGGGCGTCGACTACGTGCACATGCTGCGCTTCGACGAGGCTCGATCACTCGAAACGCCCGAAGACTTCATGAACGACGTCGTCGTCGGGATGTGGCACGCCCGCGTCGCGGTCGAGGGCGAGAACTTCCACTTCGGCCACCGCCGTCGCGGCGACATGCCTGCGCTCGAAGCGATGGGCGCGCGCCTCGGCTTCAAGGTGCACACCGTCGCGCTCGTCGTCGACGAACTGCTCGACACGCCGATCTCGTCCGAGGCCATCCGGGCCGCGCTCGCCCGCGGCGACATCGACACGACGACCCGGCTCCTCGGACGCGAGTTCGAGATCCAGGGAGTCGTCGAGCACGGCGACAAGCGCGGCCGCGAACTCGGCTTCCCCACCGCCAACGTCGCGGTACCCGGCGACATCCAACTCCCGGCCGACGGGGTGTACGCCGGTTGGTACGAGCGACCCGACGGTTCGGTGCACCGCACCGCGATTTCCATCGGTCGCCGCCCTACGTTCTACGCGGAGAACGGCCTCCTCTTGGTCGAGCCCCACCTCCTCGACTTCGACGACGACCTCTACTTCGAACACGCGCGCGTCCGCATCGAAGCGTGGCTGCGCGGCCAGGTGAAGTTCGACTCGATCGACGCGCTGATCGCGCAGCTCGAACAAGACGTCGAAGCAACTCGACGGCTGGCGGACTCCTGATGCTTCGTTATCTGACCGCCGGCGAATCGCACGGGCGCGCCCTCGGCGTGATCATCGAGGGCCTACCCGCGAACCTGCCGATCACCGAGGACGACATCGCGAGCGAACTGGCCCGCCGCCGGCTCGGCTACGGCCGCGGGCCCCGGCAACGGTTCGAACGCGACGAGCTGCTGATGCTCGGCGGGGTCCGCCACGGCCGCACACTCGGGTCGCCGCTGTTCATCGAGATCCCCAACGTCGAGTGGCCGAAGTGGGAAGACGAGATGTCGCCCGCGCCGGGCAAGACCGAGAAGCCGCTCACGCAGCCGCGGCCGGGTCACGCCGACCTGGCCGGCATGCAGAAGTACGGCTTCGACGACGCCCGCGACGTGCTGGAGCGCGCATCCGCGCGTGAAACGGCGGCGCGCGTCGCGGCCGGCGCGGTCGCCAAGGTGCTGTTGCGCCATATCGGCATCGAGATCGTGTCGCACGTCGTGCGCCTCGGCGGCGCGAGCGCGAAGCAGGGCCGGCGGCCCTTGCCCGCCGACCTCGCGACAGTCGACGACTCACCGGTGCGGTGTTTCGACACCGATGCCGAAGTCGAGATGATCGAGGAAGTGAAGGCGGCCGCCAAGGATGGCGACTCGCTCGGCGGTGTCGTCGAAGTCCTCGCGTACGGCGTGCCCGTCGGGCTCGGCAGTCACGTGCACTGGGACCGCAAGCTCGACGCCCGCCTCGCGCAGGCACTGATGAGCATCCAGGCCATCAAGGGCGTCGAGATCGGCGAAGGATTCGACGTTGCGTCCCGGCGCGGGTCCGAAGCCCACGACGCGATCAGTTGGGACGCCGACGACGAGCGCTACCGCCGCGAAACCACGCTGGCCGGAGGTATCGAAGGTGGGATGTCGACCGGCGAGCTGATCACGGCCCGCCTCGCGATGAAGCCGCTCGCCACGCTCAACCGGCCGGTGCTCGGAACCGTCGACGTCGTGACCAAGGAAGAAGGCGTGTCATTCAAGGAACGCACCGACGTCACCGCGGTGCCCGCAATGGGCGTGATCGCCGAGACGATGGTCGCGCTGGTGCTCGCCGAAGAAGCGCTGCGGAAATTCGGCGGCGACTCGCTCGACGAGTTCGTCCGCAACTACCGCGCTACGACCGAGAATCTGTAAAGCGCACGGCGGCCGGACCCGAGCTCGGGTCGCCGTCGACCCGCACGTCGCCGTTCACGGTGGCGATCACGACACGCGCCGCCCCTCCCGCCGTGCACTCGGCGTCGTACTCCCCCGCCGCCGGCAGGCAGACCCGGTCGGGAACCACGAGGTGATTGCCCTCGAGCACCCCGCGCACCTCGTGCGGTCGCCCGAGTACGGCGGTGGCTTCGTCGACATCACCCGCGGCGAGCGCGTTGCGCACGCGTGTCGACGAGTACGGCAGTGACACGCCGGCCGGGACGACGCCTTCGGGCGCGGCAATGAGACCGAGACCGAGCACTTCGAAGCCAAGTTCGGCACCCATGCGTTGCAGTAACGGGACGTCGCCGTGGCGCCGGTACCCGAAGTGGAAGTCGGCGCCGACGACGACGCGCCGCGCTTGCAACACGCCCGCGAGCACTTCCTCGACGAACTCTTCCGCGCCTTCCTTGCTGCGCGTCTCGTCGAACGTCAGCACCACGCATTCGTCGACGAGGCCGGTGGCTTCGAGGAGCTCGAGCTTCTGGTCGAGCTGGGTGAGCAGGCACGGCGCCGAGTCGGGCCGCACGACTTCGGCCGGATGCCGGTCGAACGTGAGCACGGTGGCCGACAGGCCGCGTGCCCGAGCCAGGTCGTGCACGAGGCGCAGGACTGCGACATGCCCGAGGTGCACACCGTCGAACGCGCCGATCGTGACTGCTCGGCCGGCGGACGCCCGCGGCACGTCGGACAACTCCCGCCAGAGGTTCATGACGCACACACCACGGCCGGCTTCACGCCCGCGCCGCGCCGTTCGTAGACGGCGAGCAGTTCGCCGTCGTGCAAAACTGCGAACGGACCGTCGCCCGCGCCGTCGGGAAGCAGGTTGCGCGCCACGAAGGTGGCGCCGTGGGTAACGCCGCGCGCTTCTTCCTCGGAGACCGTGACGGGCTCCAGGTCGCGCATGGCCTCGGCCGGGCGCAGCAACACCGCGGCCGGGTCCTTCTCGATCACTTCCATCGGACTCGCCTGGTCGACCGCGAACGACCCGATCGCGGTACGGCGCAGCGTGCCGAGGTGCGCGCAACCACCCAATGCCGTTCCGAGATCGGCGGCGAGCGACCGAATGTAGGTACCGCTCGAACACGTGACGGTCATCGTCGCTTCCGGATACGGCCCGGGCGTGAGCGACTCGATGTCGAGGCGGTAGATGCGCACCGGCCGGGGCGCCCGCTCGATCTCTTCGCCCTTGCGCGCGAGTTCGTACAGCTTGCGCCCGCCGACCTTGATCGCCGACACCATCGGCGGTATCTGCTCGATATCGCCCCTGAACGCGCGCGCCGCTTCGTCGAGATGCGCGCGCGTGAAGCTCATCTCGGCTTGTTCGAGCACCGCGCCCGCGGCGTCGAGCGTGTCGGTCGCGATTCCGAACACGACCCGGGCGTGGTATGTCTTCGGCGCCTCCTGCAGAAATCGCATGAGACGCGTCACGCGCCCGAGGCCGACGAGCAGCACACCCGTCGCATCCGGGTCGAGCGTGCCGGCGTGGCCGATGCGCCGCTGCCCGTACACGCCGCGCAGCTTGCCGACGACGTCGTGCGAGGTCCACCCCGCGGCTTTGTCGACGACAACCAGCCCGTCCTGCACGTAGGCGAGGTTAGGCGGGAGCTACGGGAGCGCGGCGAGAATCTTGCCGACAACGACGCCGTCCGGTTCGTCGCTGGTGAACCCGGCCGCGAACCGGTGGCCGCCGCCGCCTTGCTGTTCGGCAATCAGGCGCACGTCGACGTCGCCGAGCGACCGGAGGCTGACCCGCCACGTGCCGTCGGGCGCTTCCTTCAGCACACACGCGACTTCGGCCTCGCGGGTGCGGCGCACGATGTCGATCAGGCCCTCGACCTCTTCGAAAGTCACGTCGTGGCGCTCGAGGTCGGCAACGGAGACCTTGGCCCACACGAACCGCTTCTCGGGGATCAGCACGGCGTGGGCGAGCACGTCGGCCATCAGTTGCAAGTAGGCAAACCGGTGCTCCTCGAACAACGTTCGACACAGTGTGGCGATCGGGAGGTCGAACGAAGCCAGCTCCTTGGCCAGTTCGAACACCTCCGGGGTCGTCGACTCGTACTGGAACCGGCCGGTGTCGCATACGAGCGCCGCGTACAGGCACACGGCCGCGTCGCGGGTGAGGGGCAAGCGCATGAGGTCGATGAGCCGGCGCACGAGCACGCCACTCGCCGCGGCCGCCGGGTCGATGACGTTGATCGTGCCGTAGCGCTGGTTCGACACGTGATGGTCGATGACGACGAGCTCGCCTGCCGCCTTGGCCACCGGTTCGAGGTCGCCCAAGCGGGCAAGAGACCCGCAGTCGAACGTGACCATCACCCGTGGCTCGCGCGGGAACTGGTCGGGTGGGACAAGCAGTTCGAGCCCGGCCAGCTCGCGGTAGTGCGGCGCGACCGTGAACGGTTCCGAGAACGACGCGATCGAACGCATGCCCGCGGCCCGGAGCACGTGGTGCAGCGCGAGCATCGAGCCGAGCGCGTCACCGTCGGGGTTGACGTGACACGCGAGTGCGATCTCGTCGGCGGCGAGAATCGCGTCCGCGGCCGCGACGAGCCCGTCCTCGACCTCTTCCGCGCTCATGCGGTCTGTCATTCTTCGAACTCTTTGTCGAGCGGGTGCTCACCGCGCAGGATCTCCTCGATCCGTTGCCCGGCGACGATGCCGCCGTCCACACCGAAGATGAGCTTCGGGACCTGACGGATACGCAACTGGCGACCGATCGACGAACGGAGGTGCGGCGTCGCCGATTCGAGCGCGGCCGCGGCGTCCTCAGCGACGTTCTTTTCGCTGCGCGCGACTTCGGCCGCGAGCGTCGAGTAGTAGACGCGTGCGTGCGAGAGGTCGCGCGTAACGTCGACGCCCGTGATCGTCACCATCTCGAGCCGGGGGTCGGACATGCGCTCGAGCTCTTCCGCGAGCACCTCGAGTACCGACTCGTTCAGCCGGGCGGTACGCGGGTAGCGACGGGGGGTGCTCACGAGTCGACCTCGATCCAACTCGTGTCGATGTCGAGCAACTCGATGTCGGGCGCCGCCGCGACGAAGCGCTCCACCGACGCGAGCACCTCGCGCAGGTGAGTCTGTGTGCCGCTCACGGCGGCCACGCCGATCGCCACCCGTTGCCACTGCTCCAGGTGGTCGACCTCTGCGACCGACACCTTGAACCGGTGGCGCAAGCCGTCGACGATCGGCCGCACGACCTGCCGCTTCGCCTTGAGCGAGCGGCTGGCCGGGATATGAAGATCGAAGCGGACTGCCGCCGCGTGCATGGGGCCAGTCTCGCGCCGGACCGCGGCCATTTCGGAACAGGGGTCATCCCGGAGGGTTAGCCGGCCACAAACGCCGGGGGCACCGCATCGGCCGCACAGGCGAGATCGGGCGGCACCGTCGGATCGGCGAGCCACGTCAGCCACTGCTGTGCGGAGCAGGGCGCGTCGCTGAACAGCACCCCGTGGCTCATGCCGTCCCACTCGGCGTAGCCCGCGTTCGGGAGCGCGGCGGCGACCGCCTCACCGCCCGCGGGCGGCGTGATCGGGTCGTAGCGCCCGGCGACGACCATCGTCGGCACGTCGACCGTGACCGGATCGTGGAACCCGTCTCCGACGGGTTCCACGTCCCACAGATCGCAGTACGCGTCGAATACCTCGATCACGAGGGAAGCGTTGCGGCCCGGCGCACCGATGATCGCGTCGTCCTCTTCCGCGAACGTGGGCATCGAGTCGGCGCACAAGACCGAAATGGTCGCGCCGTCGCTGAACCCGGTGGCCTCGGCGATCCCCTCTTGCGCGATCGCGGGAAGCGCCGAATAGTCACCGGCCGCGATTGCCTCGACGACCGTCGGCAGCAACGGGATCAGTTCGTAGTCGTAGAGCGCGGCGAACAACCCGGCGAGAGCGTCGGACCCGTCGACCACGACGGTGACGACGCCGGCTTCGCCACCGAGATCGACCTCGCCGGTGAAGGGTTCGGCGTTGAGTTGTTCGTACGCGCGGTCCACCGCCGTCGCGAAGTCGGGGTACGCGGCCGCGCACGCCGTGTCGGCCAGGCAACCTTCGACGAGTTGCTCGATGCCGCTGTTGCCGTTCTCGACGAAGTACGACACCCCACCTACGGCGGGCGCGACGACGCTGTCGAGGAGCGCCGTACGCACGTGTTCGGGGTACTCGCGCATGTAGGTCAGTGCGATACGGGTGCCGTACGAGACGCCGAACAGGTTCCACTGTTCGACACCGAGGATCAGGCGCAAGCTTTCGAGATCGTCGGCGATGGCTTCGGAGTCGTACGCGTCGAGGTCGATGCCGTCGGCAACGAGACGCTCCCGACACGCGGCCCACGCGTCCGCGCGTGAAGCCCGCTCGTCGTCATAACTCCCCGCCGCCGTGAAGCGGGCGAGAATGTCGGCGTCGACTTCGGGGCAATCAAGCGCCGGTTCCGACAACCCGCTCCCCCGCTGGTCGAACAGCACGACGTTGCGCGTCTCGAGAATCGGATCGTCGGCCCAATTCGACGTGCTACCCGTCGCGTCGCCACCGGGTCCGCCGTGCAGGTAGACGACCACATCGTTGGGCGGTTCGGGGGCGGTGCTGTAGAGCTCGACCACGGCGAGGCGGACCTCGGCCCCGTCGGGTTCGTCGCGGTTCTCGGGTACGACCACCCACGAGCACACGGCCGTGTCGGGCAACTGGTCGGCGTCGGGGCATTCCCGCTCTTCGATCGCGCCCGGCGCAACTGCCGGAGGCGGGGCGGGCGGAGTCCGGTCGTCATCGTCGCCGCCGCTACTGCACGACGCGACGAGGCCAACCGCGAGCACGGCAACCAGAGGTCTGCGCACTCCTAACCTTCGCCACGCGAAGGTCGCCCGGATCACGTACGGGCGATCTCGCGCTCGTCGAAGGTTTCGATGACGTCGCCCGACTTGAGGTCGGTGAAGTTCTCCAGGCCGATTCCGCACTCGAAGCCCTCGCGGACTTCACGGGCGTCGTCCTTGAACCGCTTCAGCGACGCGATCGAACCGTTCCAGATGACCGTGCCGTCGCGCAGGAACCGCACCTTCGAGCCTCGGGTGATGACCCCGTGCGTGACCATGCAACCGGCGACCTTACCGATGCGGGGCACGCTGAACACCTCGCGTACCTGCGCTTCACCGGTGACGACTTCTTCGTACTCGGGTTTGAGCATGCCGACGAGCGCGTTGTTGACGTCTTGGAGCAGGTTGTAGATGACTTCGTACAACCGCAGCTCGACGCCTTCGCGCTCGGCGACTTCACGCGCGTTGCGGTCGGGACGGACGTTGAACCCGACGACGGTCGCATTCGACACGACTGCGAGGTTCACGTCGGACTCGGTGATGCCGCCGACGCCGCGGTGGACGAACGACAGCCGCACTTCGTCGTGTTCCTGGTCCACCTTGCGCAACGCCTCGGTGAGCGCTTCGAGTGAACCCTGCATGTCGGCCTTCACGATGAGGTTCAACGTGGCGACTTCGCCGCGCTGCACCATCGCGAACACGTCTTCGAGGCGAGCGCCGCCCGAGAGCATCATGCCGCCGCGTTGCGACGCGGTCTTGCGCCGGTGCGCACGGGCTTCGGCGACGGTACGGGCGACCTTGTCGCTCGGTGCGACACGCAATTCGTCCCCCGCGAGCGGGATATCGTCGAGCCCGAGCACCTCGACCGGTACCGACGGACCGGCTTCGGTGACCTGCTCCCCGTGCTCGTCGAACATGGCGCGCACACGGCCCCACGCGGGACCGGCAACGATTGTGTCGCCCACGCGGAGCGTGCCTTCTTCGATCAGGGCCGTGACGACGGGGCCGCGACCGGGGTCGAGGTTCGATTCGAGCACGTAGGCCTTGGCCGGCCGCTTCGGGTTGGCGACGAGGTCTTCGGCGATTTCGGCGTCGGCGACCAGGACCAAGCTGTCGAGGAGCTCCTCGACGCCCACACCGGTCGGCGGTGACACGTCGATGACGATCGTCGACCCGCCCCACTCCTCGGGGACGAGCTCCTGCTCGGTGAGTTGCTGGCGCACGCGGGTCGGGTCGGAGTCTTCGCGGTCGACCTTCGTGACCGCGACCACGATCGGCACGTCGGCCGCACGCGCGTGCGCAATCGCCTCGATCGTCTGCGGCATGACGCCGTCGTCGGCCGCGACGACGAGGATCACGATGTCGGTGATCTGCGCGCCGCGCGAACGCATCGCGGTGAACGCCTCGTGACCCGGCGTGTCGATGAACGTCACGCGCCGGCCCTGCCGGTCGACCTGGTACGCACCAATGTGTTGCGTGATGCCACCGGCTTCGCCCGCGACCACGTTCGCGCTACGGATCTTGTCGAGCAGCGTGGTCTTGCCGTGGTCGACGTGGCCCATCACCGTGATGACCGGCGAGCGCGGCTCGAGCAGCGCTTCGTCTTCCTCGTCGTCGGCGCCGAGCATCGCCTGGAGCTCGACCTCCTGCTCACTACCGGGCTCGACGAGCAACACTTCGGCACCGAGTGCCTCCGCGATCAGCTCGATCATCTCGTCGGCCAGCGACGCCGTGGCCGTGACCATCTCGCCCGCCTCGAACAAGATGCGCACGAGGTCGGCCGGCGTGCGATTCAACTTCGGAGCGAGTTCCTGGATCGTGGCGCCGCGCGACACGATGATCTCGCCCTCGGGGACGGGCGCGTCGGCCGGTGAAAGCCGCTGCGCCGCCGGTTCGAGTTCGTCGCGGTCGCGCCTGCGCTTCTTGCGCCGCCGCTGCGGAGGACCGCCCGGGCGACCACGGCCGCCGGGACCGCCGCCGGGACCACCACCGGGACCACCGCCGGGACCGCCACCAGGACGGCCGCGGTTGGCTCCGGGCGCGCCCGCACGGGCACCGGGGGGACCACCGGGTCCGCCACCGCCACCGGGCGCTCCGGTGAAACCGCCGCCACCGCCACCACTGTCACCGACGTAGGAAAGATGTGGGATCTTCGACCCCGCAC
>JAWXCJ010000218.1:0-6932 GCA_034408875.1 Actinomycetota bacterium
GACGCGTGCTACGACGGGGGCCAGGCGACATCGGCGATCATCCGAGAACCCCGCGGACTCGTGGTCGACTCGGGCGACGACATCTTGTTCGCCGACACCGACCTGTGCCGCGTGCGCAAGATCGACACCTCGAGCGGCGTCATCACGACCGTGGTCGGCACAACCAGTGTCGGCAGCGACAACTGCGGGTCGACGGGCGACTCCGGTGCCGCCACCTCGGCGAAGCTCAGCTACCCGTGGGACCTCGCATTGGCCTCTGATGGCGACTTGTACATCGCCGATCGCGGGAACAAGAAGATCCGCAAGGTCGAGGCGGGCGGCAACAGCCTGATCGACGGCAGCGACATCATCTCTACCGTCGCGGGGACCGGTTCCGCCGGTGCCTACGCGGGCGACGGTGCGACCGCGACGAGCGCCCAGATGGGCGGACCGTCGTCGGTGCTCGTCACCGCCGCGAGCGTGGTGTTGATTCCCGACCCGCCCGAGAACCGTATCCGGACCATAAGCGGCTCGAACGCGGCGACGTACGCGGGAACCGGCACCTCCGGTTCGACCGGCAACTACGACACGAAGACGATCGCTCGGTTCAACGGGCCGCGGTACCTGGCCGAGGACAGCTTGACCAACGTGTACGTCTCCGACACGGCGAACCACTGTGTACGGGTGATCCATACCGACGGGTCGGTCGGACCGTACGCCGGCACGTGCGGGAGCTCGGGGAGCACCGGCGACGGCGGGCTCGCGACATCGGCCGCGCTGAGCAGCCCGCGCGGGCTTGCGTTCGACGACGAAGGCAGCTTGTACATCGCCGACACCGGCAACAACAAGATCCGCAAGGTCACGAGGACCGGCCAAATCTCGTCCTTTGCCGGGACCGGCACCGCGGGCAACACCGGCGACGGCGGCAACGCGACGAGTGCGCTGCTGAGTGGGCCGTACGACGTTTCGTGGGACACATCCAACAGCGGCCGGTTGTTGGTCGCAGACACCGGCAACAACCGCATTCGCCGCATTATTACGAACGCAGGCAACGCGCCCGGCACCATCAGCAACATCGCGGGCGCGGCGGCGGGCACCTTGGGGAACACCGGCGACGGCGGCGGCGCGACGAGCGCGACGTTGAGCGGACCCAAAGGCGTGTACTGGTACGACAACAACAACATCTACATCGCCGACACCGGCAACAACCGCGTCCGCGCGTTCGTGGCCGGCGGCAACATCACCAACTTCGCCGGGAGCTCCGCGGGCACGGGGGGCGACACGGGTGACGGCGGCGTCCCGACGAGCGCCACGCTGAGCGCCCCCGAGGACGTTTACGCGACCGCGACGAACAACGTGTACATCGCCGACACCGGCAACAAGCGCGTCCGCCGGTACGACGGCACGAACATCATCGCGGTCTTCAGCGACGCGACCGCGAACAACTCCACGGCCGTGTTCGCCGGTGACGGCGCGGCGGCGACGTCGGGGTTGCTCAACAACCCGGTCGGCATCGGCATTACCGGCACCGATATCTACGTCGCCGACGACGGCGACGACCGGGTACGCAAATTCGCCGTCGGCGGCAACATCTCGACGTTCGCCGGTGACGGGACCACCACCGGCGATATCGGCGACAGCGCCGCCGCGACGGCCGCGCGGTTGGTGGATCCGGTCGACGTCGAGGTTTCCGGCTCCGACGTGTACATCGCCGAGCGCACCGGCTACCGAATCCGTAAGGTGACGAGCGGCACCATCACGACCTACGCCGGCAACGGCAGCCCGTCGTATTCGGGCGAGACCGGTACCGCGACGGCGGCCCAACTGAATGGCGTGACGGGACTTGCCATCAACTCCACCGATCGGTACCTGTACATCTCCGATCAGGTGAACCACAAGGTCCGGTACGTCGACCACAACCCGAATCCCGACACCGTGGCCCAGCTCGTGAACCACACCACACCCTCGTACGGGATAGGTTCCACCGCGCAAGTGTTCGGCGACGGCGGCGCGGCAACGAGCGCAGCCATGTCGAACGCGTCCGATGCGGTGCGGGACACGAACGGCAACGTGTACGTCGTCGAGCGGACCACCAACCGGGTCCGCAAGATCAGCATGGGTGGTGAGGTCTCGACCTTCGCCGGTACCGGGGCGGCGGGCAACACCGGCGACGGCGGCCAGGCCACGGTGGCGCAGCTCAACGCGCCCGAGGGCATCGCGCTCGACTCGTCGAACAACGTGTACATCGCCGACACCGGCAACCATCGGGTTCGCAAGATCACGGTCTCGACCGGCGTCATCACAAACCACGCCGGCGATTCGGCCGGAACTTCAGGAAACACCGGCGACGCCGGGGCCGCGACGAGCGCCAAGTTGAGCAGCCCGCGTGGGATCATGTTCGACGAGAACGGCGACTTCTACATCGCCGACACCGCCAACAACCGCGTCCGCACCGTCATCGGCGGGACGATCAACAACTACGCGGGGAGTTCGGCCGGAACTGCCGGCAGCACGGGCGACGGGGGTGCGGCGACGTCGGCCCTGCTGAGCGGTCCTCGCCGGCTCGCCCGTGACCCGGGCGGAAACTTCACGTTCATCGCGGACACGGGCAACAACCGCGTTCGCCGGGTGAGCGGCGCGGGGACCATGGCGGCCTACGCGGGCAGTGGGACCGCCGGCAACGCCGACCACGCCACCGCGACCAGCGCGACCTTCGACGCCCCACGCGGCCTCGCGTGGGACGACGCCAACAGCGATCTCTACATCGCCGATACCGGCAACCACCGGATCCGCCGCGTGAACGGCGGGTCCACCCAGCATGTGGCCGGAGCGACGACCGATGTCTCGGGCGACGTCGGAAACGCGATCACTTCGACGGACTCGACCGTGCGGCTCAACGCCCCGGAGGGTGTGTTCGTCGCGATGTGGGGCACGGGAACGGGTGCCTGGATGGAGCTTTTGGTGGCCGACTCCGGCAACCATCGGATGAAACGCATCGACATCGCGAGCCTGTGGCTCACTCGGTTCTCGGGAACCGGCGCCGCCGGATCGTACGCGGGCGACGGCGGCCTCTACACGGCCGCGTACCTCACCTCACCTGCGGGTCTCGCACTCGACTTGAGCGACAATTTGCTCATCGCCGACCAGGGCGACCGCCGGGTCCGCAAGACCGGCGCCGTCTTCAGTTTCATTACCGTCGCCGGTGACAGCGTGACATGCACACCGACGACGGCGACATGTGGCGACGGGGGAGCCGCGGTGAACGCCCAGTTCGCCGACCCGGTCGACGTCGCGGTCGACGCGTCGGGCGACGTCTTCATCGCCGACGGCAGCGGTGGACGCATCCGCAAGGTCACCGCCGGCGCCGACAGCTACGTCGACGGCGAGAGCGACGACATCGTCTCGACTGTCGCCGGGACCGGGACGGCGTCGTCGACGGGCGACGGCGGCGCCGCCGGCTCGGCCACGATCAACTACCCGACTGCCGTCGCGATCTACAACAACGACCTGTACATCGTCGAGCGCGACTCGCACAAGATTCGCAAGGTCACCGCGTCGTCGAGCGGCAACACCACCGAGATCGAGGGCACCGACACCATTTCGACCGTTGCCGGGACCGGGACCGCGTCGTCGACGGGCGACGCCGGCGCTGCGACTTCGGCCACGATCAACACCCCGCACGACGTCGCGTTCGACGGCTCGGGGAACATGTACATCGCCGAACGAAACGGTTGCCGGGTCCGCAAGGTGATCTCCGGCACCATCAGCACGATCTACGGCGGCAGCTGCGGTGCCGCCGGCGACCAGGGCGGCGCGCCCGGTGCGTACGGGCACCCGACCGCGCTGGCACTCGACTCGACGGGCAACCTCTATATCGGCGAGGGCCGCGACGGCGGAACGCTGGTCCCACCCGGGCACCGAATCAGAAAGATCTACGAAGCCGACAGCTGGACCCCCTGATCGAGGCGGATCAGCCCGATTTCACGTTCGGATACCTCAATGGGCCGCCCGGTCCGACCGATCCTCCAAGGGCATGGTGCCGATACGGACTCGCCTGGTCCTCGCCGCGCTGGGGATAGGGGTCCTCGGCGTCGGGTCGTACCTGACCGCGTCCGCGACGTTCTCGTCGCAGGCAACACCCTCGCATGCCACCGATACCGGCGACATGGAACTGGCCCTCGGCTCCGCGGGAAGCGCTGACAACCGGCTGACGATCGGCTCCACACTGAACCCGGGTGACAGTGCCCAACGCCAGGCCAAGATCACGATCGACAACGAGGGCGCCACGATGTCGGCGGTGACACTCACGACGACAGGCACCAACGGACCGCCGACGTTCGTGACCAACACGACCGACGGGCTCAAGGTGTGGATCGCGAACTGTGACCAGGCGTGGACGGAATCGGGGTCGAGTCCGAACTACTCCTACACGTGCGGCGGAACCCAGGCCGACGTCCTCGGCACGACCGGTTCGCCGGTCCCGGTGCTCCAGACCAATGCTGCGCTCTCGAACCTCGTGCTCGACGACGGAGCGGTGAACTACCTCCGTATCCGCGTCACGTTTCCCGTGACGGCCCCAGTGTCGATGAACGGTCAAAGCTCGGACATTTCCTTCACGTTCAACGGGACGCCACGGACGGCGCAGAGCCGATAGCCGGCGGGCCCAACGGGTGACGTTTCTTCGTCGGTCACGGTGACCTACTAGCGATTCGACCCGAAACGATGGCTCGTTGGGCCCAGGCGGTGACCGAAGGCACCCGGCGCGACGGGTACGCGAGCCTCTACCGGGGCGGCCCCGGTGCCGATCAACAAGGATGGGTCAGCGGGGTCGCGCGCGGGCGCGCCGGAGATGCGAGAGGAAGGTGCTGGCGGCGACGGCCGCCCTCGGCCTCGTCGCGCTCGCGCTCCCGGTCCTCCCCGCGGCAACGCTCGAGCGGCTCGCGACCCTGCTCGTCGGCCGCGCCCAGGCGTTCGTGCTGGTCGCGCTCGCGGTCGGCGTCGCCGTCACGGCGGCAGTGTGGGAGCGGACGCGGTTGCGGCGGAGCGTCGGGATCGTCGCCGTCGGGGTGTGCCTCGTCGGCGGTGCGCTCACCGGCGCGTTCGCGTCGTTCACCGCGACCACGTCGTCCGCGTATCCGGTCAACGTCGTGGTGCCGTCGAGTAACACGCCGAACTTCACGGGCGGCTACGACGACATCAGCGTCGCGCTCGGTACCGCAGTGACGCCGCAGACGCCGACCGTTGCCGACGGCGATCCGCCGCTCGTCTACAGCGCGAACCCGGCGCTGCTCGGTGGGTTGTCGCTCAACCCGAGCACGGGTGAGATCACCGGCACCGCGGGCGGCGTCGTCGACCGTGTCATCGCCGGTACCGACCGCACCTGCGTGCTGACGGTCACGGGCGTCGTCAAGTGCTTCGGGTTGAACAGCAGCGGCCAACTCGGGCTCGGTGACATGGACGACCGCGGCGACGGCGCGGGCGAGATGGGCGCCAGCTTGCCCGCGGTCTCGCTCGGCACCGGACGCACCGCGGTGCAGATCTCGACCGTCGCCCACCACACGTGCGCGGTGCTCGACAACGCCACGGTGAAGTGCTGGGGCATTAACCAGTCGGGCGGGCTCGGCCTCGGCGACACGAACGACCGCGGCGACGGCGGAGGCGAGATGGGTGACAGCTTGCCCGCAGTTTCGCTCGGCACCGGTCGCACCGCGACGGCGGTCTCGGCGGGCGCTCTGCACACCTGCGCGCTCCTCGACAACGCGACCGTGAAGTGCTGGGGCGAGAACGAGCACGGCCAGCTCGGCCTGGGCGACACCGCCGACCGCGGTGACGCGGGCGGGGAGATGGGTGACAGCCTGCCTGCCGTCTCGCTGGGAACCGGGCGCACCGCCGTCGCGATCCAGGCCGGGGGCGAGCACACCTGCGCGCTGCTCGACAACGCGACGGTGAAGTGCTGGGGGTACAACAACTTCGGCCAACTCGGCCAAGGTGACACCGCCGACCGCGGCGACGCGGGCGGCGAAATGGGGGACTCCCTTGGCGCGGTGTCGTTGGGAACGGGGCGCAGCGCGGTCGCGATC
Source organism: Actinomycetota bacterium (assembly GCA_034408875.1). GTDB lineage: Bacteria > Actinomycetota > Acidimicrobiia > IMCC26256 > PALSA-610 > JANNHK01. Next base: position 6,060 of record JAWXCJ010000218.1, read on the forward strand.
TCGGGTAGCGGGTGGCACGTTTGCGCGGTCCTCGACAATGCAACGCTCAAGTGCTGGGGGTACAACGACTTCGGCCAGCTCGGGTTGGGTGACATCGACGATCGCGGCGACGCGGGCGGCGAGATGGGCGACTCGCTCGCCGCGGTGTCGTTGGGGACCGGCCGCACCGCGGTCGCAGTCTCGACCCACGCTTTCCACACCTGCGCCGTGCTCGACAACGCGACCGTGAAGTGTTGGGGCTTCAACAGCCAGGGCCAGCTCGGCCTCGGCGACATCGACGATCGCGGCGACGCGGGCGGCGAGATGGGCGATGCGCTCTCCGCCGTATCGCTCGGAACGGGGCGGACCGCCCTGTCGGTCGTTGCCGGCGTGTCCCACACCTGCGCCGTGCTCGACAACCGTGCCGTGAAGTGTTGGGGCGTGCACCAAAGTGGCAGCCTCGGCCTGGGCGTGAGCAACGGTCGCGGGGAGTCGGCGAACGAGATGGGCGACTTCCTGCCGAGCCCCGCGCTCGGCACCTTCACGCGCACGACGACGGTCACGGTGACCGACGCGGATCTCGAGACCGACACCGACGCGCTCGACGTCACGATCGTCAGCGGTGCCGGTTCGATCTCGGTCCCGACCTTCACCGCCGGGTACAGCGCCATCAACGCGTACGTGGCCGAGACGATCACCCCGCAGACGCCGACCGTTACGGGCGGCGCCGTCCCCCTCGTCTACTCGGTGAACCCCGCGTTGCTCGGTGGTCTGGCGTTGAACTCGAGCACCGGGCAGGTGTCGGGTACGGCCGGCGGCACGGTCGCGCAGGTGGCGGCGGGCGGCAACTTCGGCTGTGCGCGCTTCCAGGACGGCTCGGTGAAGTGCTGGGGC
>JAWXCJ010000219.1:0-4457 GCA_034408875.1 Actinomycetota bacterium
GCCACGGACGGCGGAGCGAGGGAGCCATCAGCAAGGGGCCGAGTCCGAGCCCACGGCGGCGGAACCCGAGCCCGCGCCCGCGCCCGAAGAGACCGCATCCGAACCCGAATCCGACGCCGGCGCCGAGCGCGCCGAACCGACCGAGTAACTGAGGAAGGCACACGCAATGGCAACCATGAGCACGACAGACCTGCTCGACGTCTTCAAGAACATGACGGTGCTCGAGCTGAACGACTTCTTGAAGGCGTTCGAAGAAGAGTTCGGCGTCACCGCGGCCGCACCGGTCCAGATGGTCGCCGCCGGTCCCGCTGCCGCCGCGGGCGAGGCCCCGGAAGAGAAGGACGAGTTCGACGTCGTCCTGCTCGCCGCGGGCGACAAGAAGATCCAGGTCATCAAGACGGTGCGCGAACTCACGAGCCTGGGCCTCAAGGAGGCGAAGGACCTCGTCGACGGCGCACCCAAGCCGGTCCTCGAGAAGGCGTCGAAGGAAGACGCCGAAAAGGCCAAGGCCAAGCTCGAAGAGTCCGGCGCCCAGGTCGAACTCAAGTAGGAATAAAACGGACGCTGGCTGGGAAAGCGACCGTGAAATTCGGCGGGGTGCCGAGAGAAGTAGTTGTCACCCGGCCGGTGCCGTCGTATCCTCCGCGCCAGATCGCAGGGGCTTGCCGCTGCGCGCTTGGGGTAATTGGCACTGAGCATGGCCTGGGGCTATGCTCTCGGTAGCCGTGTTTGCCCGCCCGCGTCTTCTTCGTTTCCCGGCCTTTTTTGACGCGCGCCCGGAGCACCCCGGTTACCCCGCTGCGTGACCCTCGATTGGAGTGACGTTGGCTCGTCTCGCGTCCCGTGAGCGTTTGTCCTTCTCAAAGCTGCGTGAGGTCAAAGACCTCCCCAACCTGATCGAAGTCCAGACGGACTCGTTCACATGGTTCCTCGATGACGGTGTCGCCGAGGTCCTGCGCGACATTTCGCCGATCGAGGACTTCACCGGCCAGCTCAAGCTCGAGCTGACCGACCACGTCTTCGACCCGCCGAAGCACTCCGAAGACGAGTGCCGTGAGCGCGACATGACCTTCGCGCGCCCGCTCTTCGTCACCGCGCGTTTCATGAACGCGCAGACCGGTGAGATCAAAGAGCAGACGGTCTTCATGGGCGACTTCCCGATGATGACCGCGCGCGGCACGTTCATCATCAACGGCACCGAGCGCATCGTCGTCAGCCAGCTCGTCCGCTCGCCCGGCGTGTACTTCGGCGTCACGTTCGACAAGACGGGGTCCGAGAAGGAAATCATCGACGCCAAGATGATCCCGAGCCGGGGCGCGTGGCTCGAGTTCGAGGTCGACAAGAAGGACATCGTCTACGTCCGCATCGACCGCAAGCGCAAGCAGCCGATCACGATCCTGCTCAAGGCGCTCGGATTCGGCGAGAGCGAAGAGGAACTCCTCGCGCTCATCACCGACGAGCTGGGCCGCCCGTACGAGTCGATGCGCAACACGCTCGACAAGGACAACACGGCCACGGTCGACGAAGCCTTTATCGACATCTACCGCAAGCTGCGCCCCGGCGAACCGCCGACGCCCGACTCGGCGCGCGCGCTGCTCGACAACCTCTTCTTCAACCCGAAGCGTTACGACCAGGCGAAGGTCGGCCGTCACAAGGTGTCGAAGAAGTTGTCGAAGGAATACCCGTTGCTCGGCCTCGAGCGTTTCGACCTCGAGATCCCCGACGCCAACGTCGAAGGGCGCAGCGGCGACTTCACGCTGACCAAGGCCGACATCCTGGCCGCGGTCTCGTACCTCGTGAAGCTGCACAACCGTGACGCCGGCTACTTCCCCGACGACATCGACCACTTCGGCAACCGCCGGGTGCGCACCGTCGGCGAACTCATCCAGAACCAGCTCCGCGTCGGCCTCAGCCGCATGGAGCGCGTCGTGCGCGAGCGCATGACAACCCAGGACGTCGAGGCCATCACGCCGCAGACGCTCATCAACATCCGGCCTGTGGTCGCGGCGATCAAGGAGTTTTTCGGCTCCTCGCAGCTCTCGCAGTTCATGGACCAGACGAACCCGCTCGCCGGGCTTACGCACAAGCGCCGCCTCTCGGCGCTGGGCCCGGGTGGTCTGTCGCGTGAACGCGCCGGGTTCGAAGTGCGAGACGTGCACCCCAGCCACTACGGCCGCATGTGCCCGATCGAAACACCGGAGGGCCCGAACATCGGCCTCATCGGCTACCTGTCGGCGTACGCGCGCATCAACCGGTTCGGCTTCATCGAGACGCCGTACCGACGCGTCGAGAAGGGCCGCGTCACCGACGAGATCGCGTACCTCGCGGCCGACGACGAGGACGAGTACGTCATCGCCCAGGCCAACGCCAACATCGACGAGCAGGGCCGTTTCCTCGACGACCGCGTGCTCGTGCGTTCGGGCCGCGGCGAGATCGCGTACGTGACCGCGCACGAAGTCGACTACATGGACGTGTCGCCGAAGCAGCTGGTCTCGGTCGCGACGGCGCTGATCCCGTTCCTCGAGCACGACGACGCCAACCGCGCCCTCATGGGTGCCAACATGCAGCGCCAGGCCGTCCCGCTCCTGCGGGCGACCGCGCCGTACATCGGCACCGGCGTCGAAGCCCGTGCTGCTCGCGACGCGGGCGACGTGTTGCTCGCGGCCGACGACGGCACCGTGCTCGACGTGTCGGGCGACACGGTCACCGTCGACTACCGCAACGAGGGGCGCGTCGCGCACCGCTTGTGGAAGTTCCGCCGCTCGAACCAGGGCACCTGCATCAACCAGAAGCCGGTCGTCTCCGAAGGGCTCCAGGTCAAGAAGGGCGATGTCCTCGCCGACGGCCCGTCGACGCACCTCGGTGAGCTCGCGCTGGGCAAGAACCTGCTGGTCGCGTTCATGCCGTGGAAGGGTCACAACTTCGAAGACGCGATCGTCATCTCCGAACGCCTCGTGAAGGACGACGTGCTTACGTCGATCCACATCGAGGAGCACGAGATCGACGCCCGCGACACGAAGCTCGGCGCCGAAGAGATCACGCGCGACATCCCGAACCTGAGCGAAGACATCCTCAAGGACCTCGACGAACGCGGCATCATCCGCGTCGGCGCCGAAGTCGGCCCGGGCGACATCCTCGTCGGCAAGGTCACGCCCAAGGGCGAAACCGAACTGACGCCGGAAGAGCGCCTGCTGCGCGCGATCTTCGGTGAGAAGGCGCGCGAGGTGCGTGACACGAGCCTCAAGGTCCCGCACGGCGAGACCGGCAAGGTCATCGACGTGCGCGTGTTCTCACGCGACGACGGTCACGAACTTCCGCCGGGTGTGAACCAGCTGGTCCGGGTGTATGTCGCGCAGAAGCGCAAGATCAGCGAGGGCGACAAGCTCGCCGGCCGCCACGGCAACAAGGGTGTCATCTCCAAGATCCTCCCGATCGAGGACATGCCGTACCTCGCCGACGGCACGCACGTCGACATCGTGCTCAACCCGCTCGGTGTGCCGAGCCGCATGAACGTCGGTCAGGTGCTCGAAGCGCACCTCGGCTACGCGGCCCGCCACGGGTGGGAGCCCGACAAGGTGAAGCCGCCGTCGCCGAACAAGACCCGCACGATCACCGAGCCCGCGGTCTGGATCGCGAGCCCCGTGTTCGACGGTGCGCACTGGGACGAGCGCGAGCAGGCCGGTCATCACCAGACGATCCAGGAACTGTTCGCCAACTTGAACCCCGACGGCGCCGACGGCACTCGCCTCATCGGCACCGACGGCAAGGTCGATCTGTACGACGGCCGCACCGGCCAGTCGTACGACCGCCCGGTGACGGTCGGCTTCATGTACATCTTGAAGCTGTCGCACCTGGTCGACGACAAGATCCACGCCCGTTCGACGGGTCCGTACTCGATGATCACGCAGCAGCCCCTGGGCGGTAAGGCCCAGTTCGGTGGCCAGCGGTTCGGAGAGATGGAGGTGTGGGCGCTCGAGGCATACGGCTCGGCGTACGCACTGCAGGAGATCCTCACCATCAAGTCCGACGACGTCCTCGGTCGCGTGAAGGTGTACGAGGCGATCGTCAAGGGCGAGAACATTCCCGAACCGGGGATTCCCGAGTCGTTCAAGGTGTTGATCAAGGAAATGCAGGCGCTGTGCCTGAACGTTCGCGTGATGGACGAGAACGGGCACGAGATCGAGATTCGCGAACTCGACGAGGACGCGTTCCGCACGACGGAATCGCTGGGCATCGACTTGTCGAGGCCCGAACGCGGTACCGACGAGGAAGACGCCGCCCGCGCCCGCGCCCCCGCCCGCTTCTAGACGCACGCTTCTGAGAACACAGGGCCGTGCGGACGCAGTCATTCGCCACCGCGCCGGAGGCCTCCGGCGGGTGGCGAGGGAGCCATGTAGAGGGAAGGTAGACGTGTTCGACGTCAACGAGAGCAACCGGCTCACGATCAACCTTGCGAC
>JAWXCJ010000220.1:0-13222 GCA_034408875.1 Actinomycetota bacterium
GCCGTCGTCACTCTGGCCGTCGTCACTCTGGCCGACGTCGACCGCCGGGCACCCAGCGCCTCGACGCGTGCGACCTCGGCGTCACTGGATCCGCAGAGTCATGCGTTCAGGCTTTCGCAAACCACACCGGGTTCGTCGCCGTATTCAGGCGATCGCCAGGGCGTGTCGGGCCGCCTTCGAGTGGGGCTAGCTGGAATCGAACCAGCGACCTCATCCTTATCAGGGATGCGCTCTAACCGACTGAGCTATAGCCCCGGCAAAGGGCGTGAGAATACCAGCCGGGCCGAGCGGGCTCAGCGGCCTTCTTCTTCGACGACCGTGACCTCGACGCCACCGAGCAGTTCCGAGAACAGGTTGTAGAAGGCGGCGGCCAGCACGCTGATGACGACCATCAGGCACACGAACACGAGGCCCAGGAGTGTCGAGGCGCGCAGCACCTCCCAGGACAGGAACTTGAAGTCGTCGGCGTCGATCATCTCGCCGACGAAGTCCTCGAGGTTGCCGATGATGCCCGCCGCCGACGCGATCGACCACATCACCATGCCCGCGACGATCAGCACGATCAGCGCGGTGAGGTAGAAGCAGATCGAGATCTTGAGGACGCTCCACAGGTCGATCTTGCGGATCGTCTGGCGGTAGCGACGTTCGTACGCGGCCTTGACCGGAACCGGGCCCGAGCGTTGCTTCTGCACCTTCTGCTTCGGCGCGCGGCGCGACCCCGAGTCGACCGATTCGAGAGTCGCCTTGGCGCGGGCCACCGATCAGGCCTCCTGGGGGCCGGTCAGCTCCGGCTGATCAGCGTCGGGCTGATCGGTTTCGAGCACGCGGGCCACGGCGACAACGCTATCGCCATCGTCGACCCGGGCCACCCGCACCCCCGTGGCGTCCCGCCCCTGCTCGGAGATCTCGTCGACAGGCATACGGACGAGGTTCCCGGCCGACGAGAACACGAGGATCTCGTCACCGGGTACGACCGCGAAGGCCGACACCACCTGGCCGCGCGCCTCGGTGATGCGAATGCCGCGCACACCCTGGCCGCCCCGGCCCTGCCGATTGAACGCCGCCACCGGCGTGCGTTTGCCGTGACCGCTCGCCGAGATGAACAGGAGCACGGCGTCGTCGCGGGCGATGTCGCTGCTCACCACCGCGTCCTGCGCGTTCTTGAGTTTCATACCCCGCACGCCGGCGGTCGCGCGGCCCATGGGCCGCACGTCGTCCTCGGAGAAACGAATCGTCATTCCCTGGCTCGACACCATGAACACGTCGTCGTGGCCGCTGGTCTGGATGACCCGTACCAGTTCGTCGCCTTCGTTCAGGTTGATGGCGATAAGACCGCTACGCAGCGACGAGTCGTACTCGCTCATCTTCGTCTTCTTCACCATGCCGTTGCGGGTGGCGAAGAACAGGTACGCGCCGTCTTCGTAGGTGCGCGTGTCGATGACGGCTTCGATGTGCTCGTCGGCCTGTAGCGCGATGAGGTTGACGAGCGCGGTGCCGCGCGCGGTGCGGTCCTTCATCGGGATCTCGTGCGCACGCAACCGGTAGACACGCCCGCGGTTCGAGAAGAACAACAGGTACGAGTGCGCGGTCGTCGTAAGCAGGTGCTCGACGTAGTCCTCGTCGCGCAGGTTCCCGCCCCGCACGCCCTTACCGCCGCGGCCCTGCACCCGGAACTCGTCCGTGGAGACTGTCTTGACGTAGCCCTTGCGCGACAGCACGAACACGAGTTCTTCGTCTTCGATGAGATCGAGGTCGACGATGTCGCCCGTCCACACTTCGATGCGCGTGCGCCGCTCGTCGCCGTGAGTGTCGCGGATCGCGGTGAGTTCGTCCTTGATGACGGTACGCAGCAGCACCTCGTCGGCGAGGATCGCTTCGAGCGCGGTGATGCGTCCCGTCAGTTCGGCGAATTCGTCGGCGAGCTTCTGCCGCTCGAGTGCGGCCAGGCGCCGCAACATCATGTCGAGAATGTGGTTCGCCTGGATCTCGCTGAACTCGAACGGCGTCGCCATGAGCCCCTGGCGCGCGACATCGGCCGACTCGGAGCCGCGAATCAGGGCGATGATCGCGTCGATGGCGTCGAGCGCGCGCAGCAGACCTTCGACGATGTGGGCGCGGTCGCGTGCCCGACGCAGCCGGTACTCGGTGCGCCGTGTCACGACCTCGACCCGGTGCGCGATGTACACGCGCAACGCGGTCGCGAGGTCGAGCATGCGCGGCACGCCGTCGACGAGCGCAAGCACGTTCGCGGAAAACGTGGTCTGCATCGGTGTGTGTTTGTAGAGCTGGTTGAGTACGACCTGCGCGTTGGCGTCGCGCTTCAGCTCGACGACAAGGCGTGTGGTGTCGCCCGACGACTCGTTACGCACGTCGCGGATGCCTTCGATGCGGCGGTCGTTGACGAGCTCGGCGATTTTGGTGCCGATCACCTCGACCGACGTCTGGTACGGCACCTCGGTGACGACAATGCGCTGTCCGCCCTTGGCGCCTTCGTCGATTTCGGCGACGGCGCGCATGCGGATGGACCCTCGACCCGTCTTGGCCGCCTCGATGATGCCGGCCCGGCCGAGAATGAGCGCACCCGTCGGGAAGTCGGGGCCGTGTACGAACTGCAAGAGGTCGTCGACGGTGGCTTCGGGGTTGTCGATGAGGTGCACGGTCGCGTCGATGATCTCGCGCAGGTTGTGCGGCGGGATGTTGGTGGCCATGCCGACCGCGATGCCGCCGCCGCCGTTCACCAACAGGTTCGGGAACCGGGCCGGGAGCACTTTCGGTTCGCGGCTCTGGCCGTCGTAGGTCTCTTGGAAGTCGACGGTCTCTTCGTCGATCTCGCCGAGCAGTTCCATCGCGAGCTGCGCCAGGCGCGCCTCGGTGTAGCGCTGGGCCGCGGGGCGGTCGGCCGGGTCGGGCGAACCGAAGTTCCCGTGCCCGTCGATGAGCGGGTACCGCAAAGAGAAATCTTGCGCCATGCGCGCAAGCGCGTCGTAGATCGACTGGTCGCCGTGCGGGTGGAACACGGCCATGACGTTGCCGACCGCGTTGGCCGACTTGCGGTGCTGACGGTCGGGCCGCATGCCCTGGTCGTACATGCCGTAGAGAATCCGGCGCTGTACGGGCTTCAAACCGTCGCGCGCGTCGGGCAACGCGCGCGATGTGATGACCGACATCGCGTAGTCCAGGAAGGAGCGTTCCATCTCCTCTTGGATCTCGATGGGCTCGATATCGCCGAGTGTCTCGTCAGGCATGTGCGGGTGACAACTCCGTCTCAGATGTCGAGGAAGCGCACGTCTTTGGCGTTCGCCTGGATGAATCCCCGCCGGGCTTCGACGTCTTCGCCCATGAGCGTCGAGAAGATCTCGTCGGCGATGGCCGCTTCGTCGACCGAGACCTGCAACAGCGTGCGCGTCGCCGGGTCCATCGTCGTCTCCGAGAGTTCGGGCCAGTCCATCTCGCCGAGGCCCTTGAACCGGTTGAACTCGATCTTGCGACCCTCGTGTTCTTGTTCGAAGCGGCGGAGCGCGACGTCGTCCTTGAGGTAGGTGCGCTCGTCCTTGCCGAGTTTCGCCGCGTACAACGGCGGCTGCGCGATGTAGACGTGCCCGGCCATCACGATCTCGCGCAACTGGCGGTAGAAGAACGTCAGCAGCAGCGTGCGGATGTGCGCGCCGTCGACATCGGCGTCGGCCAACAGGATGATCTTGTGGTAGCGGAGCTTGGAGAGATCGAACTCTTCACTGATACCGCACCCGACGGCCGAGATGAGCGCCTGGATCTCTTCGTTGCGCAGCATCTTGTCGATACGCGCCCGTTCGACGTTGAGGATCTTGCCGCGGATCGGCAGGATCGCCTGGAACGCAGGGTTGCGGGCCCGCTTGGCGCTGCCGCCGGCACTGTCGCCCTCGACGATGAACAGTTCGGTTTCCTCGGGATTGCGCGACGAACAGTCGGCGAGCTTGCCCGGCATCGACGCCGACTCGAGCAACGACTTTCGCCGGGTGAGGTCGCGCGCCTGGCGCGCCGCGATACGCGCCCGCGACGACTGGAGCGCCTTCTGCACGACGACCTTGGCCTCGGCCGGGTGCTCCTCGAGCCATTCGGCCAACTTGTCGTTGGTGACCTTCTCGACGAACGAACGGATCTCGGTGTTGCCGAGCTTGGTCTTCGTCTGGCCCTCGAACTGCGGGTTGCGCAGCTTCACCGACAGGATCGCGGTCAGACCTTCGCGGATGTCTTCGCCGAGAAAGTTCTCTTCCTTCTCCTTGATGGCGCCCTTGCCGCGCGCGTAGCGGTTCACGACGTTGGTGAGGGCCTTCTTGAAACCCTCTTCGTGCATGCCGCCCTCGGTCGTGGCGATGTTGTTCGCGAACGAGTGGATGCCTTCGTAGTAGCCGTTGTTCCACTGCATCGCGATCTCGACTTCGCCGAGCTCGTAGGTGTCGGAGATCGAGATGATGCGCTCGAACAACGGCTCCTTCGACGAGTTGAGGTGCGCGACGAAGTCGACGATGCCGCCGTCGTACTTGAAGATCTGCTCGAGCGCCGGGTCGGGGCGTTCGTCGCGGAAGACGATCTCGAGGCTCTTGTTGAGGAAGGCCATCTCGCGCACGCGCTCGATGAGCGTCTGGGCACGGAACTCGCCCTCCTCCATGATCGAGAAGTCGGGCCAGAACGTGACCGTGGTCCCTCTGCGGTCGGAATCGCCGACCCGGTGCAGCGGCGCCTCGGGCTCGCCACCGTCGAGGAACACCTGGCGGTACTCGCCACCGTCGCGGTGGATCTCGAGTTCGAGGCGGCGGGAGAGCGCGTTCACAACCGAGACACCGACACCGTGCAAACCGCCCGAGATCTTGTAGCCCTCGCCGCCGAACTTGCCGCCGGCGTGCAGCATCGTGAGCACGATCTCGGCGGCCGACTTGTCGGGGTACTCCGGGTGCGGGTCGACCGGAATGCCGCGCCCGTCGTCGCAAACGCGGGCTCCGCCGTCGGGCAGGAGCGTGAGTTCGATGCGCGTCGCGTAGCCCGCGAGCGCCTCGTCGACCGAGTTGTCGACGACCTCGTACACGAGGTGGTGGAGGCCCGACGGACCGGTCGAACCGATGTACATACCGGGCCGTTCGCGGACGGGCTGGAGGCCCTTGAGAATCGAGATGTCCTTGGCCGCGTACGCCACGCGCGTCGTCCTGTTCGATGGGGGGTCGGGAACCCTCGGCCGTGACCCTGTCTCGGGCGTAAAAGCCCAGGTCAGAGGGGGTTTTCCGGGTAACGCCAGTGTACCAGACGCGGGGTCAGCTCGGCGGTGTTACGACGACCCGAATCGAGGCCACCGGGGACCCTCCGCAGACCTCGCGAACCCGGCGCAGAAGCTCGGCTTCGCGGTAGCGCAATTCAGTCGCCCACACGGCGTCGTCGACCGCGATCGTGCACACGCCGTCGCGCACAGATCGCACCTCCACGTGCTCCGCGAGCGCGGGCCCGACGAGCTCGGGCCACGCGTCCATGAGCGCGGCGAGCACGCGCGGATCGGGCAACCCGAGATCGCGCCCGAACTCCGCGACCGCGTCGCCCAACGGAATGGGATCGCGATTGTTCATGCGGCTGCGACCTCCGCCCGGAGGTTCACGCGGGGTCCTCGAACACCTGGCCGCCGTGCAGCCGCAGGCGCTGCTCGGGTGCGATCCCGACGGGAAGGGCCCCGGCCGTCGTGACGATGGTCTGACCCGGCGGCAGGTTCCGCACGAGGGCGCCGGCCCGGTTCGGGTCGAGTTCGCTGAACACGTCGTCGAGCAGCAGCACCGGTGCGACCCCCGTGAGGTCGGTGACGAGCCCGTGGCCCGCGAGCCGCAGGGCCAGGGCCAGCGTGCGCTGCTCCCCCTGTGACGCCTGGGTACGGGCGTCCAGGGCCCCTATTTCGAGCCGGAGCTCGTCTCGGTGCGGGCCCACCAGGGTGAGCCCCCGGTCCAGCTCGGCCCGCCGGCGCTGCTCGAGTGCCGACCGCAGCCGGGACTCGAGGTCGCCCGCGTCGTCGGACTCGAGGGGACCACCGGCCCACTCGGCCTCGTAGACCATGCCGACCGCGCGGGTCGCCCCCGCCAGCGCCGCGTAGGCCTCGGCCGTAGCCGGCACCAGCCGCTCGATGAGCCGCAGTCGTCCCCGCACCAGCTCGACCGCGGCGCGCACGAGCTGGTCGTCGAAGACTGCGAGCGTGGTGTGGGCCTCGTTGTCGCGCCCGCCGCCGCGCAACAGCGCGTTGCGTTGTTTCAGTACCCGTTCGAAATCGACGCGCGCCGCGTCGTAGCGCGTCGCGAGCATCGTCAACAAGTCGTCGAGGTACTCGCGCCTCCCTGCGGGCCCGTCTTTCACCAGCGCGAGGTCGTCGGGTGCGAACACGGAAACACGCAGCAAGTCGTGCAGGTCACGCGTGCGCGCGACAACTTGTTTGTTGCACAACACGCGGTTGCGGCCCGCGGCGCGTATCTCAGCTTCGAACAGTTGCATCCGCTCACCGGTTGTCACTTCGGCGCGGACGACTGCCTGGTTCGAGTCCATTCGCACGAGCGCGGCGTCGCTCACGCCACGAAATGATCGCGCGCGCGCGATCCATCCGACAGCTTCGAGCAGGCTCGTCTTCCCTTGCGCGTTCTCGCCGTGGATTGCCGTGAGCCCGGGCGCGAGCGTGACGTCGACGTCGGTGAAACAACGGAAATCGGCGAGCCAGACGCGCCCGACACACGTGCTCGGGTTCGTATCTGTCTCGGCCAACACTCGCGTCAGGACGTACGGACCGGCATCAGGAGATACAGGAACTCGCCGCCGTCGGCCGACCGCAACGTGGCCGGCTTGAGCGGGTCGATCGTCTCCAGCGCGACCTCGTCGGTGTCCATGGCCTCGACACCGTCGCGCAGGAACACGGGGTTGAACGCGACCGTGAGCTCGCCGCCTTCGAACTTCGCGTCGAGTGTCTCCTGCGCATTCCCGACATCCTGTGCCGACATCGACAGTTCGAGACCGCCACCGCTCATCGCGAGCCGCACGGCCGCGTTGTCGCGGTTCTGCCCGACGATCTGCACGCGGTCGAGCGCGTCCATCAGTGCTTCACGCGCGACGGTCAGGCGGTTCGGGTACGAGCTCGGAATGAGCTGCTCGTAGTTCGGGAACTCGCCTTCGATGAGACGCGCCGTGACTTCGGCGCGCGACGTACGGAACACGACATCGCGCTCGCGCAACACGACTTCGATCTGGCCGTCGCCCGCGAGGCGCTGGACTTCGGCCAGGCCCTTGGCCGCGACGAGAACGCGCTGACCGTCGGCGAGCATGCTGACGCCCTTCAAGTCGCGCACGGCCAGCCGGTACGAGTCGGTCGCAACCAACCGGAGCCCGCCCCCGTGCGCGGTCAGCAGCACACCCGTGAGAATCGGTCGCAGGTCGTCTTTCGACGCGGCCCGGACAACCTGGCGGAGTGCCGACGCGAACGCCGCGGCCTCGACCGTGACGCCCGAGCCGTCGTTCGGAGCGAGACGCGGGTAGTCCTCGGCCGGCTTCAGGCGCAGCGTCGTCGTGAACCGGCCCGATGTGATCACGGCCTCGTCGCCGGTCACTTCGACCAGGACCCGCCCGTCCTCCAGCTTTCGCACGATGTCGCCCAGCAGTTTCGGAACGACGGCAACACCCGGCTCCTCGACCTCGGCCGGCACCTGGACACGGTTCGTGATCTCGAGGTCGGAGCCGACCAGCTCGAGCCCGGCCTCGGTAGCCGTGATCCGGAGGTCTTGGAGCACGGGCAGGGCTCCACTGCGGCTCGCCACCGTCCGCTGCGCAGTCGCGACGGCTTCCGCGAGAGTGTCACGCTCGCACCGGAACTTCACCACAGCCTCCTCAACCGTTGTTCTATGAACATCTTTGTAGTTGTAGTAGTAGGGGCTGTGGATTGTGGATAAGTGATCGTACGGCCTGATGAGTAGCCGTGCGGCTCCCCACCCGGTTGTCCACCGGTATCCCCAGCTCTCCGGTTGTCCTGGTTGCCTGACCCAGGATGTCCCCGGCCGGGCCGATGATTTCCCCAACGGTCCACAGGCTTATCCACCGCCGCCGTGCTTGACCCGGTTGATCAGCTCGTTGACCTGCTCGAATACGACGCGCCGTTCGGCCATTTGGGCTCGGATCTTCTCGCACGCATGCATGACGGTGGTGTGGTCGCGGCCGCCGAACTCCTCGGCGATCTTGGGGTAGCTGTAGTCGGTCAGCTCGCGGAAGACGTACATGCCGATCTGGCGTGCCGTCACGAGCGGACGGCGGCGGCTCCTCCCGCACAGGTCCTCGACGGTCCAGCCGAACATCTTGGCCGTCTCCTCGAGGATCAACACCGGGGTGATGACGCGCGGTCGCGTCGCGGGCAGCAGGTCGGCGAGCACCGCGCGCGCGACCTCGTCGGTGAGCGGCACGCGGTGCAGGCTCGAGTAGGCCGCGACGCGAATCAGCGACCCTTCGAGCTCGCGCACGTTGTCGACGACGTTCTCGGCGATGAACGCGAGCACGCTGTCGGGGATGCCGTCGAGGTGCTCGGATTCGGCCTTTTTCCTCAGGATTGCGAGGCGCGTCTCGAATTCGGGCGGCTGGATGTCGGTGATGAGGCCCCACTCGAAGCGGCTTCGGAGCCGGTCCTCGATCGTCGCGATCGACTTGGGCGGCCGGTCGGACGAGATGACGATTTGGCTGCCACGACTGTGCAAGTCGTTGAACGTGTAGAAGAACTCTTCCTGGAGTTGCTCGGTGCGTTCGAGGAACTGGATGTCGTCGACGAGCAGCACGTCGACTTCGCGGTAGCGGCGCTTGAACCCGGGCATGCCCTTCGAGCGCATCGCCTCGACGAACTCGTTCATCATCGTTTCGGTGGACACGTACCGCACGCGTTTCGACGAGAACAGTTCGCGCACGTGGTGCCCGATGGCGTGCAAGAGGTGGGTTTTTCCGAGGCCGGCCGGTCCGTAGATAAAAAGTGGGTTGTACGAACGAGCCGGGCTCTCGGCGACCGACAGCGCGGCGGCGTGCGCGAAACGGTTGGATGCGCCGATGACGAACTGATCGAACGTGTAGCGCGGATTGAGCGACATGCCGCTGTAGAGCGGCAACTCTTCGGTCGGCGTGCGGGGGCGATCATCGCCGGCCTGCGGCACCGGGACCAGCACGTAGATCTCGACGAACTCCTCGCGGCGGGGGGCGGTGTCGACGATGAGCTCGGTGCTCAGTGGAACCCCGGTGAGTGCTTGGGCGGCGTCGTTGAGTAGCCCGAGGTAGCTGGTGCGGATCCGTTCGAGCGCCACCGAGCTGGGAACGCCCAGCACGAGGGCGTCGTCGGTTACCTCCAGGGCGTGGACGCCCTGAAACCAGGTGTTCCATGTTGCCTCGGCAAGTTGCGCCCGCACCGCGGCCGCGACTTTTGCCCACAGGTCGTCAGCTGCAGGAGTGCCCACGTGGCGGTTCCCCCGGTTGTCCACAGGCGTATCCACAAATGTGGAGAAGGGCGACCACGGCGTGGTCGTCCAATCTCGCTTTTTCGGCCGGGTACTGCAGGGGAAGTTCCCAGCGCTCGGGGCCTGGCCGGGGCGCTGGGGTCGCGGACGTTAGCGCGCTGTGGACAACGCAACAAACAGCCCGGTCAGCCCGTTGTAGCGATTCTCGCAGGGCGGGGCGGATTGCTGCGAGGGGTGCTCGCGCCGTACACTCTCCCGTCCGCCAGTGCCCCACCGCCTAGCTTCGCGGTGTCGGCGCGCCGCCCTAACGGCCCTTTCCCCGGCCCGGGCGCTCGAGGAGGCCATGCGTGAAGAGGACCTTTCAGCCGAACAACCGCAAGCGGAAGAAGAAGCACGGCTTCCGCCTGCGCATGCGCAATCGCGCGGGGCGAGCGGTGCTGAAGCGCCGCCGCACCAAGGGCCGAGCCCGGCTCTCGGCCTGATCTGGCGCGTCCGCGACCGTGCATCTTTCCGCGCGCTGGCTACCGGCCGCCGCCGCCGACGAGGTCCGCTGACCGTGACCACTGCCGTGGGCGCGACGATGGACCCGCCGCGGGTTGCGTTCTCGATTGGTCGCCACGTTGGTAACGCCGTGGCGCGCAATCGCGTGCGCCGGCAACTCCGCGCCGTCGTTCGATCGGAGCACGAACTGCTGCACCCGGGCCGGATCTATCTGATCTCGGCGGCTCCTCGGGCCACCACGTCGACTTATGGTGATCTACGCGACACGCTGCGCGCGATCCTGATCGACCTCGACGCCGACGGTACGCCGTGATGCGGCGCGCGTTGCTCCGTATGGTCGAGATGTACCAAGTCTCGAGGGCGGGGCGACTCTCGCCGTGCCGGTTCACGCCGTCGTGCTCGCAGTACGCGCACGAGGCGCTCGAAGAGCACGGTGCGATGAAGGGTTCGTGGCTCGCCGCCCGCCGGTTGAGCCGCTGCCATCCGCTCGGCGGGTTCGGCTTCGATCCCGTGCCCCCCCGAAGGACGAACTGATGTTGGATCCGCTGTACGACGCCTTCGGGTTCCTGCTCAGCTTCTTCTACTCGATCATCCCGAACCTCGGCGTCGCGATCATCCTGCTGACCCTCACGGTCATGCTGCTGCTGTTCCCGCTCACCGCGAAGCAGACGCAGTCGATGATCGCAATGCAGCGGGTGCAGCCCGAGATCAAGAAGATCCAGCAGCAATACAAAGACGACCGGCAGAAGCAGAACGAAGAGCTGCTGAAGTTCTACCAAGAGAACAAGATCAACCCGCTCTCCGGATGCCTCCCGCTGTTGATCCAGATGCCGGTGTTGTTCGCCCTCTTCAACACCTTGCACAACATCGAGGATCGCGTCCCGAAGTCGGGTCAGTTCAACAAGCTGTTCGTCGATCTCTGCGGTACCGACACGACGCAGGCCTGCAAAGAAGTCAGGGGTCTGTACTTCCTCGGCATGGACATGCTGACGTCGCCGGCGAACTCGGGGGAGATCACTGCGAACGTCATCGAGCGTTTGCCGTACTTCATCGCCGTCGCGGCAGTCATGGCCGCGGGCTGGTACCAGCAGTACCAGACGATCCGCCGCCAGAAGGGGACGGCGGCGGCGGACAACCCGATGATGAAGCAGATGCAGATGCTGGCCAAGGTGTTCCCGATCTTCTTCGGGTTCATCGCCTTCAACGCATCGTCGGGCCTCGTCATGTACTTCCTGACGAGCAGCCTGTTTCGCATCGGGCAACAGCACTTCGTGTTGAACCGGTATTACGACCAGGCGAAGCCGTATAAGACGTCGGATTCCAAAGACGCGAAGGAACCTCCACCCGACGACGACGTTCCGGCTCCGGCGGGGCCTTCTCGCAACATGTCCAACAAGAAGAAAAAGAAGCGTAGGCGCTGAACTATGGAGTGGATCGAAGTCACCGCGCGCTCGATCGACGAGGCGAAAGAGCTGGCCCTCGACCGGCTCGGCGTCGTCGAATCCGAGCTCGAGTTCGAAGTGCTCGAAGAGCCGCGTAAGGGGTTCCTCGCCCGCCTGGGTCGAAGCGAAGCCCGGATTCGCGCCCGGGTGAAGCCGGTGTCGCGCGAGAAGCCGGGCGACCGGCGCCAGCGTCGGGGGCGCCGCCCCAACGAACGCCCGAATCGTTCGGAGGGGGGCGCGCGCAAGTCGAGTCCGGTCGGCGACGGCGACGCGGGTGACGGTTCGCCGGCCCCGGCGCGGGACGGGGCCCGCCGGTCATCGAGAAGTCGAGGGCGTGGGCGCGGGGGAACGACGAAACCGTCGACTTCCTCCCGCTCCGCCGAAACCACCAAGAACGCAGAGACAACAACGGAGGCGGACGCCGTGAGCGAAGCCACACTGTCGATCGAAGAGCAGGCCGCAGCCGCGGCGAAGTTCACCGAGGAGTTGGTCGGCAACTTCGGCCTGACGGCGCAGGTCAGTTCGCGGGTCGTCGAGGACGACATCGAGGTCAACGTCGAAGGCGACGGCCTCGGTGTGCTCGTCGGGCCGCGGGGGGTCACCCTCCAGGCGCTCGAGGAACTCACCCGGGCCGTGCTCCAGCACGTCGCCGGCGGCCACAGCGCCCGGCTGCACCTCGACGTATCCGGCTACCGGGAGCGGCGCCGCACGGCGCTGGCGGAGTTTGCCGTCGGGATCGCCGGTGAGGTCGCGGCGTCCGGCGAGGAGCGCTCGCTCGAACCGATGCACGCCCCCGACCGCAAAGTCGTCCACGACGCGGTTGCCGACGTCGACGGAGTCTCGACCACGTCGGAGGGCGAAGACCCCCGCCGGCGAGTGGTCATTCGCCCGGCCTGACCGTCCGTGGATCCCCGGCCGCTGCTCGCGATTCTGAGCGAGTCGCGGGAACTGGGCTATCTGGGCCCGGGTGAGCTGCAGACCCACCTGACCCACGCACTGGGCTTCGCGTTCGCCGCCGAATCGGCGCTGGGACGCGCCCCGGCTTCGTTCGTCGACCTCGGAACGGGCGGCGGGATACCGGGACTCGTCCTGGCCGGCGCGTGGCCGACCGCAACCGGGTTCCTGGTCGAGACCACGCGCCGCCGGTGCGTGAGCCTTGCGCAGTGGGTGGAGCAGTTGGGCCTGTCCGGCGCCACGGTGGTGGAGGGTCGGGCCGAGGAACTGGCCCACCGCCCCGATCTGCGAGAAGCCGCTGAGGTGGTCGTGGCCCGGGGGTTCGGCCCCCCCGCCGCCACGGCGGAGGTTGCTACGGGCTTCTGTTCGCCGGGCGGGGTGGTTGTGGTAAGCGAGCCACCCGGTGGCGACCCCACCCGGTGGCCCGAGCCTCTGCTGTTGGAACTGGGCCTGGGTCCGGCCCGCCCGTTTCTCAGCGAGACCGCGGCCTATGTGGTGATCGAGAAGATGCTGCCGGCCTCGGAACGCCTCCCCCGCCGCCGCGCCCAGCCCTGGAAGCGACCGAGTTGGTGATGTTTCACGTGAAACATCGCCGTTCCCCCTCCCGCTAGCGGGTACCGACCGTGTACGCTCCCGCCCGCCGCGCTGCCCGTTCGGGCGCGCTACCGGAATGATTTCCTGATGGGGTAAGCGGGCGGCGTGCCCGCGGAGGCTCGAATGGCAAGCGAGGACGCGGACCGGCTCGGAAGACGACGCTGGTTCCGCTCGCGGGGACCAGAACCCGCGCCAGGAGAGCAAGATCTACTGGAGGAGCCCATGACGACGACGAGTGACGGCGGGCCGGAGACACTTCCGACC
>JAWXCJ010000221.1:0-4597 GCA_034408875.1 Actinomycetota bacterium
AACGCGGTGCACTACGCGCAGATCGTTGCCGAACTCGCGATGCTGCGCCGCCTTATCGAAGCGGCGTCGGATATCCAACAGATGGCGTACACGGTCGACGACGATGTCGACGAGACCATCGACCGAGCCGAGACGATGATCTTCGAGGTCGCGGAACGGCGCGTCTCCGACTCGTTGGTGTCGCTGTATCCAGCACTCGAAGCGACGATGGATCAGCTCGCGCACCTGTACGACCGTGACACGGGCATCACCGGTGTGCCGACCGGTTACCACGACCTCGACGAGTTGCTGCTCGGGTTGCAGCCGTCGACGTTGACGATTGTCGCGGCCCGTCCCGGTCAGGGCAAGACGTCGTTCGCGCTCGGAGCCGCGCTGAACTGCGCGCTCGTCGCGAAGAAGCCGGTGCTGTTCTTCTCGATGGAAATGGGCCACCTCGAGCTGACGAAGCGTCTGCTCGCGGCCGAAGCGCTCATCGACTCGCGCAAGCTCTCGACCGGCCGCCTTAACGACCACGAGTGGCCGAAGCTGAACCAGGCGGTCGGGCGCCTCGCCGAAGCTCCGTTCTTCATCGACGACAACCCGCACTGCACGGTCATGGAGATGCGGGCCAAGGCGCGGCGCACGAAGGCTCGCTACGGCGATCTCGGGATGATCGTCATCGACTACTTGCAGCTCATGTCGTCGTCGCGCCGGTCGGAGTCTCGTCAGATCGAAGTGTCCGAGATGTCGCGCGGGCTGAAGATCCTCGCCCGCGAGCTCGACACGCCCGTGATGTGCCTGTCGCAGCTGAACCGGCAACTCGAATACCGCCAGGACAAGAAGCCGATGCTGGCCGACCTGCGCGAGTCGGGGTGCCTCACGGCCGACACCGAGTTGCTGCTGGCCGACGGATCGACCGCGACGATGGGCGCGCTGTACGAGGCGGGTGCGCGCGACGTCGACGTCATCACGCTCGACGAGCACCTCCGCATGGTGCCCGGGGTGATGACGCACGTGTTCGCGTCGGGCACGAAACCGGTGTTCGAGTTGCAGCTCGCGTCCGGACGTAGCGTGCGCGCGAGTGCGAACCACCCGTTCCTTACCCTCGAAGGTTGGATGCAGGTCGCCGACCTCCAGGCCGGCACGCGCATCGCGGGCGGCCGCAACGGCGGCGTCGTCGATGCGCACCGCGACACGATTCCGCACGAGGTGTGGGACTACATCGAGAGCAAGGGCCTCCTCGTCATGGGCATGCGCGCCCACGACCTCATCGACCGGCTCGGCGCCGAAGAGGGCGTGCACCGCGTGTACGAGCGCGGCATTTCGCGCGGGCTCATGCGGCGCATCGCGGCCGAGCTGCCCGACCAGTTCCTTGCCGACTTGGGTGTCTCCGACGTGCTGTGGGACGAGATCGTGGCGATCGTCCCGCGCGGCGAGGCGCCGGTGTTCGACGCGACGGTGCAGGGCACGCACAACTTCGTGGCCAACGGCATCGTGGCGCACAACAGCATCGAGCAGGACGCCGACGTCGTGTTGTTCATCTACCGCGACGAGTACTACAACCCCGACTCCGACCAGCGGGGCATGGCCGAGATCATCGTCTCGAAGCACCGCAACGGCCCCACCGGCAGCACCCGCCTCGCGTTCTTGGAGCAGTACACGAAGTTCTCCAACCTCGCCCGCGAGTAACGCAACCTTTCAGGGGGCTCGGCAGTCGTAGTCGTTGTGCAAGGACGCACCGCACTCGCAATAGGCGCCGCCGGTCTGGTTGGTCTCTCGGCGCTCTCACTCGTCTATGTCGCGACGGCTGTCGACGGCGACGACTCGCCGCCGCCCTCTGAACCGACACCCCCTTCGGCCCGAGACGACGACGTCGATTTCGAGATCGACTTCGACCTCGAAGCTGCCATCGCAGACGCCATCGACGATGCCTTTGGTGACGCTGCTGTCGTCATGGCCGGGCTCGAACCCGCGTATGTCTTCCACGACGAGATCAGCCGGATCGCACTCGCGACCGGCCGTTCGCCGCGTGACGCGGATGTCGTCCGCGAGACGTTCGCTTTGCTGCAGACTCGGTATCCGTCAGCCGTGCTGTTCGAGGGGCCGCCGGTCGAAACGGCCACGCAGGCCGACTGGGAGGCGGCGCAGTGGCGGTTCATCGTCACGAACCCCCTCGGACCCGCGCTCTGTGTCGAGGTTTCGCTCGACACCGGGCCGGTCGAGACCAGCGAGCAACTCCTCGCGATCGGCTGTCGAGCGCCGGGGACACTCGTCGAGTAGCGACGCCGCAATGTAAGCATGGGCCGTGCTGCTTGCCACCGTCCTCGCATTGGCGTCGGCGGTGTTGCACGCGACATGGAACCTGCTCATCAAGACCAGCGACGATCGCGAGCTGGCATCGTGGGGGCAGTTCGTCGCCGGCGGGCTCATCTTTCTGCCCGTCCTGTTCTTTACGGGGCTGCCCGATCGCGACGCGTGGCCTTTTCTCGCGGCGTCAGCGCTGATTCACATTGTCTACGTGGGAGCGTTGGTCGGCGCGTACCACCACGGCGACTTTTCGCTCGTGTACCCGCTCGCGCGCGGCGGCGGAGCGCTCGGTGCCGCGTTGTTGGGCGCGCTCGTGATCTTCCGCTGACCCCCGCCGAAATTGCGCCGTACGGCGACCGAAACGGTCGTCAGATGGCGCAATTTCGGGCAGGAGTCGTTAGTCGAAGACGGCGGTGCGGCGGCCGTAGACGATGACGCGGTGCTCGAGGTGCAAGCGCAACGCTTCGGCGAGCACGACGGCTTCGAGGTCGCGGCCGCGACGTTCGAGGCGGGCGGGGTCGTCGCGGTGCGAGACCGGCATCACCTGCTGGGCCAGGATCGGGCCTTCGTCGAGTTCGGCGGTGACGTAGTGCGCGGTGGCGCCGATCACCTTCACGCCGCGCTCGTGCGCCTGCTGGTACGGCCGGGCGCCTGCGAACGACGGCAGGAACGAGTGGTGGATGTTGATCATGCGCTCGGGCCACTCGGCGACGAGCCAGGGCGGCAGGATACGCATGTAGCGGGCGAGCACGACGACATCGGGCTGCTGTTCGGCGAGCAGCGCGCCGAGCGCGAGCTCCTGCGATTCGCGGCCGTCATCGACCGGTACGTGGTGGAACGGGACACCGAACCGTCCGCTCAACTCGGCGTGGTCGGCGTGGTTGGACGCGACGAACGCAATGTCGCCGGGGAGTTCGCCGAGCGCGCCCCGCACGAGCAGGTCGGCCAGGCAGTGCCCCTGACGCGACCCGAGCACTGCTACTCGGGCCCGCGCCGCGAGGTCGTGCAGGCGCCAGTCCATCGCGAACTCGTCGGCCACGGGCGAGAACGCCGCCCGCAGGTCGTCGACCCCGGCGTCGACTTCGAATTCGACGCGCTGCAGGAACAGGCCCACTTCGGGGTCGGAGTGCTGGTCGGCTTCGACGATGTTGCCGCCGTACTCGGCCGCGAACCGGCCGACAGCCGCGACGATTCCCGGTCGGTCGGGACAGCGCAGGAGCAGGGCGGCGCGCACTAGAAGAGCTTCAGATCAGGCTCGATGCCGTCGCGCAACTGCACGAGGTCGATCTCGACGCACGAGACGCCCTTGCTCTCGGCGAACACGCGGGCCTGCGGTTTGATCGACTGCGCGACGAACATGCCCGTCGTCGGCGCGTACCGGCCGTCGCGGTCGAGCCGTTCTTGGTAGCGCAGCAACTGCTCGACGCCGCCGATGTCGCCGACGCGCTTCACCTCGATCACGACCGTGGTGCCGTCGGTGGCGCGACAGAGCAGGTCGACGGGACCGATGTCGGTCGGGTATTCGCGGCGGATCAATGTCAGGTCCTCGCGCAGTGCGGCGACACGCGCCGCGAGCAGTTGTTGCAACTCGGCCTCGACCCCGTCCTTCTCGAGGCCGGGGTCGTCGCCGAGTTCGGCGCGAGTGTCGGAGAGGATGTCGTGCAGCTCGATGCGCAGCTCTTCGCCCTTGGGGTTGCGGGCCGTGACGATGCCTTCGACTTCGTCGATCGTGCACGGCGGGTTCATCCAGTTGAGTGGCTTGTAGGCCTTCGCGTCTGAGTGGATGGCGATCGAACCGTCGGCCTTGAACAAGATCAGGCGTGTCGCCGGGGCGAGGCGGGCCCCGAGCCGACCCTGGTACTCCACCGTGCACGTCGCCACGACCAGTCGCATCGATCGCGCAGCGTAATCTTCAGCGTGTCATTCGACCGGCGGGTGGGGTTCGGGCTGGGCTTCCTGGCCGTTGCCGGCCTCCTCGTCAGTGTCGGATGGAGCGAGCCGCCGACCGTCACGCTCCACAACGACGAGGCCGCGTTCGATGAGCTCGTCGGGCTCCTCGAAGCCAATGAGGGGGGCGACTGGCTCGTCCGCTACACCGCCGGCCGCGAACTGCACAGTGGTGAATCGACAACGCGTGCCACGGCCGAAGCGCGCCGTGGCGGTGCACGTGTACGGCGCGAGCCCACGTCAGTGACGACCGAGCGCGGCGACGAGAAGGTCGAGTGCAACATCGCCGGCGACCATGTCGAGTGTTTGCGCGGCACGGTCGCGCCCGGCCTGAGCGCGGCCGACATCGTCCGCACCCTCGTCG
>JAWXCJ010000222.1:0-6492 GCA_034408875.1 Actinomycetota bacterium
CCGCCCCTCGACCTCGACGCCCCCGGCTCCGGTGTCGACGGGCGCTACGCGGAGCTCCCCCGCGATGCGCTGCCGCGCGCCGAGTGTCTGAGGGACGTCCTCGAGCGCATGCTGCCGTGGTGGTACGACGCCATCGTCCCCGATCTCCGCACCGGCGCGACCGTGCTCGTCGCCGCCCACGGCAACTCCCTGCGGGGCCTGGTGAAGCACCTCGACGGCATGACCGAAGACCAGGTCGTGGCCCTCAACCTCCCGACCGGTGAACCCCTCGTCTACGACCTCGACGACGACTTCCGCCCGACCGGCCCCGAGGGGCCCGGAGGCGTGAAAGGGCGTTACCTCGACCCGGTCCGGGCGGTCGAAAAAGCCGAAGCGGTCAAGAAGCAGGCCGGCTGACCCGAAGAGGATTCATGGTGACGAGCATTCCGGCCCGTCTCGCGCTGGCCGCGGGCTTCCTCTCGGCGACCCTGGCCTACGGCGCGTGGACCACGACCCGCACCGCCCTCGACCCCGACGCCACGAGCGAGGTCGCGGAGGAACTCCTGAACTCGGCGCCCGTGCAGGAAAACCTCGTCGCCGAGCTACAGAAGCAAGTCACCGAGGCGGTCGAGTCGCAAACGGTCGACCCCGAAGTTGCACGCGCACTCACTGGCGCGCTCGAAGATCCGCGCCTCGTCGCCGCGTTCACGGCCGCGGTCACCGACCTGCACCGGAGCCTGCTCGAAGGCCGGACCGGCGAGATCACGCTCGACGTGACCGAAGTCACCGACGCGGTACGCGACGCGGTCGCGAGTGTCGATCCGGCGTTGGCCGCCGAGATCGACGATGCCGAGCCGATCAGACTCGACCTCGGCGACACGGAGATCCCCGCCATCAGCACGGCCGACGATCGCGCGCGCCAAATCGTCGTCATCGCGACGTTGTGCGCGCTCGTGTTGCTCGCGCTCGGTGTGGCGTTGCACCCGTCGCAGCGCGACGCACTCGCGCGCATCGGCCGCCGCATCGCGTACCTCGCGATCGGCCCGGCGATTGCGTTCCTGCTCCTGCCGTGGATCCTGAGCATGCCCGAGAACGACGGTGCGAACATCGCCGGTTCCGTGCTCAAGGTGTACGGCGGCCGGGTCCTGCCGTCGGCCGCGGTGTTGGCCCTGTGCGGCATCGCGATGTGGATCACCGTCCGCCTCTGGCCGAAGGCCACGCCGGCGGAGAAGACGAAGGCGTGGTCGACAGCCGCGCCCCCCAACCCGTACGCCACAACCGCCGACGCCCGCCCGACCGAGCAGCTCTACATGTAGGCATCACCAGAACCGCGTATTGGCCCACGGCCTTGGCCGCGGTGCCCAAAATGCGCGAAACTGACTCCTTCGGGTTGGGCGCAGGGGCTACCCGCAGTCCAGGCGGGGAGCGGAACGGCGGCGGTGACTGGGGGACGGTTGCATCACGGGCGGATCTCCGCGCTCGACGGCATGCGTGGGCTCGCGGTCGCGGCCGTGCTGCTGTTCCACGCGGAGGCCGGCTGGGCGACGGGCGGATTCCTCGGCGTCAGCGCGTTCTTCACGCTGTCCGGGTTCCTCATCACGACCCTGCTGCTCACCGAACAGCGCGCGACCGACGGCATCGCGCTCGGCGCCTTCTGGGCCCGGCGGGCGCGCCGGCTGCTTCCCGCCGCCGCGATCGCGCTGGCCGGGATCGTCGCGTTCGGTGCGACGGTCGCCGACCCCGACCAGGTGCGCGACCTGCGCGGCGACGTCTTCGGCGCGCTCGCGTACGTCGCGAACTGGCGGTTCCTGTTCGACGGTCGCGCGTACTCCGAACTGTTCAGTTCTCCGTCGCCGGTGCAGCACTTCTGGTCGCTGGCGATCGAGGAGCAGTTCTACGTGGTGTTCCCGCTCGTGGTCGTCGCCGTCTTGAAGCTCGGTCGCGGCCGCGTGTTGCCGCTGGTGGCGACATTCGGTGTCGCCGCGATCGGCTCGGTCGTGCTGGGCCGCGTGCTCGCCGACGATCCGATGCGCGTCTACTACGGCACCGACACTCGCTTGGTCGAGCTGCTCATCGGCTCGTTGCTCGCAATCGTGTGCATGCGGTGGTCGGGCGCGCCGACCGATCGGGGCGGACGCGCGGTGCTCGGCGGCGCCGGCATCGCCGCGCTGGCCGTCCTCATGTGGTGGTGGGTGACGGTCGACCAGGCGGACCACTGGCTGTACGAGGGCGGCTTCGCCGTGCACGCGCTGCTCGTTGCCGTCGTCATCGCCGCGGTCCGGGTTCAGTCACCGCTCGCGCGTGGACTCTCGTTCCGCCCGCTCGTCGCGCTCGGCCTCATCTCGTACGGCGTCTACCTCTACCACTGGCCCATTTTCCTCTGGCTCTCCCCCGAGCGGCTCGACATTCCGTGGGCGGCGCTGCTCGCGCTCCGCCTCGCGGTCACGATCGCGATCGCGATCGCCTCGTATCACCTCGTCGAACAGCCGATCCGTCACCGCGCCCGCATCCGGGGCGCGTGGCCACGTGTCCTCACCCCCGCCGTCGCAGGCGGACTCGTCGTCGCGCTCGCGGTCGTCACCGCGTCACCACCGCCGCCGTCGTTTGTGCTCGAGCCGCTCTCGGATCGCGAACCGATCGCGATCACCCCGCGCGACACCCCGGACGTCGCGCCGCCCGTCACACCCGCCCCCGAGACGCCGGTGGTGCAGTACCACCGGCCCCTCGAGTCGGCGCGCCCACTCCGCGCGCTCGTCGTCGGCGACTCGGTCGGCGTCACGTTCGGACGCGGCCTCGAACTGTGGGCGGCCGAGACCGGTGCCGCGGTGGTTCGCAACGAAGCCGTGCCGTACTGCAGTCTCGGACGCGACCTTCCGCGCGCGCAACCGTTCGGTGCGCAAGACCCGGGCGCGGGGTGCGAGAACTGGGACGAAGAATGGCCGCGGATCGTCGACGAGTTCGACCCCGATGTCGTCTTCGTCATGTACACGATCTGGGAGGTGTTCCCGCGACAACTTCCGGGAGAGGACGACTACTCGCTCCCGGGCGACCCCGACCTCGACGCGTGGCAACTGTCGGAATACCAGGCCGCAACCGACGTCCTCGCGGCGCGGGGTGCGCCCGTCAATTGGTTCACGATCCCGTGTAGCGACGTGCGCATCGAAACGGGTGAACCGCTCTGGCACGTCAACCGGCGCCTGCTCCCCAAGCTGGCCGCGACGCGCGACGCGGCCCGCGTCATCGACCTCGACACCGAACTGTGCCCCGATGGCAATCCACCGACCGAGTACGCCGGTGTCGCCGGCTTCCGCCCCGACAACGCGCACTTCTCCGACGACGGTGCGCTCGCCGTAGCGCGCTGGGTAATGCAGACGGTGCAGGGTTCGCAACCACCGAACGCCGAACCGGCCACCGCGGCCGCCGCCGGCGCGCTGCACCGTGCCGTCGACAGCGCGCGCCCACTGCGCGTCATGGTCGTCGGCGACTCCGTCGGACTCACGCTGGGCCGCGGGTTCGAGTTGTGGGGGCGCGCGACCGAACGCATCACGGTTCACAACGCGGGCAAGAAGTTCTGCAGCCTCGGCCGGCACGCGCCACGCATCTCCGGCATCGTCGAAGACGAGCAGGGACCCGCTTGCGACGATTGGGAGAAGAACTGGGTGCGGGCTGTCGACGACTTCGATCCCGACGTGGTATTCGTGCTGTACACGATGTGGGAAGCGATCCCGCGCCAGGTGCCGGGCACGACCGAGTACAGCGAGCCGGGGAACGTGCGCTACGACGCGTGGCAGTTGTCGGAGTACGAGGCGGCGGCCGACGTGCTCTCGGCGCGGGGCGCACGCGTCGTGTGGCTCACCATCCCGTGCCTGCTGGACGCCGACAGCAGCGAGGGCAACCTGATCTGGAAGGTCAACCGCACGATCAAACGCCTGTCGTACGCGCACTCGTCGGTCAGCGTCCTCGACCTCGACGCCGAACTCTGCCCCGAGCACACGTTTCGCAGCACGTACCGCGCCGTCGACCCCGCGCGTCCCGACGGCGCGCACTTCTCCGACCCGGGCGCGTTCGCGGTCGCCGACTGGTTGATGGGACTCGTATTGCAAGACGTAGTCTGACCGCGTATGGGTGACGTTCAAGAAGAGGGCTTGAGAGGCGATCTCGAGTTCGGGACGATTCCGGGACTGCTGTTCACAGCGGCGGAACGGCACGGTGCGGCCGCGGCCATCGAAGACGTCGACGCCGGGGTCACGCTGACGTTCGAGGAACTGCGCGACAACGCGCTGCACGCCGCCGGTGCCCTGATCGACGCGGGTATCGAGCCGGGTGACCGGCTCGCGATCTGGGCGCCGAACATCTGGGAGTGGGTCGTCGCCGGGCTCGGCATCCACTGCGCGGGGGGCGTGCTCGTGCCGCTCAACACCCGATTCAAGGGCGCCGAGGCCGCGCACGTATTGCGCCACAGCCGGGCCCGCATGCTGTTCACGGTGACCGATTTCCTCGACACCGACTACGTCGAGATGCTCACGCGCGCCGTCGATCTCGACACCGATCTGCCCCACCTCGAACGGATCGTGACGATTCGCGGCACGCACCCGCGCGCGCAGGTGTACGACGACTTCCTCGCGTCCGCTCACACCGACGCGACCGGCCGAGCGCAGGACGTGAAGCCCGACGACCTTTCCGACATGCTGTTCACCTCGGGCACCACGGGGGCACCCAAGGGCGTCATGACCACGCACGCGCAGAACTTGCGCGCGTTCCGCGACTGGGCCGACGTCGTCGGCCTGCGGACCGGCGACCGGTACCTCGTCGTCAATCCGTTCTTCCACGCGTTCGGCTACAAGGCGGGGTGGCTGTCCGCGCTCATGACGGGTGCGACCGTCCTCCCGCACCTCGCGTTCGATCCGGTGCAGGTGCTCGAGCGCATCCCGCGCGACCGCATCTCGATGCTGCCCGGGCCGCCCGCGCTGTTCCAGCAGATCCTCGCCCGCCCCGACCTCGACGCGTACGACCTCTCGACGTTACGGCTCGCGGTCACGGGTGCCGCGCCGACGCCGGTATCGCTCATCGAGGAGATGCGCACGCGGTTGGGGTTCGAGTCGGTGATCCGGGGCTACGGGCTCACGGAAGCGGCCGGGATCGCGACCATGGGCCGCCACGACGACGACCTCGAAACCATCGCAACCACCGACGGCCGCGCCATTCCCGGTATCGAAGTCGAGATCGTCGACGACGACGGCAAGGAAGTGCCGCGGGGCGAACCGGGCGAGGTCGTCATCCGCGGGTACAACGTCATGCTCGGCTACTTCGACCAGGCGGACGAGACGGCCGAGACGATCGACGGCGACGGGTGGCTCCACACCGGTGACGTCGGCGTCATGGACGACCGCGGCTACATCCGCATCACCGATCGCATGAAGGACATGTACATCGTCGGCGGATTCAACGCGTACCCGGCCGAGATCGAGGGCCTCATGGCCGCACACCCGCAGATCGCACAGGTCGCGATCGTCGGCGTGCCCGACGGCCGGCTCGGCGAGTGCGGCTGGGCGTTCGTCGTTCCCCGCGCGGGCGAGACGATCGTCGCTGCCGAACTCATCGCGTGGTGCCGCGAGACGATGGCGAACTACAAGGTGCCGCGCCAGGTCGTCGTCGTCGACGCGCTCCCGATGAACGCGAGCAACAAGGTGCTCAAGTACGAGTTGCGCGCCCGAGCGACGGACAACTAGCCGGCCGCAACTGCCGGTTCGCCGGGGTATCCCTCGGGCAGCACGAACACGCCTTCGGTCGTGCGGTAGCGCACGGGCCAGAAGTAGTAGCCGTCGTAGGCCCGTTCGTCGGCGATCATCAGTTCGGCGTACGCGCGCACGGCGGCGACGTAATGGTCGCTGTGGTTGTACGCGAACAGCGCGCCGTCCATGTTCCCCGGCGCGCCCCCCGCGTCGGCGAGATAGCGACCGGCGGCGAGGATCGAGTCGCGATCGGAGTAGATGTCGCCGCCCTCGCCGAATGCCTCCCAGCTCGACGGGATGAACTGCATCGGCCCGAGCGCGCCCGCGGTGCTCGGTCCGACGATGCGACCCAAGCGCGACTCGATGAGATGGATGGACGCGATGTACTGCCACGGGATATCGCTCGCGGCCTCGGCTTCGCGGTACAGCGCGAGGAGTTCGGTGCGCGGCCGCGGCGGCCGGATCGTCCACGGCGGGAACTCGGGCCGCGGGTCGGTGAGCGGCGTGAGTTCGGCCGCGGCCCCGGCGTTGGCGGTGACGATGGGCGCGATCTCCGGCGGGAGCAGCGCGAGTACCGCGGGTGACCGGTCGGGCGCGGAACGGAGTTCGGCGTACGCGTCGTCCTGGTCGCGGCCGAGCGCCGCGAGCGTCGCTTCGTCGCGGTCGTCACCGCGAATGCCGCGTTCGACGCGCTCCAACTCGGCGGCAAGCGCGACGTCGGGACTCAGGGTGGTCGTCGTGGTCGCGCGCGTGGTCGTCGTGGTCGAGGGTGGGGTGGTCG
>JAWXCJ010000223.1:0-5303 GCA_034408875.1 Actinomycetota bacterium
GATCGCCGCCCAGTCGCGCAGGCGCACGACGAAACCGAGGTCGTCGGGCAGTGAACCCGTTCCCCGGGCCCGGGCCACGAGCCGGCAGCCGAACGCGAAGCCGCCGTACAGCCCGACGGCGCTCGCGGCCAGCGTGACCGGGCCGACCGGATCGACCTCTTCGCCGCTGACGGCGTAGCCGACGAGACCTGTGATCGCGCTCGCGGCGGCGGCGCAGACGTAGATGAGCGGCACGAACCACGCGTCGACCGCCGTGAACGGCCCGCAGGGCGGCGGCTCCGGCCGATCCGGCCCCGGTTCCATCAGTACCGGAGGGTAATCGGGAACCCTCGGGTCGCTCCTGTCGTTCCCCCGGAACCGGCCGACCAACTAGTGGGCCGTAGCATGGTGCGATCGCCGCGCCCCCCGCAGCGCCCAGATGGTGAACGAGAGCCGATGAGCCCAAACCCGATGAACTCGGGGCCCGAAGACCAGTGGCGCCCGCCGGAGCCGCCGAGCCGGCCGCCCCGACCGACCGGTCCGCGCCCCTCGGCCCGGCCCCGTTGGACGCCGTGGATCGCGATTGCCGTGATCGTCACCGGACTCCTCGTCTGGCAGGCCGCGCCGGGCGACAACGGCGAATCCGTCGACCTCGACTACTCCGAGTTCCTCGCCGAGGTCGAAGGCGACCGGGTGGCCGAGATCAAGTACGAG
Organism: Actinomycetota bacterium; assembly: GCA_034408875.1. Classification (GTDB taxonomy): domain Bacteria; phylum Actinomycetota; class Acidimicrobiia; order IMCC26256; family PALSA-610; genus JANNHK01. The sequence continues at coordinate 694 of JAWXCJ010000223.1, forward strand.
TCGTCGAGCGGCAAGGTCACGGGCGAGTTCGTCGAGGGCGAAACGGTCGAGGACAAGCCCGAGTTCTCCACGCAGGGTCAGCCCGACGGGCTCCCCGACGCCGACGTCGAACTGCTCGAAGAGCACGGCGTGGGCCGCAACTACAAGCCCCGCCCGTCCGACTGGTTCAGCTCGATCGTCTTCATCGCGTTGCCGTTGTTGTTGATCATCGGCTTCTTCGTGTGGATGAGCCGGCGCGCCCAGGGCCAAATGGGCGCGGTCATGAACATCGGCCGGTCGCGGGCGAAGGTCTATGCCACCGACAAGCCGAAGACGACGTTCGCCGACGTCGCCGGGTACGGCGCGGTAAAGGAAGAGATCAAGGAAGTCGTCGACTTCTTGAAACTCCCCGGCAAGTTCAAGGACATCGGGGCACGTATCCCGAAGGGTGTGCTTCTCGTCGGCCCGCCCGGTACCGGCAAGACGCTCATTGCGCGTGCCGTTGCGGGCGAAGCGGGCGTTCCGTTCGTCTCGATCACCGGTTCCGACTTCATGGAGATGTTCGTCGGTGTGGGCGCGGCGCGTGTGCGCGACCTGTTCGCGACCGCGAAGAAGCAGGCACCGTCGATCATCTTCGTCGACGAAATCGACTCCATCGGCCGCAAGCGCGGCGCCGGCCTCGGTGGGGGTCACGACGAGCGCGAGCAGACCCTCAACCAGATGCTCGCCGAGATGGACGGCTTCGAGGCGACCGAGGGCATCGTGATGATGGCCGCGACCAACCGGCCCGACATCCTCGACCCCGCCCTGCTCCGGCCCGGCCGCTTCGACCGGACGATCATGGTGCCGCTCCCGACGCAGGAGGAGCGGCGCGAGATCCTCAAGGTGCATTTCCGCGACAAGAAGATCGACCCCGATGTCGACGTCGACGTCGTGTCCCGCGGCACACCCGGCATGAGCGGGGCCGATCTGTCGAACCTCGTGAACGAGGCCGCGCTGTTCGCGGTTCGCCGCGGCGCCCAAGAGGTGCACCGCGAAGACTTCGACGCCGCGCGCGACCGCGTGCTCATGGGACTGCGGCGCGAGTCGCTCGCCCTGTCCGAGGAAGAGAAGGAAATCGTCGCGTACCACGAAGGTGGGCACGCGGTGTGCGCGTACGTGCTCGAGCACGCCGACCCGCTCCACAAGGTGACGATCCTCCCCACCGGCATGGCGCTCGGTGTCACCATGCAGCTCCCGCTCGAAGAGCGGCACATCTACAAGCGCGAGTACATCGCCGACTCCGTTGTCGTCCGTCTCGGCGGGCGCATCGCGGAGGAGCTCGTGTTCGGGCACCAGTCGACCGGCGCGAACAACGACCTCGTCGGCAACACCGAACTCGCCCGCAAGATGGTGCGCGAGTGGGGTATGTCCGACCGCATCGGCCCCATGGCGTGGGGCAGCCAGGGTGCCGTGTTCCTCGGCGAGGACCTCATGCACTCGCGCGACTACTCCGACGAAACCGCGCGCGTCATCGACGAAGAGGTCGAACGGATCCTCCGCGAGGAGGAAGACCGGTGCCGCAAGCTCCTCACCGAGTACCGCGCCGGTCTCGACGCGGTCGCCGAGAAGCTGCTCGAACACGAGACGCTCGCCGGCCAGGAAGTCGCCGACCTCGTCGACAACGCCATGGGCCGCAAGGTCGGCGGACCGCGCAAGATCACACACGCCGACGGCACCGAGCAGCTCTCGGACCGCGAGGACTACGGCATCGAGTCACCCGACGTCGAGGTCATCGGGCCCTACGCGCCCGACTGATCGCCCGATTGATCGGTGCGATCACTTCCTGAGTTCGGCTACCGCGCCCCACACGTCGGTCGCGGTGAACGCGCCTTCGAACGACGCGCGGGTGACACCTTCGGCGTCGACCACGACGGTGACCGGCGCCGCTTCGATCGCGTAGCGGCGGTGGAGTTCGGGGTCGGTCTGGTACTCGACCTCGACCACCGCGACGTCGTTCGACGCGAGCGGTAACAGCTTCTCGGCCAGGCCCCGGCACGACTCGCACGAGCGCGATGACCAGAGCACGACAAGCCACGGCGCGTCGGGCCGCGGGAAGTCACGCCGATGCAACTGCTGCGGCGCGAACGCTCCACCCTGAGGCGGCGCCGCCGAACCGCGGCGCCGCTCGAGGAACCACGCGACGAGTCCGGCCGCGACGATGAGGACGCCCGCGAGGACCAGCCGCGCGGTCATGACCCGCCGCGCGCCGGGATGGCCGGGCTGCGACTCAGGTCGCCGGCCGCGTAGACCGACCGCTCGACGACGATCGCGGCCGACGCGTGGACGACCAGCGTGGCGTCGGGCCCGACGAGGGTCGTGATCTCGACACCGGCGCGCCGGCCGGGCTCGATCGTGATGCCCTGCAGCTCGTCCGGTTGCTCGATGGAGCCGTCGACGATGACGTCGACATCGACGGTCACAGCTCGGATCGCGGGGTTCGTCAGCGCGAGCACGACGCGCGCATCCGGGACGACCGAGCGCGTGACAATCCAGCGGTCGGCCGGGTCGGCAGTACCCATGACCGTCGCGGCGCCGCTGCCGACGACCGTGTCGTCGTAGAGCGTGAGTACCTCCGCCACGATCGGTGCTTTGGCATCGGACTCGACTTGCAGCGCGTATTCGCTCTCGGGTGGTATCGCCAGACACCCGTCGGGCACCGGGTCGGGACAACGCCCGAGCGCAACCCACGTCACCCCGCCGCGCGGCACGACTGCCGTCACCGGCGTGACGGGAACTTCGATGCCGACGTTGGCGTACACGTCGACTTCCACGTCGACTGCTCCCGGGTTCGACAACGCAACGACCGTCGACGTTCCCGCGACCGTGTTGCCGTCGGCGAACGTCCAGCTGGCTGCCGGAGCGAGCACGCCCATCGAACGGGTCACACCCTGAAAGCCCGATTCGGCGTTGAAGACGATCGATTGCTCCACGACGACGTTGCCGATCGTCGATTCGAGGTCGATGGCGACGCGTTCGCTCCTAATCGCGTAATTGTGCACCGCGATCGGAATCCGCGTCCGGCGGGGGATGTCGAGCGACTGCAGATCCTCCGGCTCGAGCACGCGCTCACCCGTGCGGATCGTGACGTCGACCTTCGCGTCGGTACCAAGCGGGTTGAACACCATCAGGTACTGCTCGGTGCCGCGAACGGTCGTACCCGCGGCGAAATGCCACTCCTTGGCGGCGGTCGACGCGCACGGGTTCATCGCAACCCGCTCCGCCGACTCGAACCCGGACTCGACGACGACATCGCGCGAGAACGCCTCGACCGTCACCGGACCGGGCGGCCCCATGTCGACGCGCGCCACACGCGTCACGGACAGCGCGGCGATGTCGACCTCCCGGCGGACCGATGCTTCGCCTCCGTCGGGGTAGACGGTGACCACCACCGTTTCGTCCGCTTCGGAGACATTGGTCAGCGCGAGGAACTCTTGCTCGATCGGCAGCGTCGGTGGCGGGCCGGGACAGAACCAGCCGCTCGACGTCGTCCCCTCCGGCGGCACCGCGACGGCCTCGCGCGGGTCGCGGGCGCGAGCCATGCCCTCGGTGTCGGGGTCACCGGCAACGAATGCCACGAGAATCAATGCGAGCAGGAGCAGCGGAATCGGCAGACGGCGCGCGGTCACGAAGCGACCTCCACCGGCGGCTCGTACGTCTCCGCCTCACTCGATTCGTCGGGGTCGAGATCGACGTCTTGCTCACGCGACCGCGATCGCCACCACAACGCCGCGACGACGAACCACGCGACCATCTCGAGGTACGCGATGACGCGCCGGAGACCCTCGTCGAACGTGAGGTCGACGGATCCGCGCTCCTCGACGGCGAACGCATTCGTCCACCCGAACGCATCGCCACGCGTCGCCGTGGCTCCGTCGACCGTTGCCTGCCAACCGCTGTCGGCTGCTTCTGACCACAGCAGCGTGCCCGGCCCCGCCGGCTCCGATTCGGACTGCGGTCCGAGAACCGCCTCGGTCGGCGGCACGTCACGCGTCGCGGCTTCGAGCGGGTCGTCGACGTCGATCGGCACCTCGACATCGGGTGGTGCCACCGCGCGCCGGGCGATCCACGACTCGTTCTCGTAGATCACCGCGCTCGACTCCACACGCGAGACGGTGAGGTCGACTTGGGCCCCGAGTTCAGCTTCGAGCCGAGGATCGATCGCCGCTTTCCGCCCCGACTCCGGTGCCGCACGCTCGACGACCGCGACGTAGCGAACGCCCGCGGGCGCGAGCAGGTGTCCGAACCGGACCGTGCGGCCGGCGCGCACCATCTCGATGGCGCGCGCAAGTTCTCGTTCGGCCTTGGTCCGTGGCGGCGCCCACCCGTCGCGTACGTCGCCCGGTCCGTCGCGCGTGACCAGGTAGCCGGTGCCGCCGACGACGTGCGGGTCGCCCGGAAGGATCGTCGGATCGCCGAGCCACAACACGCGGAATCCGCCGTCGGGGATGTCCTCGCTCATCCACTCGAATCGCGAGGCCCAGTCGTCGCCGACAGACCCCAACCGCCCCGCCGCCGCTCGGCCGGGGGCCCCCATGTCCGCAACGCCCAACCCCACCCCGCCGCCGACCGGGGCCACCGCCCCCCTCCCA
>JAWXCJ010000224.1:0-7043 GCA_034408875.1 Actinomycetota bacterium
GGCCTCGACCGGCTCCTGGACTCGCTCGAATCGGAAGCCGCGCTCAACGACCTCGGCCGGACGATCGTCGACGGTGAGGTCACCACCTACCTCTCGAACCGCCTGCGGATCACCGAAGAGCGACGCACGCATCCGGAGATCGCGCGCGGCGAGGTGGTCCCGCCGATCTGCGAGCACATCCCTCCCGTAGCCATCACGAGCCGAAATTGCGCCGTACGGCGACCGTTTCGGTCGCCGAGTGGCGCAATTTCAGCTCGTGGCGCGGTCGTCGCCCGCGCTCGCGAGGACGGCGAGCCAGAAGCCCAGCGCGCTCCCGCGCACGATCGGAGTGGAGAACACTGTCCGCAACCCGAGCCGAGCGGAGGTGAGCAACGTTTCCTCGCGCAGCGTTGCGCCTCGCCGGGGGAGCGTGGCGAGGCGCGGGATGGTGACGAGGAACGTCGCCGCGTCGAACAGCAGCGCGGGGCGGGCGCCACCCACGGCGAAGAGCAGCCCGGCGAGCACGGGCCCGACGATCGAGCCCAGCTCGCGACTTACGCCGAGCATGGTGTTGGCCTGGTCGAGGTCCTTGTCGGCGACGACCTCGGGGAGCGCGGCACCGGTCGCGGCCGCGAACACCGACGCGAACGCGCCGCGTACGAGCACGAGCGCGGCGAGATCGTCTCGGCCGCCAGAAGCCGCGCAAACGGCCGGTTCCGCCGCACCAGCGAGGGAGCACCGCGTGACACCGCAGGACCCTGTCACATCGGTGCTCGCCGATGAGGTTTGCCTGCGGCGGGTGGCTGCGCGTACCGCTAGATGTCGTCCGGACCGGCGGTGTCCGAGTCCTGCTGCTCGCGTTCCCACTGCGCGATGCGCTGGTCGAGTTCCTGCGACTTCCGGTCGGTGACTTCGGTGATGGGGCGGTAACGAATCTCCTCGAATTGCGATGGGCGCGTGCGAACGAGTCGCAGTGATCGCGCTCGTTGCTTGCGCTTCGAAGGCGGCGGTGCCGACATATCGCCGCCGGGCCTCCACGTGTTCGTGACGGGCCGGCCGAAGAACAACCAGAGGAGACCGCCAATGCCACCGAGCGGAACGATCACGACGAGCCAGAGGAGTTTTGGCAAGCGTCGAATCAGCGAGGCCGGTGTCGCGATGCAGTCGATGATCGCCCACGCCCACAACACCATGAGAAAAACGAGCGCCGCACCGCACCCGACGACAAGCATGTGAACCCCCACTCATTGCGCCGACACCGCGCGGAAAGTCTCGGTAAGGATACGTTTTGGTTCTGAGGTGTGCACAGGGCCTGCTACCCTGCCAACCGGCGCCAATCCCGTCTGGGTCGAGGCACGCTCCTGATTTTCCCATTGGAGCGCTCCCCGGCGAGTAGTTCGGGCGCCCCAACCTTTGCGAACGGTCGCCTCGTCCCTCGCCGACATCGGGTTGAGAGACGAAACCAGGAGCATTGTGTCCACCTCATTTTCAGACCTCGGCGTCCCCGCCGATCTGGTCGACGCGCTGGCAAAACGCGGCATTACCTCGCCGTTCGAAGTCCAGGCCGCGACGATCCCCGACATTCTCGACGGCCGCGACGTCTGCGGCCGGGCCCCGACGGGCTCGGGCAAGACGCTCGCGTTCGGCATTCCGCTCGTCGACCGCGTCGAGAAGGCCAAGCCCCGCCGGCCGCGTGCCCTCGTGCTCGCGCCGACCCGCGAGTTGGCTGCCCAGATCCAGCGCGAACTCGAACCGCTCGCCCGCCTGCGCGACCGCTCGGTGTTCTCCGTGTACGGCGGTGTCGGCTACGAGCCGCAGCGCCGCGCGTTCCGCAAGGGCGTCGACGTACTCGTCGCGTGCCCGGGCCGTTTGCATGACCTCGTCGAGCAAGGCGTTCTGCGCCTCGACTCGGTGACGACGGTGGTCATCGACGAAGCCGACCGCATGGCCGACATGGGCTTCTTGCCGCAGGTCCGCAAGTTGCTCGACCTCACGAGCCCCGAGCGCCAGACGGTGCTGTTCTCGGCGACGCTCGACGGCGCCGTTTCGGTGCTCACCCGTGAGTACCAGAACAACCCGACGCGGCACGAGGTCGGTGCGGCCGAGCCCGACATCACGTCGGCCGACCACCAGTTCTGGAAGGTCGAGCCCGGTGATCGCGCCGAGCGCACCGCCGATCTCATCATGGCGTCGGGTCCGACGATCGTGTTCTGCCGCACCCGGCGCGGGGTCGACCGTATCGTGACCGTGCTCGAACGCAGCGGCGTGCGCGCCGCGGGCATTCACGGCGGTCGCAGCCAGGGCCAGCGCGACAAGGCGCTCCAGGCGTTCACGAACGGCAAGGTCAACGCACTGGTCGCGACCGACGTTGCCGCCCGCGGTATCCACGTCGACGACGTCGCGTGTGTCGTGCACTTCGACCTGGCGGCCGACTCCAAGGACTACCTGCACCGATCGGGTCGCACGGCCCGCGCCGGTGCAACCGGTCTCGTCGTGTCGCTCGTGGCCAAGCACCAGTTGCGCGAGGCGCAGCGGTTGCAGAAGTCAGCCGGCCTCGCGGTCGAGTTCGGTCACCCGCAGGCCCGGACCGATCGGGCCGAGCGGCCCGTTCGTGCGGAAACGCCGGCACACTCGAAGCCTCAGGGCCAGCAGAAGCCGGCTCGGCCGGCCGGCACACGCGACGAGCGTGACCGGCGACGGCCGAACCGCAACAAGCGCAACGTCAACCGTTCGTCACGCTGACGACGACTCCGTCTTCCACGGCGAAGTTCAATCGTTCGGCGTTGTAATCCTGCGTGGCGGCGAGCCCTTCGCCGTCGCGCTCGATGACGCGCCACGGCACTCCCGCGGCGTCGGCGGCTTCACCGGCCGCGGCTTCCTCGAGCCCGACGTACGCCTCGGCGTCCGCGGCCTGGGCCGCCGTGTCCTCGGTCGTGGTCTCCGACGGGCTGTCGGCCGCGTCGTCGTCGTCATCGTCGCCGCCACACGCGCCGAGACCGACGGCGAGCACGGCTACGGCGCACACCGCCACGAGCCTCTGAACGGTTGACGGTCGGGATGAGTCCATGTCGCTTCTCCCGGATCGGTTGTCCACCATGCCGGCGCGCAGGGCGCGCCGCGGCCATCACCCTATTGGGGGTATGCCCGGGTGTCGGCGCGTACGGAGTTCGGAACTGCCAGACTCCGAGTCGTGATCATCGACTGCGCCATCTACGAGAACGGCACGCGGCGCAGCGGCGACCACACGATCGAGGAGGCAGCGCAGGCGTGCCACGTCCCCGGCTGTTTCGTGTGGCTCGGCCTCTACGAGCCGACGCGTGAGGAGTTCGGCGCCGTCGGCCGCAACTTCAAGCTGCACGAACTCGCGGTCGAAGACGCGATCAAGGCGCACCAGCGTCCGAAGCTCGAGGTGTACGACGAGTCACTGTTCGTCGTTCTCAAGACGGCGCGCTATGTCGACGAGAGCGAAACCGTCGAGTTCGGTGAGATCCAGGTGGTCGTGGGGGCCGGATTTGTCGTCGTCGTACGTCACGGCGAAGCGAGCGCGCTCGCCGAGACGAGGAAGCACCTCCAGGAGCGGCCCGATCTCGTCGCGTTGGGGCCCGCGGCCGTGCTCTACAGCGTGGTCGACAAGGTGATCGACGACTACGTGCCGGTGATTCTCGGCGTCGAGAACGATATTCACGAAGTCGAACTCGAAGTGTTCGCGTCGAAGAGCTCCGGCAACCCGGTCGAGCGCATCTACAACCTCAAGCGCGAAGTCCTCGAACTGCAACAGGCCACGGCGCCGTTGCTCGATCCGCTCGAGCAGCTCTACACGCGACCGCTGGCCTGCGTTCCACAAGAGACCTACGAGTACTTCCGCGACGTGCACGACCACCTGCAACGCGCCCGCGAGCGCGTCGACACGTTCAGTCAGTTGCTCACCAGCGTGCTCGAAGCCAACCTGACCCGCGTGAGCGTCCGCCAGAACGAAGACATGCGCAAGATCTCCGCGTGGGTTGCGATCGCGGCGGTGCCGACGATGATCGCCGGTATCTACGGCATGAACTTCGAGCACATGCCCGAACTCGAACAGACATGGGGCTACCCGGCCGTGTTGGCGCTGATTGCGGTGTCGTGCGGCCTGCTGTACCGCGCCTTCCGCCGCAGCGGCTGGCTCTAGTTCTCCAGGTCTCGAGGTCGAGGGGCACGCCGGGCTTCGACGAGTCGAGCGCGGTCAGGAGTGAGACCAGAATGGCGCGGGCCAATGCGCCGTCGATTCTGCACCTGTACGTGGTATCCGGCTTCGAGTACCTGCGTGACGACGTCGCAGTGCATGGGCGTGGGCACGAGCACGTCGACGACGTCGGCGTCGACGGCGATGCGAATTGGTCGGTCGACGATCGGGAGTGGTGTGGGAACGCGGGGGAGTATGGCGGGGTTCGTCATCCGGCGGCGACGAGCACGAGCCCGGCGAGTGCGAAGCCCCGCCCGATGCGTTGCACGCGGTCGAGTTTCTCGTCGGTCAAGGCCGCGGCCGGCACAACGGTGAACGCAGGCGCCAAGGACGCCGGCGGCGCGACGACCACCATCAGCTCGCGGCGGATCGCGATGACGAGCATCGACGTCGCCACGATGTCGAAGACACCGGCCGCGATCGCGAGCGAGCGGGCCGAACCGCGGGGGAACGGCACCGGAAGCGGCGGCGAGTGCCTGGCCCCAAGCCTGAGCCTTCGGCGGTTTCGGAGTAGAGGATGAGCGACGTTCCGAGCACCGCGCCCGTCGACGCCCGAGTCTGCGCCCGCCCGCCCACGACGCCGCGTACGAAACCGGGCAGTACCTCGCCGGTGAGATCGCGAAACTCGGGTCGTTCGACATCGTGTGCGACGGCAACCCGCGCACGGGCATTCCATCGGTGGCGTGGCGTATCACCGAGGGCGTCGACCCCGGCTACACGCTCTACGACATCGCCGACCGGTTGCGCGTGCGCGGCTGGCAGGTGCCGGCCTATCCGCTCACCGGAGATGCGAGTGACGTCGCGGTCGGCGGGCTTCAACCACCTGTAGTTGTCTCACGCCCCGGGTACGGTGCGGCTGCCTCGAGAGCCGGCCAGGAACAGCTCTCCTCTGTTCTGCGAAATTTGCGCGACACTGGAGGAGACATGCCGATCGAGGAGCGCCGGCGCCTGCACCTGTACGAGGCCGCCCGCGAGCGGCTCGGTGTCGACGCCGCTGACACGTTGATGGAGCTCTTGCCGCCGATGGACCCGAGCGAGCTGGCGACTAAGACTGATCTCGCCCTCACGCGTTCGGAGCTTCGGGGCCAGATGGCCGAGATCCGTCGCGAGATGGCGGAGCTGCGCACCGAGTTGAAGGGCGAGATGGCGGAGCTGCGCGTGGCCGTTGCCGACATGATGCGCGAGCAGACGAACCGGCTGGTGATGTTCGTCGTCCCGACGATGCTCACCGCCGTCGGGCTCTCGTTTGCCGCGTCGCAGCTCGCGGCGTAACCGGCGCGGGGCACCGGGAACGGTGCTTGACTGTCGCCGTGAAGAAGCTGGCCGATTACGGCACCGACGACCACCCGGCCGACGACCCGGAGCGGGTCCAGATCTCGTGGATCGTCGTCGCCCTCGACGACTGTGAGGAGTGCGACGACCCCCGGGTCGAACTCACCGTCGAAGAGGTCGGGAAGCAGGGCGCGGGGCTGGTCGGGCATCTGTCGCCCGACTCGGCCCGAAAGTTGCGGGCGGCCCTGTCCATCGCGCTGAAAGAGATGGGCGAACCCGCCGGACCATGACGCGGCGACGGTTGCGCCGGGTTGCCGTCGGGAAGGCTCAGCCGCAATGACCCTCGCTCGCCCGTTTGTCGTCGATCTCAACGACGACGCGGCTGTCGACGCCGCGCGTACCGGCGGCAAAGCTGCCGCGCTGGCCCGCGCCGCGAACGAAGGTCTTCCGACGCTGCCCGGCGTCGTTCTTACGACCGCGTTCTCCGACGCGGTCGACGCAGGCGACGACGTCGCGTCGCACCCCGCGGTACGCGAAGCATTCGACGCCGCGGGAGGCGAGGACCGTGAACTGGTTGCCCGCAGTTCGTCGGTCGTCGAGGACACGACGGAGTCGTCGATGGCGGGGCAGTTCGACTCGGTCATCGGCATCGACGGGTTCGTCGCGTTCGTCGCCGCGGTCCGCAAGGTGCTCGACTCGCGGCAGCGGGCCGGCGCGGCCGATTCGCCGATCGCAGTGCTCGTGCAACCGCTCATCGACCCCGAGTTCGGCGGCGTGATGTTCGGCATCGACCCCGTGACGGGGCGCACCGATCAGCGTATCGTCAGCGCCGTGCGCGGCCGTCCCGAGCCGCTGGTGAGTGGCGAAGTCGACGGATCTCGCTACGTGTTGGACGAGAAGGCGAAGGTGCTCGAGTTCGACGCGAACGACGGACCCGAGCTCCCTCCGACTCATCTGCGCCGGCTCGTGGCGCTCTCGAACGACGTCGCGCGCGTCTTCGGCGGGCCGCAGGACGTCGAGTGGGCGATCGAGCACGACGGGACGCTCCGGCTGCTGCAGTCGCGTCCTGTAACGACGGAGATCCGCGGTGTGCCGCGCGGTCCCGTCTACGGGCCGGGGCCGGTCGCGGAGACGTTCCCGGAACCGCTCACCGAACTCGAACGTGACCTCTGGGTGCCGCCGCTGCGCGAAGCCGTGCGGGAGGCAGTCGAGCTCACCGGCGCCGCGACGCGCGCCGAGATCGAATCGAGCGAGGTCGTCATCTCGGTCGAAGGCCGCGTCGCGATCGACCTGCGCCTGTCGGGCGAGATCGTTCCGAACAACGGCCTGCTCCACAAGCTCAACCCGGTCGCTTCGTTCCGCAGGATCAAGCCGGCATGGCGGGTCGGACGGTTGCGCAGCGCGCTTCCCGTACTCGCCGAGGATCTCCTCGATCGGGCCGACGCGGACCTCGAACGGGTGCCGGCGCTCGACGACCTGACGAGCCGCCAACTCGTCGCGATCCTGCACCGAAGCCAAACCGTCTTGCGGTCGCTGCACGCGCACGAGATCCTCATGGGCATGCTCGCCGATA
>JAWXCJ010000225.1:0-6623 GCA_034408875.1 Actinomycetota bacterium
GACGGCGGCGCCGCCGTCCTCACGATCAAACAGCTCGGCGACTACACCGGGGCGTGGCTGCTGCTCGTCGCGGTGCCGCCCGAGCGTCAGAGCCGGGGACACGCCAAGGAACTCGTTGGCGCCGCGATCGAACGGGCACGGGCGCACGGCGCGAAGCACATGCACCTGGCCAACGCCATCCCCCGCTACGTCTGGCCCGGCGTCGACCTTGCGAACACGCGCGCCGGAATGCTGTTCGAGACGATGGGGTTCGAGCGCAACCTCGTCGGCATCAACATGACGATCCCGGCGACGTTCCGGCGCGCACCGCCACGCGGGGTCACCGTGGAACTCGAACAGACCGACGGCGCCCTGACGTTCGCGCACCGCGCCTTCCCGCAGTGGGTCGACGAACTGACTGTGGCCGTCGAGCAGGGCACGGCTGTTGCGGCTCGCGACGAGCACGGCTCCACGATCGGGTTTGGGTGCCACTCATGCAACCGCGAGACGTGGATCGGCCCGATGGCCACCGACCCCGAGACGCACCACGGCGGCGTGGGATCCGCCGTCCTCGCCGCGATCTGCGCCGACCTCGAACGGCGCGGGCATGCGGCGGGCGAGATCTGCTGGGTCAGCAACCTGCGGTTCTACGGCAAGTGCGGCGCAACCGTGTCGCGCGTCTACCAGGGCGGCCGGCTACGCCTGTAGAAAGCGATCGGAGTCCTTGCGCCAGCTCGACAGGTTCGGGATTCGTGCCGAGCGCGAGTGTCTCGCCGAAATCAAGCGACGAGCTCGGTACCGTCGCCCGTCGTGTCGTAGATCAACTGGCGCGACACCCGCCCGCCGTCGTTCGCCTCACGGCACCGTAGGCTGTTCGTACTCTTCACCCGGTCCGCACGCGCTCTGGCCGACGATCGAAATCTCGGTCGTGGTCTTCGATCCGCGGATCCGCATCCCCATGAGGCCGTCGCCGCCACGTATGTCCTCGACCTCGTCGGAGCGGGCGTCGCGCGTGAAGGAGAGCCCACGGGCTTCGAGTTCCTGTTCGATCGTGTGGAGGGCCTCGGCCCCGGTCGGCGCGCTCGTGACCTCGACCCGTAGCCCCCAGCCGAAGTACACGAGGTCTTCGAGCGGCGGTTCGCAGAACGACGCGCTCGAGCCGACGTTCTCGTGCGCGACCGTGCCGACGAGTTCGGCGAGGTCGCGGAACAACGCCTTCATGTCCGCGAGGCCCTCTTGGGCGGTTGCGGGTGGTGGCCTTGTCACGTTGTCCTCCCCGTTGTCGTCACCGCTACAGCCGGCCGCCACAGCCACAGCCAACATCACCATTACTACGAGGCGCCTCACCGGAACGGATTGAGGTTGTCGCCGAGGTCGCCCAGGCCTTCACCGATGTCTTCGACGATGTCGCCACCCGTTTCGATCACGTCGCCTCCGATCTCGAGGGTCTTATCGACCGTGTTGCGGGCACCGGTCTCTACCGCACCACCGAGTACGTCTTGGGCCCGCTGACCGGCATCGACGACATCGTCGACCGCCTCCGGCACCGGGAGGTGATCCTGGATGCCGTCCCACAGCGGATCGCTGACATTCTCGGCGAAGTAGTCGCCGTGGCCACCTATCCGCACCGTGGAGTCGCGGAGGTTGGTCTCGAGGCGCACACCACCAAAGCCGGGCGAACTCGGATCCTCGCCGAACGCCTCCAGCCATCCGACTGGCTCGCCCGGAGCCTTGAGCGCATACAGACGGCCGCCGTCGAGGTTTAGGCCGTCCTCGCTACCGACGCCCATCCCGGGGCTGCCGAGCGCAACCGCGTCGTCGATAGACATGTCGCCCTCGCGCATCGCGAACCCGGTCATTGTGCTGCCATAACTATGGCCGATCAGGGTGACGTGCTGCGCGGCACGCAACCCGAGCCCGGCCATGAACGAAACGACGAGCGGCCGCGCCGTCTCGGCCTCCTCCGGGAACCCGGCATTGTCAAGCCCGTCGGGCGCGTCGAATCCGAGATACGACACCACCGCCGTCCGTTCGCCGAATCCATCGTTCGCTTCGGTCCACAGCCAGAAGCCACGGTCGGAGTCCTTGCGCCAGCTCGACAGCGCGGAGCCGGTGCCGGGGAGGTAGACGGCGACGTTGTCGGCGGTGGTGATGTCGCCGAACACCTCGGCGTAGCGGCCGTCCGCGGTCGTGTCGTAGATCAGAAACTGGCGTGGTACCCGCCCGCCGTACGGGTCGTCGATGCTCGCGAGCATCTCACGAAGTCGTTCCTGTTCGGCGCTGCCCGCGGCCGCGTTCTCGTAGTCGGTCTCCATGCGGACGCGGTTGGCGTCGATCCGCATTTGGAGGGGGACGCCGTCGAGGTTGCCGATCAACTCGGGATAGTCGCGGACCAGGACGCGGCGCCGGGCCGGGCTCATGGCGCCGAAGATCACCGCGATGTCGGCGGGGGATTCGGCCTCGCCGAGCTCGGCCGAGAGCTTGACGAACCATGCGACCCCGGCGGCGGGCCGGCCCGACAAGGCGGCCGCGTACGTATATACCCGCAGGGTCGTCAGGACCGGAATGTCGAGTGTCAGGGCCGAGGCAATATCGAGCGGGACACTCACGGCGCGCAACGTGTCCGCGCACGCCCGGCACGCGCCGGCCCACCACACGTACCCATCGTTGCAATGGTTCTCGAGGTACCGGACCTCGTCGGCGAGTCCAGCCCGCCGAGACTCCACGCTACGCACTTGGTCGGCAACTCCGGCATCGCCGAGAAGCCGCCCGAGGCCGAGCATCTCGTCGCCGAGGTTGGCGATGCGCACCTCGTTCGCGCGGAGCCGCCACCCCACCTCATGCGCATGACGAGCCAACGTGCGCAGCGCTTCGGCCGCACCGGCGAACATTTCGACGAGAGGCGCAACCTGGCGGACGTAGTTCGAGAAATCAGCGTGGAAGCGCCGGGCGCCCGGGCTCTCCCAGGCGCGTGCCATGCCGTCGCCGACCTCGCGCAGGCGCCTGACACTGCCGTCGACACGTTCGGCGGCAGTATCGAACTCGCCCGCCCGGGCCATGAGCCGCTCCGACGCGACGAACAGCTCTTCCGACGAGACCGGGTACACGACTCAGCCCGGCCAACGGTCGGCGGCCGCGGCGCCCTCGGCGACCCGGCGCAGAGTCCGGGTATACGTCTCGCCTTCAGTCGCCGCGCGCACTCCCGCTTCGGTGACGAGCCGCGTGAAGTGCTCGATCGCCTCGGCCACAGCAACGTCCAGCGCCGAGATCCCGAGCGGGACGCAAGCGATCAACGCCGCGAGGGGACGCGCTTCGGCTTCGATCGCGGCCGCGGCCGCCGTCACCGCCTCAGGATCGAACGCCAGCCCCTCGGCCACCACTACCCCCAAAACGGGCTGCTGCCTGCCTCAATTCGTACCGGCGGGCAAAGCCAAAGGCAATGAGCGGCTCGACCATGTTTCCCAGGGTTAGGTTGCGCCTCTAGCCGAGCACCGCCGCGGGCTTGACGGCCGCGTCACTCCCGCGGGTGAGCGGGAGCACGTGCAGGAGCGCACCGAAGTCGCCTGCCATCTTGATCTGCCCGCGCATGAACCCGACGGACAGGTCGAGGGTGCCCGCCCGCACCGCGTCGGCGTCGGCCGGCGACATCGTGAACGCCACGTCGGCCTCAACAGGCCCGGCGCCCGCACCCGAGGCGATGACCGCGCCCTCGTTGACCTGCGCGAAGAATCGCCCCTGCTCCTTCTTCCCCACCGCCACCACGAACTCGACGATCATCGTCGCGAGTTGGGGAGATCGGTGGCGCGTTCGCGGATGCCGGCGAAGATGTCGTCTTCGAACTCGCCGTCGGGAACGTTGTTCTCGACGAGCGAACGGGCGAGGACGAACTCCTCCCAGGGGAACACCTCGCGCACAATGTCGTCGGGGAGGCGCATCCAGAACCCGTTCGGGTCGACCTGGGTCCGGTGTGCGAGCAGCGCGGCCCGGCGCTGGTGCAGGTGCTCGCCGACATCGATGAGGGTCGTGAAGTCGTCGGTCCGGCCGTCGCCGAAACCACGCTCGAACCACGACTCGTACGGGCTCTCGTCGCCCCGCCTGAGGTACGCCTCGTGCAGGGCCTTCACTCGCGCAATCGACCACCCGACGTAGTAGAGCTTCGCGGGCTGCCAGGGCTCACCCATCTCGGGGTAGGCGTCGGGGTCACCCGCGAGTTCGAACGCCGGGACCGAGATCTCGTGCACCCGGATGTGATCGGGATGCGGGTAGAAGTTGCGGTCCTCGCGGTAGGTGAGAATGACCTGCGGACGTTCGGCTCGGATGATGGCGACCAGACGGCCGACTGCCTCGTCGAGCGGGGCGTTCGCAAAGTTGTCAGGGTGCGCATTCGGTTCGGTGTCGGGCATACCGCTATCGAGGTAGCCGAGCATGCGCAGCGAGTCGTAGCCGAGCACACGCACGCTTTCGCGCAGCTCGGCCATGCGGAGTTCGTGCATCGCCTCGGGTGAACCGGGATGTTCGACGGCCGGGTTCAGGATGTCGCCGGCCTCGCCACCGGTGCAGCACACGAGGACACAGTGCACACCGTCCGCCGAGTACTTCGCGGTTGTCCCCGCACCCTTCGATGCCTCGTCGTCGGGGTGCGCATGGACCTGAAGGAGACACAGGCGTCCGTCGTGTGGCGGAACGGGCTCCGCGATGGGCTCCGGCATGCAACCCACGCTACCGCGACCCTCAGCGGGGCTAGGGCGCCAGGAGAATTCGGTCGCGGTCCCGGTAGCCTGCCCGCTCGATGGGTCCCGTCACCGCGCAGTCCGAGGGCGTTGCGCGCGCGCGTCCGCGCGCACGCGTCGGCCGGTCGCGCACCGGCGCCCGACAGCACTTCCCGGTGCGCCGAATTCTGATCGGGATCGTCATCACTGTCGTCGCCGTGTTCCTGCTCGCGGTGCTCGAGCGTGTGCTCTTCGCGGGCGACGTGATGCCCGCGGTCGAGGTCGACGGCGTGACACTCGGCGGCAAGAGCGAGAACGAGGCGTACGCAGAACTGTCGGCGATCGCGACCGACCTCGAGGCGGCACCACTCGAAGCAAGTGCGGGCGACCACGAGTTCGTGGTCGACGCGTCGTTGCTCGGTGTCGAGGTAGACGAGTACGAGACGCTGCGCGCGGCCCGCATGGCCGCCCGGAGCGACAACCCGATAGACCAGACGTTCGGCGCGGTCCTCCGCCGGTTTCGGCCCGACGCGGTCGCGCTGCGCGTGACGTACCGCGAGGACGGACTCGAAGGAATCCTCGACGGGTGGCAGCGCGAGATCATCGCCGGCGACATCGAGGGTGGGTTGCACTTCGAAGGAACCGAGGTCGTCGAGATCCAACCCGCCGCGGGCAACGGGCTCATCCGTGACGAAGCGCGGGCAATACTCATTGGGGAACTGCAGTCATCCGAACGCGACAAGGTCGACCTGCCCGTCGGACCGGTACAACCGGTCATCAGCGCCGAAGAGGTCACGCGCGCCGCGGCGGAGGCACGGGCGCTGCTGCGCGGAACGCACGAACTGAGCACACTCGGCGCCACGCTCACGATCACGCCCGAGCAACTCGTCAGCGCGATGGGCACCCGCATCGACGGCGACACGCTCGCAATCACGCTCGACCCCGACCTGCTGCGGGCCGCGCTGGGCGACTCGCTCGCCGCACTCGAAACGGAACCGGTCGACGCGACATTTACCGTGACATCGTCGAACGCGGTGCAGGTCGTGCCCTCGCAGGCCGGCCGCCAGGTCGACATGGCGCTCGTGACCGCGGCGATCCTCGACGGTGAACGCGAGATCGTCGCGCCGCTCGAGGAGAAGATTCCGGAGCACGACACCGCGTGGGCCGAGTCCCTCGGCATCAAGGAGCAGGTGTCCACCTTCACGACCCGCCACGCGTCGGGCCAGTCGCGGGTGACGAACATCCACCTCGCCGCCGACTTCATCGACAACTCGGTGATCGAGCCCGGTGCGACGTTCTCGCTCAACGAAGCCATCGGCCCCCGCACGCCCGACCGCGGTTTCGTTACCGCGCCCGTGTTCTACGGCGAGTTCACCGAAGACTTCGGCGGCGGTGTGAGCCAACTCGCCACGACCTTCTTCAACGCAGTCTTCTTCGGTGGCTACGAGGACATCTACCACAAGCCCCACACGATCTACATCACGCGCTATCCGATGGGACGCGAAGCAACGATCAACTACGGCACCGTCGACCTCACCTTCCGCAACAACTCGAACGCCGGCATCCTCGTGCGCACGTCGTACGACGCGAGCTCGATCACGGTGTCGTTCTACGGCGACAAGGAAGGCAAGACCGTCACCGAAGCCGACCGCAAGATCCTCGAAGAGATCCCTGTCGGTGCCGAGTTCCTGGACTGCCCGCAGCCGCTCGACGTCGACACCGGCAACGCCTGCGCAACGCTCGAGATCGGCGCCCTGAAACAGATCGAAGCCGGGTACCCGGGCATCTCGGTCGAGTTCTACCGCGTCATCGAACGGCCCGGCGCCGAGCCCGAACGCGAACGCGAACGCTTCTCGTGGCGGTACCGCATGACCCCCAACCGCATCCTCGTGGGCGCGACGCCACCCACGACCACGGTTCCGCCCGTCACGGCGC
>JAWXCJ010000226.1:0-9344 GCA_034408875.1 Actinomycetota bacterium
GGTGGGATCGTCGGTGTGGGAGCGGTGGTCGACGACTCCGGGGTCGCGGGCCGGCGGAACGGCCCGGTGATCTCGTAGGTGATGCCCGCACCGCCTGCGCCGCGCTGCGACGACACGTACATGCGTCTTCCCGACGGGTCGAACGCGACACCCGCGAACTCCGACGCACCGGCGTTGGTCAGGCGCGCGAACGACGACGGAGTGCCGTCGGGGTCGATGAGCACGAGGTCCTGGTCCGCGGGGGTGTCCTCACACACATACAGGTCGCCCGCGGCCGAGAAGATGACGTTGTCGGGCCCGGTCGCGAATCCTTCGCTCAGCACGCGCACGGTCTGCGCGGCGACGTCGAGTTCGCGGATGCGGCCGTCGGACTTGGTCGTGAACACCACGACGCCGTTTTGGTACGCGATGCCTTCACCGCCGGCGTAGTTGGTGCCCTCGTCGACGTTGACACTCCACGCGACCGAGCCGTCGGGGGCTTCGAGCGCGACTTCGAGCACACCCGCGGAGAGGTCTTCCCACTCGACCGGCGTGAAGCGGTACAGGTGTCCCGGGTCGTCGTCCTGGGTCAGGTAGAGCGCGCGTTCGTCGGGGTCTACCGCGACCGCTTCGTGTTTGAAGATGCCCAGCGCCGGGCGCACGACGGCCTCCTCTTGGCCGAAGGGGTCGCACTCCCACACCTGGCCGTCGGCGTATTCCTCGCACGACAACCACGTGCCCCATGGCGTCGCGCCGCCCGCACAGTTGATGGAGGTGCCGTCGAGGATGCGGTACGCGTCGACGATCGCGCCGGTCGAATCGAACTCGATCGCGCCGACACCGCCGGTCGTCGGCACCTCGCTGTTCGACACGTAGATCCAGCCCTCGCCGGGGGTCGGGAACGTCGCGCCACCGTCGGGGAAGGTGTGCCACACGTATTCGGTGCCGGCGACGACCTCGCCCGAGATCGCGATCTCGCGCACGGTGAAGCCTTCGGGCACGACCAAGCCCTCGCCCGGCGCGACGGCACCGAGGAACGGCGCGGCGGGCGCGACGGCTGCGAGTTTGAGGAAGTTGCGGCGCTGCATCACGCGCTGGCGTCCAGCGCGTTCCGCAGGTCGGCGACGAGGTCGTCGACGGTCTCGATGCCGACCGAGAGGCGCACGAGGGCGGGGTCGACGGCGAGCGGCGAACCTTCGACCGACGCGTGCGTCATGCGGGCGGGATGCTCGATGAGCGACTCGACCGCGCCGAGCGACTCCGCGAGCGTGAAGATGCGGGTCTTCGTGACGAGGTCGAGCGCGGCCGCTTCTCCCCCCGCGGCGATGAACGACACCATGCCGCCGAAGTTCGCCATCTGGCGGCGGGCGACGTCGTGACCGGGATGGTCGGCGAGACCGGGGTACAGGACGCGGGCGACGGCCGGGTGGCCGGTGAGTACGTCGACGACGGCGGCCGCGTTGGTGCAGTGGCGGTCCATGCGCACGGCAAGCGTCTTGAGACCCCGCAGCACGAGGTAGCAGTCGAACGGCGAGGGCACGGCGCCCATCGCGTTCTGGAGGAACCGCAACTCGTCGCCGAACGTGTCGTCGCGTACGACGATCGCGCCGCCGACGACGTCGGAGTGGCCGCCGAGATACTTGGTGCTGGAGTGCACGGAGGCGTCGGCGCCGAGGTCGAGGGGTTGCTGGAGGTACGGCGTCGCGAACGTGTTGTCGACGACGACCCGGGCGCCGTGCGCGTGCGCGACGCCCGCGACCGCGGCGATGTCGACGATCGCGAGCATCGGGTTGGTCGGCGTTTCGATCCACACCATCTTGGTCTCGGGCCGCCACGCGGCTTCGAGCGCGGCGATGTCGCGCAGGTCGACTGACGTCCACGTGAGCCCGTGGCGTTCGTGCACGCGGGCAACGAGGCGGTAGGTACCGCCGTACGCGTCGTTCGGGATCACCACGTGGTCGCCGGGGTGGAGCGTGCGCAGGAGCGCGTCTTCGGCCGCGAGTCCGCTCGCGAACGCGAGGCCGTGGGTGCCGCCTTCGAGCGATGCGATGCACGTTTCGAGCGCGGTCCGGGTGGGATTACCGCTGCGCGCGTATTCGTAGCCCTGGTGTTCACCCACAGCCGACTGCGCGAACGTCGTTGCGAGCGAGATCGGCGTGACGACCGCGCCGGTCGCGGGGTCGGGATCCTGGCCCGCGTGGATGGCTCGGGTCTCGAACCCGCCCATACTCGTCTCGCGAGGTCCCGTCACTTGCGGCGGGCCAGGAACGACAGCACGTCGGAACGCGACAGCACGCCGATGGGGTGGCCGCCTTCGAGCACGAGCACGGCCGGACTCTGTTCGAGGCTGGCCACGACGCGCGCCACGGGTTCGCCGAACCCGATCATCGGCATCGACGGGCCGCACACTTCGCCGACGGGGCGGTCGAGCACGGCCTCGTCGCGGAACGTCCAGTCCATGAGTTCGAGTTCGTGCACCGTGCCGGTCACCTCTTTGGCCGCGAGCGGCAGATCTTTGGTGACGCTCACGACGAGTTGCGATACGCCGGTGTCGCGCATGAGCTTGATCGCGTCGCGCACCGGTTCCTCCGGGGTGATGAGCACGAGGTCGGCGATGCCCGACGCCTTCGCCGAGAGCACCTCGCCCGCGATGGGGCCGTCGGCGCGGAGGAAGCCCATGTCGAACATCCATTGGTCGTCGAAGATCTTCGACAGGTAGCTGCGTCCGGAGTCGGGCAACAACACGACCACGATGTCTTCGGGGCCGAGGCCGCGTGCGAGTTCGAGCGCGGCATGCACCGCGGTGCCGCCCGACCCGCCGATGAGCAGGCCCTCTTGTTGCGTGACGCGCCGCGCGGTGAGAAACGAGTCCGCGTCGCTGACCTCGATGACGCGGTCGACGAGCGACGGGTCGAACGTCGTCGGCCAGAAGTCTTCGCCGACGCCCTCGACGAGATACGGCCGACCGGAACCACCCGAGTAGACCGAGCCCGACGGGTCGGCGCCGATGATCTGCACGTTGGGGTTCTGCGCCTTGAGGAACCGGGCGACGCCGGTGATCGTGCCGCCGGTGCCGACTCCTGCGACGAAGTGCGTGACGCGCCCATCGGTCTGGCGCCAGATCTCGGGACCGGTGGTCGCTTCGTGCGCGGCGGGGTTGGCTGCGTTGGAGTACTGGTCGGGACGGAACGCGCCCGGGGTTTCGCGCACGAGTCGTTCGGCGGTCGAGTAGTACGAGCGCGGGTCTTCGGGCGGTACCGCGGTGGGGCACACGACCACTTCCGCACCGTACGCGCGCAGCAACGCGATCTTCTCGTCGCTCATCTTGTCGCTCATCACGAAGATGCAGTGGTAGCCGCGCTGCGCGGCGACGATCGCGAGGCCGGCGCCGGTGTTGCCCGACGTCGGTTCGACGATCGTGCCGCCGGGGCGCAGCAATCCGTCGCGCTCGGCCGCGTCGATCATCGAGATGGCGATGCGGTCCTTGCTGCTACTGCCCGGGTTGGTGGTCTCGACCTTGGCGATCAGGTCGCAGGTCAGCCCTTCGGCCTCGGTGATACGGGGCAGACGTACGAGCGGCGTGTTGCCGACGAGGTCGAGGATCGAATCGGCAACGTCCATTAGAGCGTGAAGAGTATCCCCGTATTGGCCTCTCGGTACGCCGCCCGAATCGTCTCGCGGTCGATGTCGTGGGGTTCGACGACGGCACCCTGGTCGAGATTCCACGCGTA
This sequence comes from Actinomycetota bacterium, assembly GCA_034408875.1. Taxonomy (GTDB): domain Bacteria; phylum Actinomycetota; class Acidimicrobiia; order IMCC26256; family PALSA-610; genus JANNHK01. Next base: position 3,711 of record JAWXCJ010000226.1, read on the forward strand.
CGCGACGGCTTCGGGCGGCGATCCGTGCAGCACTGCTGCGGCCTGCACGCACGCGCCCGCGGCGACGTACTCGGCCCGGTCGGGCACGACGACGGGCCGGCCCGTGAAATCGGCCGCGACCCGCCGGTACGCAGCGGAGTGCGCGCCCCCGCCGAGGAGCACGACCCGGCCGTCGACGGCGACGCCCGTCGCCGCGAGCGCGTCGAGTCCGTCGAGCAGCCCGCACACCACACCTTCGACCGCCGCCCGGGCGACGTGTTCGCGCGTCACGTCGGACCGGAGTCCGGAGAGCGAGCCGGTCGCGTCGGGGAGATTCGGTGTGCGCTCGCCGTCGAAGTACGGGAGCACGACCGTGCCGTTCGCTCCCGGCGGCGCGGCGAGTGCCAGCGCGTCGAACTGTTCGTGGTCGACGCCGAGCAGACGCGCGAACGCGTCGGTGACCTTCGTCGCGTTCAAGGTGCACACGAGCGGGAGGAAGCGCCCGGTGGCATCGGCAAAACCTGCGACCGCGCCAGTAGCGTCGAACGTTGGTTGGTCGCTGACCGTGTACACCGTGCCCGACGTCCCGATCGAGATCGCGACGTCGCCCCGGCGCAACGAAACACCAAGTGCGGCGGCCATGTTGTCGCCCGTGCCCGGTCCGACGACCGCGTCGCGCCCGGTCAGGTTCGCGGTGCCGACCGTCTCGCCGGGCGCGGCAACGCGGGGCAGGCGTGGTGTCCAGTCGACGTCGCGCTCGACGACCGCGAGGAGGTCGGCGCAGTACGCACCGTCGGCCGCGGCGTAGTAGCCGGTGCCCGACGCGTCGCCGCGGTCGGTGACGAACGCGCCCGTGAGCCGGTACGTGAGCCAGTCGTGAGGCAGGCAGACACGGTCGAGGCGGGCCCAGGCGTCGGGTTCGGAGCGGTGCAGCCACGAAAGTTTCGTGATCGTGAACGCGGCGACCGGGACGGAACCGCACCGGTTCGCCCACGCGTCCGGGCCGTCGAGTTGCTTCACCAGCCACGCCGCGTCGGGCGCCGACTCGGTGTCGTTCCAGAGTTTGGCCGGGCGGACGACGGCGCCGTCGGCGTCGAGCACGACCATCCCGTGCTGCTGGCCGGCAACGGCGATTGCGGCGACGTCGCCTGCGGGTGCGCCCGCATCGGCGCACGCTCGTTGCAGCGCGTCCCACCACACCTCGGGGTCCTGCTCACTGCGCGGCGGCGACGTCGGCGGGTGCGGTGCGCGCCCCGTGGCGACCAGTTCGCCGGAGTCGGCGTCGCGCACTTCGACCTTCGTCGACTGGGTCGACGAGTCGATTCCGAGGACCAGGGGCATAACCTCCGACCATATGACGTTCCAGCTACTCGCGTCCGGCTACGGGCTCGTGGAAGGACCGACCGCCGCGCTTGACGGCTCGCTGTTCTTCAGCGACGTCCTCTTCGGTGGCGTCTACCGGCTCGACCCACTCGGCGAGATCGAGACGGTCGTGCCGAAGCGGCGCGGTGTCGGCGGGCTCGCGCTGCACGCCGACGGCGGGCTCGTCATGTCGGGTCGCGACATCGTCCACGTGCGCGACGGCGTAACCCGCACCGTGTGCTCGGTGCACGGCGTCGCGGGCTGGAACGACCTGTGCACCGATTCCACCGGCCGCGTGTACGCGGGCTCGTTGCGGTTTGCAGTGTTCGACCCGGGTGCCGAGGCGGTGCCCGGCGAGCTGTGGCGCACGGAGCTGACCGGCGAGGCCACCGAGCTGTACGGCGACGTCATCCACGCGAACGGTGTGGCGGTGTCGCCCGACGACAGCACCGTGTACCACTCGGACACGCGGGCGAACGCGGTGATCGTCCACGACCTCGACAACGGCCGCGCGACGAACCGTCGCACGATCGACACGACGCACTACGGCCAGCCCGACGGCATGGCCATCGACGAGACGGGCGCGCTCTGGGTCGCGCTGCTCGGCGGGTTCGGCGTCGGCCGTTTCACTCCCGACGGCCGTCTCGACCGCCGCATCGAAGTACCCGCGACCGTCGTGACGAGTGTCTGTTTCGGCGGCGACGACGGCCGCGACCTGTATGTCACCACCGCGGACAACACCGAAGAACCCGAGCGTCGAGGAAGCATCCTGCGCACCAGGGTGCCGGTGGCCGGGGCCCCGGTGCATCCCGCCCGCGTGTAGACGGTTCGCCCGAAACGTCAGCTTGGCTGCCCGGGGGTCGATCAGGGTAGAAGAATGAGCACGGCCGAACATTGGGAGGCGCCATGCTCGGTACGCCAGTGACATCGCAGGCAGGCATCGTGATCGCCCGCGCGGAAATCGCAGTCGCGATGGCCGACGCCGGCATCGACGCCGCCCACATCGAAGAGATCGAAGTCGTCGCCGACGAACTCCTGTCCCGCGCGATCGACGCCGGCGTAACGCCCGTCCGCCTCTTTCTCGAGCCCCACGACGAGACGACGACCGTGCTCGTGCGCTGCGAGCGCTATGTCGACCTGACCGTCGAGCCCGAGGAACTCCGCGAGCACCTGCTCCAGAGCCTCACCGTCGACCGCGGCCAACGCAGAAACGCCTACGGCACCACCGACCTGTGGGCCGAGGTCAAGCGCACCCGCGCCTAGCGGGCGTGTTCACTTACTCACTGGCCCCCTCTCCGGGGGTGAGTTGGTAAATGAACGGACGCGTTGCGCGGGGTCTTGTCTGTAGAAGTCGCGTAGGACGCCGTACAAGTCGGGCTTGGCTGTTTCCATCTCGACCGGGATGTCGAAGAACGCCTCGGTCGCGACCGCGAAGAACTCCGCGGGGTTGACTGCGGCGTACGTGCGGAGGAAGTCACCGTTACCGGCGCGCAACGCTTCGTACTCGGCGGTGCACACGTCGACCCAACGTTGCATCTGCTCCTGTACTGCGATGGGTGGTGTGCCGTCGATGACGTCGTCGAGCATGTCGAGCTTGTGCGCGAACTCGTGGTAAACGACGTTGTGGCCGTGCTCGGGGTGGCGGGCACCGGCGAGCACCGAGTCCCACGCGACGATCACGGGCCCTTGGTAGTGCGCGACGCCGAGGACGGGTATCGGTGCGTCGACGACGGTGCCGCGCGCCGGTCCGGCGCGCTGTCCCTTCAACTTCATCGTCGTCGGGTGCACGATGATCGAGCCGACGTTGCGGTACGCGTCGAACCCGATCGCCAGGATGAGCAGCGCGGCCTGGCCCGCGATCGTCACCCGGATCTCGTCGGTGAGCGTGAACCCGCGTGAGGCTTCCCACCGCTTGTCGGCGACGAGCAACAGCGTGTACTCCTCGAGCACGAGCCGTTCCTCGCCGTCGAGGTACCGCCAATGCGGCACGTGCGCGGCGAGGATCGCGCGCCACGCGTCGGGGAACGGTTCGCCCATCAGCTTGCGCGTGCGCCGCCACTCGGAGAACGGAAGCTTCAGAACGCACCCGCCGGCCGGCCCGTCATCGGGCCAGGGTAGGCGGCTCGTCCCGCGCCTCGGCCATCCTGGTCGGGTGACCGCCAGCGCGGCCGAAGCCGTCCGCAACGTCTACGACTGGTTCGAGGTCAACAGCGGATGGGCGCCGCCCGACAGCGACGAGTTGCTCGAGTGGGTGGGCGACGGCGTGTGCCGGTGCCCCGACGACTGCATCGTCGCGCCGGAAGCGTGGTGCGACCACGGCCTCGCGTCGTGGTGGCTCGTGATGCTCGACCTCAAAGAACGCGACGCCTGAGCGAACCGGTCACCAGACTGCGATCGCTCGCGGGTGCTTGTGCCCGCGCAGCCGCTCATCCTTGGTCACCAGCTTCAGGCCGTGTTCAACCGCAGTGGCGTAGATCAACCGATCGGCCGGATCGCCTGGAAATGACGATGGCAGGCCGACCGCGGTTGTCGCAACCGCTGGAGTTGTACCAATGGTTCGCACTGATGCTGCGATGCCGTCCAGCCACGACCGAATCGGCACCGTCACGACGATGCGTTCGTGCTGTGCGAGCCACGCGAGTTCGAACCAGGTGATCGACGCGACTGCGAGTTCGTCAGCCGAGTCGAGCGTACGCACCGCGGCCTTGCTCAATCGCTCGGGTTCGGCCGACCACCATTGAACGACATGGGAATCGAGAAGAACAGTCGTCAACCGAGTTCCCAGGCCGTGTCCGTCGAGAAGAGGTCCTCGTCCGAGGCCGCGCTCATCGCCACACCGGTGAACTGTCCCTTCAAGCCCGTCGGACCCGCGGCCGGAACCAACCTCGCCACGACGCGTCCGTGCCGCGTGATCTCGAATTCCTCACCGTGCAGGACTTCGTCCAGAAGCCCGAGGATTTTCGCCTTGGCTTCTGTAGCGGTCACTTTTCTAGTCATATGGTCATTATACCAGTCAGTCACCGCACGCCGAGCACGAGTTCGGTGACGAGCTGGTCGAGGCGTTCGTTGCCGTAGCCGCGCGCTGCGAGCGCGTCGACATCGGCGAGAGACGGCCGCAGCGCGGCGATCGCGTCGTCACCCAAACCCAGGGGCGACGTCGGCGTCGCGAGCTCCGGGACACCCGCGGCCGCGAGCGCCGCTTGGATATCGGGATCGGTGTGGAACCGCGCCGCCTTCTCGCGCAACACAAGGTAGGTGCGCATGCACCCGCGTGCGAACTCCCACACACCGGCCGTGTCCTCGGTGCGGTACGCGTGCGCGTCGAAGTGGCGCATCCCGTCCCACTGCGAATCTTCGAGCAACTTCACGAGATAGAACGCGTCGCGCGCACCCTCGGAACCGAAGCGGAAGTCCTGGTCGTACTTCCCCGGCACCTGGCCGTTGAGGTCGATGTGGAACAGCTTCCCGGCCCACAGCGTCTGCGCGACCGCGTGATGAAACGAAAGCCCCGACATCGTCTCGTGCGCGAACTCGGGGTTGAGCCCGACCATCTCGGGCCACTCCAGGCGTTCGACGAACGCGAGCGCGTGGCCGACGGTCGGGAGGAAGATGTTGCCGCGCGGCTCGTTCGGCTTCGGTTCGAGCGCAAACCGCACGTCGTACCCGCGGGAGCGCACGTACGCGCAGCACAGGTCGACCGCTTCCTTGTAGCGGTCGAGCGCGAGTCGTACGTCTTTCGCCGCGTCGCACTCGCTGCCTTCGCGCCCGCCCCACATCACGAACACGGTGGCGCCCAGTTCGACACCGAGGTCGATCGCGTCGAGCGTCTTCGCCACCGCGTGGCGACGCACCGCCGGGTCGTTCGCCGTGAACGCACCGTCCTTGAACACCGACTGCGAGAACAGGTTGGTCGTCGCCATCGGCACCTTCAGTCCGGTCTCGTCGAGGGCGCGCCGGAACTGCTTCACGATCTGCTCGCGCGCAGCCGGCGACGAACCGGGCGGGACGAGGTCGTCGTCGTGGAAGTTGACGCCGTACGCGCCGAGCTCGGCGAGCCGGTGCACCGCGTCGACGGGGTCGATCGGAGGGCGCGTCTCGTGCCCGAACGGGTCGCGCCCGCGGTTGCCGACGGTCCACAGACCGAACGTGAACCGATCCGCCGGTACTGGTTCGTAGCTCACAGGTACCTCCGCCTCCGTTTCGCGGTCAGCGTAGGCTCCGCCTCATGACCGATGTCCCGCCGAGCGAACCGCCGAACCAACCGCCGTTCGGTGCGTCGACGCCACCCCCACC
>JAWXCJ010000227.1:0-9793 GCA_034408875.1 Actinomycetota bacterium
ACGCGTCCGCGGACGCGTCGACTTCTTTGATGAAGCCCAACACTGCGTCGTTGAAGCCGTTGGGGGCTTCGGCCATGAGGCCGTGGGCGACACCGCGGACCACGTAGAGACGCGAGTCGGGAATCAGTTCCGCGAGTTCTTCGGCGTCGCCGAGCGGGGTGAGCGTGTCCTGCGAGCCGGTGATGACGAGCGTCGGCGCGGTGACTTTCGGCAATTGGAAACGAAAGTTGTCCGGCGCGTCGAGGATCGCCTCGACTTGCGCCACGAACGGTTCGGGACGGGTCTGCATGATCACGCGGGCCAGCACGTTCAGCCACACGCCGAACCGGCGCTGCAGCCGCGGACCGATCAGCCAGCGCATGCCGTCTTCGGTCAACGCACCCATGCCGCGCGCGGCGACATTGTCGGCCCACTCCCGCAACAGTTCGCGGCGCCATTCGTGGTGCTGGCACGCCGTGCACGCCAGCGTCAGCGAACGCACGCGTTCCGGGTGCAACACCGCGATGATCTGTGCGATCACGCCACCCATCGACGCGCCGACGACGTGCGCCGAATCAACGCCCGCCGCGTCGAGCACTTCGATCACGTCCTGGGCCATGCGCCCGAGGTCGTACGGACCCGGCGGGGCTTCCGAGAAACCGGTGCCGCGGTTGTCGGGACCGATACAACGGTGGTGGCGGCCGAACGCACCGCGCTGCAACGCCCACCCGCGGTTGTCGACGCCCAGTCCCTGAATCATCAGGACCGGCGTGCCGTCGCGCTTTCCCCACGTGTGAAACGCGATCCGAACCCCGTCACTCGCGCGGATCTCGGGCACGATAACTATGGCTCCCTTCGCTCTCGTCCGAGAAGCCTTCGGCCCGCGGGACTCCGCTGCGTCCGCACGATAACTATGGCTCCCTTCGCTCTCGTCCGAGAAGCCTTCGGCCCGCGGGACTCCGCTGCGTCCGCACGGGAAAAACTGTACCTACGTGAGCAACCCGCTGACCGCTTCGCGCACCGCTTCCGCGAAGCGGGCCGCGGTCAGCGGGTCGTCGGGCGCATACGGCTCGTCGAGGCGCACGAGGTCGCCGAAGCGCACGCGCCACGGCTTGAGCGCAGTGCCGAACGGTCCGCCGGGAACGACGGCGGCGGGAATCACGGGCGTGTGGGTCGTCGCCTGCATGAGCGCGAGCGGAGGCATGCCCGCGCCCGTGCGCATCCACGTGGGCGCGAGCGGCATGGCGACGAGATGGCCCACCCGCAGCGCGGCCGACAGATCCTCGTAGCTCGATGCGATCGCGCCGAGGCGGCGCAAGGCGCTGCCGGCAATGGGCAAGGCGGGTGCGCCGACAACGCGCAGCCGCCGGCCGGTCGCGCGGCGAACAGCAACCGCAAGGGCCGCTGGTTCGGCGATACCGAAACCGCGGTTGGCAACGATGACAGCGCCGCCGTCGGTCGGAACGTGTTCGGCGCCCGATACCGCGACCCGCACGAGCCCGGACACGGCCGGGTACAGCAGGTCGCACAGGTGCGGGTCGAACCCGAACGGGTCGATCGGATAACGGCCACCGAGCCGGCGCCGCAACGCGGGACCGATCGGTTCGGGCGCCGACGAGTGGTCGGTGTCGAGCCCGAAGTCGCGCGACATGAGCGGACTCACGCGACCTCCCCGCGCACCATTTGCAACGGCACCACGTCGGCCCAGTCGAACAACTCGCGTAACACGTCCTGGGTCGGGCGCAGGTTCGTGAGTCCGAGCGCGTCGACCGCGCGGCTTCCCGCTCCCGTGCGCCCATGGCGCAGGAGTTCGACCACGTGTTCGGCGATCGCCGCGCCGGCCAGTTCGACCGCCTGCGCGGCGGGACCCCACAAGCCCGGCAAGACTGGGATCGGTATCCGGCCGCCGAGGCGAACCGCCTGCCACGGCGTCGCGGCACCGGGGCCGACGATGTTGAGCGGCCCGTCGAAACGCCGTTCGATGGCAGCAACCATCGCGTCGGCCGCGTCGTCGGGATGCAGCACCGAGAACGGCGGGTCGGCGAACGCGGGCACGGGCACGACCGGGAGCCGCAACAGCCGCCCGAGCGGACTCGGAACATGCGACCCGAGCACCGGCGCGTACCGCAGCGCGCACACACCCACGCCGTGCTGCACGCGCAACCCGGCTGCGATCGCCTCGACTTCGAGGAGCGACTCGCCGTAGGGCGTGCGGGGCGCAGGCAACGCGTCTTCGTCGGGCACCGACACCGAAGCGGAGCGCGGACCGTAGACCTCGAGCCCGCTGCGCACGACGACGTATTCGAGGTTTCCGGCGCGGGCCGCGGCGCTCAACGCCGCGACCGTCGCCAGTTCGGTGCGTTCCACCGCCGACTCGGGCGTCATGCGCGACGACGGTTCGTACACGCCGAAATGGGCGACGACGTTCGGCGCAACGTCGGTGACGAACCGCACGAGCTTGTCGCGATCGCGCGGGTCGATCCGGCGGAACTCCGCCCGCCGCAACCGGCGACGCGGTGGCACAAAGTCGACCCCGACGATCTCGGTCGCCCAGGCGCGCTGCTCGAGCAGTTGCGCTACCCGCGTGCCGAGTTCCCCACCCATCCCTGTGACGAGGATCTTCAAGTACCGCTCTCCGGTCGTAAATGCGGGAACAAGATCACTTCTCGAATCGACGATACCCCGGCGAAGAGCATGACCAACCGATCGACGCCGAGACCCATACCGCCGGTCGGCGGGAGCCCGTACTCGAGCGCCCGCACGTAGTCGGCGTCGATGCCGTGCGCCTCGACATCGCCGAGTTGCTGCAGCGTGGCCTGCGCCTCGAAGCGGCGGAGCTGGTCGACGGGGTCGTTCAGTTCGCTGAACGCGTTGGCCAGCTCGCGCCCGCCGACGATCAGTTCGAAGCGTTCCGTCAGCGTCGGGTCACCGCGATGTTCACGGGCGAGCGGCGACACCTCACGCGGGTAGTCGCACACGAATGTCGGTTCGATGATCTTGTGCTCCGTGGTCTTCTCGTAGATCTCGAGGATGAGCTTGCCCGGACCCCACGCCTTCTCGATCTTGATGTCGAGGTCGTGGCACATCGCGCGCAATCCGTCGACCGGCTGCGAGGGGTGCACGTCGAGTCCGGCGTGTTCCTTGATCAGGTCGATCATCGTGCGCCGTTGGAACGGGGGCGTGAGGTCGTAGTCCCGCCCTTCCCACTCGACGACCGTCGTTCCGATCGCGGCGCGCGCCGCGTACGCGATCAGGTCCTCGGTGAGGCGCATCATGTCGTAGTAGTCGGCGAGGGTTTGGTAGAGCTCGAGCATCGAGAACTCGGGGTTGTGGCGCGTCGAGAGTCCTTCGTTGCGGAATACCCGGGCGATCTCGAACACGCGGTCGAAGCCGGCGACGATGAGTCGCTTGAGATACAGCTCCGGCGCGATCCGCAGGTACAGCTCCATGTCGAGGGCGTTGTGGTGCGTTTCGAACGGGCGCGCCGTTGCGCCACCGGGAATGGGGTGCAACACCGGCGTCTCGACCTCGACGAAACCCTCCCCGATCAACATCTCGCGCAGCGCAGCCACGGCCTTGTGGCGAATCTCGATGACCCGGCGGGCGTCGTCGTTGACCAGAAGGTCGACGTAGCGCTGGCGGTAACGCGTGTCGGTGTCGCTGAGGCCGTGGTACTTCTCGGGCAGCGGCCGCAGCGCCTTCGACAGCAACTGGAACGACCGCACGCGCACGGAGAGTTCGCCCCGCTTGGTCTTCATCACGGTGCCCGTCGCGCCGACCCAGTCGCCCCGGTCGATGTCGTCGCGGAAGCGGCCGAACGCTTCCGCACCGAGGTCGCCGGAACTGACGAAGAGCTGCGCCGTGTCCGTTCCGTCGCGCAGCGTCGCGAAGATCAGCTTGCCCTGGTCGCGCGACAGCATGACGCGCCCCGCAACCGACACGACATCCTCGGTCGAGTCGCCGTCGGCGAGCTTCTCGTCGTACGCCGCGCGCAACTCCCGCAGACTGTGCGTCCGCGCGAAGTGCACCGGGTACGGATCGTCGCCCCGCGCGCGGATCGCGTCGACCTTCGCCCGTCTCGATTCACTTTCGTCGGCATTCATACCGCTACTGGTTCCGTTCGAAGATGATGCGGAGACCGTAGAGCGTGAGCCACGGTTCGTAGTGCTGGATCGTGCGGATGAACGGCATCAACAACTCGGCGAGTCCGCCGGTCGCGACAACCGTGGCTTCGCCGATCTCGCCCATGAACCGTTCGACGAGCCCGTCGACCTGGGCACTGAAGCCGTGCATCGCACCCGACTGGATCGACTCGACCGTCGACTTCCCGATCACATGCTTCGGCGGTCCGAGTTCGACGCGCTTGAGGCCGGCCGCCTTCTCGAACAACGCGTCGAGCGAGATCTCGACCCCGGGGCAGATGGCGCCGCCGAGATACTCGCCGCGGTCGCTGATCGCTTCGATCGTCGTCGCGGTCCCGAAGTCGACGCAGATCGACGGCCCGCCGTAGAGGTCGAACGCGCCGACGGCATTGGCGATGCGGTCGGCCCCGACCTCCTTCGGGTCGTTGTAGAGGATCGGCATCCCGGTACGCACACCCGGTTCGACCACAAGAGCCGGGAGCCCGAAGTAACGCTCCGTCATCTGCCGCAACTCGCCGGTGACGCGCGGGACGCCGGACGAGATCGCGACGCCGGTAATCGAGTTGTCGAACGAGAACCCGTGGAACCCCAGGAACTGCTGGATCATCAATGCGAGTTCGTCAGAGGTCCGGTGCGCGTCGGTCGCGATACGCCAGTGGTCGGCAAGCTCGTGGCCGTTGAAGAGTCCGACCACCGTGTTCGTGTTGCCGACGTCGATCGCGAGGAGCATCGGCCCGCCATCGTAGGCGGGTTTGCGTCAGGCGCTCAGAGCCAAACCCTCAAAGAATGTCGAGCCCGATGTCCAGTGCCCGGACCGAGTGCGTGAGCGCGCCCACCGAAATGAAGTCGGCACCCGTCTCCGCGTAGGCGGCGACCTCGTCGACCGACACGCGGCCGGACACCTCGACCTTCGCCGCCCCCTCGAGCAGCAGCACGGCCTGGGTGACGGTCTCAGGGCTCATGTTGTCGAGCAACACGATGTCGACGCCCACGCTCGCGGCTTCCTTCACCTGTTCGAGCGTGTCGCATTCGACTTCGATGATGCGTCCCGGCCAGCGGGCGCGCGACCGCTCGACCGCGCGGGCGACGCCGAGCACCGCGAGGTGGTTGTCCTTGATGAGAATCGCGTCCGAGAGCGAGTCGCGGTGGTTGAAGCCGCCACCCGCTCGCACCGCAGCACGTTGCAGGGCACGGAGTCCGGGCAGGGTCTTGCGCGTGTCCCGAATCCGCACCCGCCCGCGGGCGGCCCGCACATAGCGTCGGGTGAGCGACGCGACGCCGGAACAATGCGACACGAGGTTCAGCGCCACGCGTTCACCGGCGAGGATCGAGTGCAGCGAGCCGATCACCCGCGCCAGTTCCATTCCCGCCTCGATGGGCTCCCCGTCACGCGCGCGCCACTCGAGCGCGAGGTTGACGTCGATCTGCCGGTAGACCTCGGTGGCCGCGGCCGACCCGGCGAGGACGCCTTCTTCGCGCGCGACCAACGCGGCGACCGCCGTCTGGTCTTCACCCACGATCGCGATCGACGTCACGTCGCCCAGGAGTCCGAGGTCTTCGGCCAGGGCGCGCGTCACGAGATCGCGCAGAATCGGGACTGGGGGGTCGAACGACGTCATGCGTTCCCTCCTCGGGAACCGGCGGACAGGGGAACGAACTCAGGACGCGCGGACCCACGGAACACGAAGCGGCCGAGCAGGTCGTCGGAGGCTTCCGGGTAGTCGGCCCGCGCGTGCGATCCGCGCGTCTCTTCCCGCGTCGCCGCCGCGTCGACGATCGCCCGCGAGACGCGCAGAAGGTTGAGTACCTCGTAGGTCGCCATCTCGCGCGCGGGAAGGTCGTCGGCGAGACCGGCGAGGTCGCCGAGCGTGTCGGCGGCGAGCTTGAGACCGCCCGCGTCGCGCACGACTCCACAATCGCTCGACATCGTGCGCTGGACCGCGCCCCGCACCTTGTCGGGCGCCGTGGGATTGTTTCTCGGGAGCACGACCGGGTCCTCGTCGACCGCGACCGCCGTGAGGTCGAGCACGCCGGTCATCGCGCCCGTCGAGTCGGCCTCGCGCTTGTCGCGGACGATCGCCTCGACCACGCGCCGCCCGAACACGAGACCGTCGAGCAACGAGTTCGACGCAAGCCGATTGGCGCCGTGGACGCCGCTGCACGCCGTCTCTCCGCACGACCACAGGTGGGGAAGGGTTGTCGCACCGTCGAGGTCAGTGACAACTCCGCCCGACAAGTAGTGCGCGGCGGGCGCCACCGGCAGCCAGTCGTTCGTCGGGTCGAGGCCGACACCTTGACACGCGGCCCAGATCGTCGGGAACCGGTGCTCGAAATCCTCGATCATCGTCGCGTCGAGCCAGACGTGTTCGACGTTCTCGTCCATCATGCGCGCGTAGATCGCGCGCGAAACGATGTCGCGCGGAGCGAGATCGGCGAGCGGATGGGCGCCCGCCATGAACGCGGATCCCTCGTCGTCGCGCAGGACCGCGCCCTCTCCCCGCAGTGCCTCGGACAGCAGCGGCCGCGGCATCGACGGGTGGTGCAGGGCCGTCGGGTGGAATTGCACGAATTCCAAGTCGGCACAGGCCACCCCGGCCCTGAGTGAAAGGGCTATACCGTCACCCGTCGAAAGCGCCGGATTTGTCGTGACCGCGAAGCACTGACCAGCTCCACCAGTGGCCAGGACTGTGTCGAGGGCCCGGACGAATTCCACGCCACCAGTGGGGCTCAGGGCCAGGACACCCTCGCTGCGGCCCCGCTCGCGCAGCAGTTCGATCGCGAACCAGCCCGTCCGCACCTCGATGTCGCTGCGCTCGACCGCTTCCACCAGCGCCCGTTCGATCTCGGCGCCCGTGGCGTCGCCGCCCGCGTGCACGACCCGGGCCAGCGAGTGCCCGCCCTCCCGGGCCAGCAGCAGCTGGTCGCCCTCGGCACTGGGTTCAGTGTCGAACCGGGCGCCCATCGCGGCCAGCTCCCGCACCCGGTCGGGGCCTTCTTCGACGAGCACCCGGACCGCGTCGGCGTCGCAGAGCCCGGAGCCGGCGACGAGCGTGTCGGCGAGATGCAGGTCGGGTGAGTCGGGCGGCGCGAACGCGGCCGCCACACCACCTTGCGCATAGCGCGTCGCCGAATGCGACAACTCGCCCTTCGTGAGCACGACCACCGACATTCCCCGCCGAGCCGCGTGCAACGCGGTCGTGAGCCCCGCGATACCGCTCCCCATAACCAGAAGGTCGTGCACCGGGGTAATCCTACGTGGGGTCGAGGGTGATCGAACCGACGTAGTCGAACCGAGCGCCGGTCACCGTCGTCCGGTGGATCTTCGACTTCATCACCGTGCGCTGCATGCTCTCCCCTACGCCTGTACGAAACCCGTACCGAGATCAACTTCGACGTCCTCGCCCCACACCGCGAGGCGGATGTTGTCGATCAGGCGCGTACCGCCGAGCCGAGCCGCGAGTGCGACCAACACGTCGCCATTCACGGCGTCGAGCGGAGTGATGTCGTGCGCGTCGCTGATCTCGACGTACTCGAGGTCGACGCCCGGCGCCCGTCCGACAGTCTGCGTGATCACGTCACGGAGCCGCTGCGAATCGCGCTCCCCCTCGACCACCGCGTTGGCCGCGACCCGCAACGCGTCGAACAACACCGGCGCCGCGGCGCGTTGTTCCGGCGACAAGTAGGCGTTGCGGCTCGACAAAGCGAGACCATCCGCCTCGCGAACGAGTGGGCACCCGACGACTTCGACCGGCAGGTTGAGGTCGTCGGCCATGCGCGTGACTACCGCGAGTTGCTGCGCGTCCTTGCGTCCGAAGAAGGCCGCACTCGGGCCGACGATCGAGAACAGTTTGGCAACGACGGTCGCGACTCCGTCGAAATGCGTCGGCCGCGTCGCTCCGCACAGGCCTTCGGTGAGGCGCTCGACGTGCACCGTCGTGAGGACGGGCCGCGGGTACATCTCGGCCCGGGCGGGTGCGAAGACGCAGTCGACGCCTTCGGCCTCGCACTGGGCAAGGTCGCCGGTCAGGTCGCTCGGGTACCGGTCGAGATCCTCGCCCGCGCCGAACTGCAATGGGTTGACGAAGATCGTGACGACGACGAAGTCGCAGCGTTCGCGCGCGGCACGCATCAGTGCGCGATGGCCCTCGTGGAGATAACCCATCGTGGGCACGACACCGACGGTGCGCCCGTCGCGGCGCGTCCGGTCACAGTGCTCGCGTAGCTCCGCAATCGTTTCGACGTACAGCACGTGCGAACCTCGCTCGGTTCCGGCCTCGTGGGTCCGGACTGGCGGTTCGGATGACTCGGGAAGCGTACCCGAAGGCGGAATTCAGGCGTCCGGAAGCTGGTCGGGTGGCGGCGCGGCCATGACGTCGTCGAGTAGGCGGTCGATCGCGGTGTCGCGTCGGCTCGTGAGGCGCGCTGCCTCTCGGGCCAGCGCGCGGTAGGCGTCACGGTCGCCGGGGTCGAGGGCGAGGAGGTGTTGCTCGACCGTCGTCAGGTCGCCGCGGCTGATCGGGCCGGTCAACGCTTCGGCCGGTCCGAGCACGAATGCATTGTCGACCGATGCCTGCACGAGCGATCGGAATGCCTCGAACGGTACGCCGCACGACTGCGCGAGGCGCTCGACCTGGCCGAGCAGCGCGACGAGGTGATTCGACGCGACAACTGCGGCCGCGTGGTAGCGCACGCGTTCGCTGTCGGGCAGTTCGAACGTCCGCAGCCCGAGCAACTGGGCAATCTCGGTCGTCATGGGGTCGCCGGCGACTGCCGCCCACGCGCCGGGCAGGCGCTCGAGCCCGGCACTCGCCGACGGAAACGACTGCAACGGGTGCAGTGCGCCGACGCGTACGTCGGGGCGCGCTTCGCGAAGCCGCTGGAACGCGTCGAGCCCGCGCGAGCCCGCGAGGTGAATGACGAGCGCGTTCTTCTCGAGTGAGGGAGCGGTCGTGAGCGCGGCCTGGTCGATCGCCCGGTCGGGAGTCGCGATGATCACCAAGCCCGCACCCCGCCCGACTTCGGAAACGAGCGCGGCCCGCGACGAAAGCGCAACCGCGGCGGCCGTCGTCGACCCGGCATCGGGCGCGCGTCCCGCGACCGCGACGACCTCAACGTCGTGGTCGAGAAGTGCCAAAGCGATCGTCGTGCCCGCGCGTCCGGGACCAACGAGCGCGACGGTTCGAGGAATTCGAGCCAAAGTCATCCGCTACGTCGAAGGAAGAGTCAAGGTTACCGGAGCTTCGCGGACGTCTTCCGAGGCGACCATGGCGCGTGCGCGTTCCGGGGCGAGGTCGTGCAACGGCACGAGGACGAAGGCGCGCTCCCACATGCGCGGGTGCGGAATCGTCAACTCGGGCGTGTCGAGCTCGAGTTCGTCGTAGAGCAGGATGTCGACGTCGAGTGTGCGCGGACCGAAGCGTTCGGAACGCACACGGCGCGCATCCGATTCGAGTGTCTGCACGAACGCGAGCAGCGCGCGCGGTGCGAGTTCGGTGTCGACGGCGACGACGGCGTTCAGATACGCGCCTTGGTCCGGGCCGCCCAAAGGTGCGGTTTCGTAGACACGCGAGACGCCGACCATCGTGATCCCATCGGCGCGCGCCAGCCCGTCGACAGCGCCCTGGAGATACGCGAGCCGATCACCGAGATTCGACCCGAGCGCGAGGTAAGCC